>CADCVY010000092.1:4396-11103 GCA_902806275.1 uncultured Sphingomonas sp. | reverse complement strand
CGGCACCTGGTTCATGATCGCGGCGCCGTCGACCAGCCAGCCGATCGCGCCCATGTCGGCCCAGGTCAGCGTCGGGTAATTGAAGATGGTCGAATACTTGGCCCTGCCCGAATGGAGCGCCTCGATCATCTGCTCGCGGCTGGTGCCCAGCGTCTCAGCCGCGCAATAGAGGTAAAGCCCGTGCCCGGCCTCGTCCTGCACCTTGGCGAGCAGGATCGCCTTGCGCCGCAGCGTCGGCGCCCGCGTGATCCAGTTCCCCTCGGGCAGCATGCCAACGATTTCCGAATGCGCATGCTGGCTGATCTGGCGAGTCAGCGTGCGGCGATATGCCTCGGGCATCCAGTCCTTGGGTTCGATGAACTCGTCGGCCGCGACGCGCGCCTCGAACGCTTCCAGCAGCGCTGGGTCCTCAAGGGTCGCGATCTTGGCGGTCTTGCTCAGTTCGGTTGTGTACATGGGTGTCGATGTAGTCCTTTGGGGGTCAACGTTCAAACATCGACAACCGCTCCGCCAATGCTGCGCGAGTAGCCGGTGAACTCCGCCACCGGGCGGCCTTCCGCGGTGCGCACCGCGACCCGCGTGACCCCGTTGCGGGCCGCGCTTGCAAGCTCCTGTGCTTCCGCGACCAAGCGCTCGCCTTCGGCCACGCTGCCCAGGAACACGATCGAAGCCTGCGCCGCAACGGTGCGGACGTTACCGCCATTACACACATAGGCGAACGCCGTATCCGCCAGCGCGAAGATCATCCCGCCGTGAGCGGTGCGATGGCCGTTGAGCATCTCCGCGCGCACGGTCATCGCGAGCCGCGCGTAGCCGGCCCGCGCTTCCTCGATGACGATCCCCCACGCCGGGCCGGTGCCCTCGTCTGCAAGCATGGTATGCGCAACACGTGCGGCGAGTTCGTCTTGGTTCATCGCCCGAGCCTACCAGCCCCCCTCCCTTGACGGGAGAGGGTTACGGAGCCTTAGCGAGCGCAGCGAGGTTAGGCGCAGATGGGTGAGGGTGAGCGAGCATGGCAGCCTACGAAAACATCCAGTTTGAACCCGGCGTAATCGCCCGGATCACCCTCAATCGTCCCGACCGACTGAACAGCTTCACCCGGCAAATGCACGATGAGCTGCGGGACGCGCTTTCGAGCATTGGCGGTGCTCGGGTCCTGGTCCTGACCGGCGCCGGCCGCGGCTTCTGCGCGGGCCAGGACCTCAACGACCGCGCCGTTGCGCCCGGCGAGACCGTCGATCTCGGCGAGACGGTCGAGCAAAGCTGGAACCCTCTCGTCCGCACCCTCACCTCACTGCCGCAGCCGATCATCGCCCGGGTCAACGGAGTTGCTGCCGGAGCCGGCGCCAACATCGCCCTTGCCTGCGACATCGTCGTTGCCGCCAAGTCAGCCAAGTTCATCCAGAGCTTCTCGGCGATCGGACTGATCCCCGATAGCGGCGGCACCTGGGTGCTGCCGCGCCTGGTCGGCCAGGCCCGCGCGCTCGGACTGGCCCTGACCGGCGAGCCGCTGCCGGCCGAAACAGCGGCCGAGTGGGGGCTGATCTGGAAAGCGGTTGACGACGAGGCACTGGACTCCGAAACCGACGCCCTCGCCGCCAAGCTGGCGTCCCTGCCCCCGCTCGGCCTCGCCGCGATCAAGCACATGATTCGCTCCAGCTGGCGCTACAGCCTGGAGGAGGAGCTCGACCGGCAAAGGGACGCGATGCGGCGGCTGGGCTTTACGGACGATTATCGCGAGGGGGTGGCCGCGTTCCTTGAGAAGCGGCAGGCGACGTTCACGGGGCGCTGAAATGGTCCTTCGATACGCAGCTCCGCTTCGCGCAGCTGCTACTCAGGATGAGCGGAACACTCTCAAACCGCTCATCCTGAGTAGCCGCCCCGCGGCGTATCGAAGGACGAGCGGCTAGCCTACGCCCCCGCCTTCACCGCAAACCCCCAGGCGGCCTTGGCGAGCATCGGCACGCGCTTGGCCATTTCCGCCGCCTTGGCGTTGGACGCGGTGCCGTCGAGCACGCGTTTCTTGATGCCTTGGACGATGCCCGCCAGCCGGAACAGATTGTAGGCGAAATACCAGTCGAGCTGGCCCGCGACGGGCACCCCTGAGCGCTCGGAATAGCGCTTCGCGATTTCGCCGAGCGTCGGAATACCGATCGGCTTGAGGTCCAATCCGGCCAACCCCGCGCCGCCGTCGGCCGGCATCAACCATTGCATCGCCAGGTAGGAGAAATCCGCCAGTGGGTCGCCGAGCGTCGCCAGCTCCCAGTCAAGCACCGCTGTCAGCGTGCCGTCGCCGTCGAACAGCACATTGTCGATGCGGTAGTCGCCATGGACGATGGACGAGCGCGACTGCTGCGGCAGCGTCTCGGGCAGAAAGGCGATCAGCCGCTCCATTTCCGGCAGGTAATCGGTTTCACTGTCCCGGTATTGGCGGGTCCAGCGCATCACCTGGCGCTCGAAATAGTTGCCCGGCTTGCCGAAGTCGCCGAGCGCGGCCGCTTCCGGGTCGATGAGGTGGAGGTCGGCCAGCGTATCGACCAATTGCTCGTACATCGCGCGGCGGCTGGCCGGATCGAACTCGGGCAGCGCGCCGTCGGCCCACGACAGGCCGAGCACCGCTTCCATCACGTAGAATTGGGCCCCGATCACGCTCTCGTCCGTGCACACCGCCAGCGGCTCCGGCACCGGAAAGCCGAGCGGGTGCAGCCCGCTCAGCAGCTTGTACTCCCGATCGACCGCATGAGCCGAGGGGAGCAACTTGCCGAACGGTTTGCGGCGCAGCACCATCTCGCCGCCGGCACTGATGATGCGGTAGGTCGGGTTCGACTGGCCGGCCGGGAACTTGGTGATGGTGAACGGCGCCGCGAAGCCGGCGACATTGGCCGCCAGCCAGCGCCCGAGCGCGGCTTCGTCCAGCGCCTCACCTTCGCTCACCGGTATTTCTTATACTCGAGCCTGGCGATCGCCCGCCGGTGCACTTCGTCGGGCCCGTCGGCCAGGCGCAGCGTCCGGATGCCCGCATAAGCGCTGGCCAGGGTCGCATCCTGCGACACACCGGCGGCGCCGAACGCCTGGATGGCGTCATCGATGATCCGGAGCGCCATCAGCGGCGCCGCGACCTTGATCATCGCGATCTCGCCCTGCGCCGACTTGTTGCCCGCACGGTCCATCATGTCGGCGGCCTTGAGGCACAGCAGCCGCGTCATCTCGATGTCGATGCGCGCGTTGGCAATGCGCTCCTCCCACACGCCCTGCTCGACGATGGTCTTGCCGAACGCGGTGCGGCTCATCAGCCGCTTGGCCATCGCCTCCAGCGCCTCTTCCGCGGCGCCGATGGTCCGCATGCAATGATGGATGCGCCCCGGGCCGAGCCGCCCCTGCGCGATCTCGAACCCCCGCCCCTCGCCCAGCAGCATGTTGGCGGGCGGCACTTCCACATCGTCGAGGTCGATTTCCATGTGCCCGTGCGGCGCGTCGTCGAAGCCGAACACCGGCAGGTGACGGACGATGGTCACCCCGGACGCGTCCGTGGGCACCAGAATCATGGACTGCTGCTTGTGGGTGTCGGCGCCCTCGTCCGTTTTGCCCATGACGATGGCGACCTTGCAGCGCGGGTCGCCGGCCCCGCTCGACCACCATTTGCGGCCGTTGATGACATAGCGATTGCCGCGCATTTCGATCCGGCAGCGGATGTTGGTCGCGTCGGACGAGGCGACGTCCGGCTCGGTCATCAGGAAGGCGGAGCGGATCTCGCCCTCCATCAGCGGCCGCAGCCACTCCTCTTTCTGTTCGCGGGTGCCGTAGCGGTTGAGCACCTCCATGTTGCCGGTGTCCGGCGCGGAGCAGTTGAACACTTCCGATGCCCATGGAATGCGTCCCATCTCCTCGGCGCAAAAGGCGTATTGGAGGTTGCTGAGTCCTGGTCCGTCGAACGCGAAGCTGTCGTCCACCGGAGTGGCGCCGTGCGATGGCGGCATGAACAGGTTCCACAGCCCTTCGGCCTTGGCCCTGGCCTTGAGCTCCTCGACCACCGGCAGCACCTTCCACCGCTCACCCTGGCGCTGCTGCGCGTCATAGTCGGGAACGCGCGGGCGAACCTGGTCGTCCATGAAAGCGCGCACACGGTCGCGCCATTGCGTTTCGGCCGTGCCGAGGGTGAAATCCATGCGCGCCCTATAACAGCACGGTTCCCCGCTCACAGCCCCGTCGCTATGGCCGTCGGATGAGCCGTCTTAAAGGCAAGGTCGCGATCGTCACCGGCGCGGCGTCGGGGATCGGCAAGGCCGCGGTTGAGCTGTTCCGCAGCGAAGGCGCAACGGTGATCGGAGCGGACGTGGCCCAAGGCGCCGACCTGGTGCTGGACGCGGCCGACGATCATGCGGTCCTGCAGGTCGTCGATGCCGTTGCAAGCGATCACGGCGGCCTCGACATCGTATTTGCCAATGCCGGCATCTCGGGCGGCTTCGCCTCGATCGCCGAGCAGAGCGCCGCCGACTGGGCCGAAATCCTGCGCGTCAACCTGGTCGGTCCGTTCCTCGCCATCAAGCACTCGGCGCCGCACCTGCAAGCGCGCGGTGGGGGATCGATCATCTGCACCGGCAGCGTCGCCGGCCTGCGCTCCGGGGCTGGCGGCGCGGCCTATTCGGCCTCGAAAGCCGGCGTCATCAACCTCGTCCAGACCGCCGCCCAGCAGCTCAGCGGGAGCAACATTCGCGTCAACGCCATCTGCCCCGGCTTGATCGAGACCGGGATGACCAAGCCGATCTACGACATGGCGCGCGACCGCCGCCAGGGGCACCGGATCGGCGAACTGACCCCTCTGGGGCGCGGGGGGGAGCCGATCGAGATCGCGCGTGCGGCGCTGTTCCTCGCTTCGGACGAGTCGAGCTACGTTAATGGCCAGGCGCTGGTCGTCGACGGCGGCCTGGCGAGCAGTCACCCGACGGCCCGCCGCTTCGACATCCGGATGCTATGATCGTTTGGTGCTGACCTAGCGGCGCCGGCTGCGGAGGCGGACCTCGCTATCGACCATTTGCCGAGACTCGCAGTGCGATGGGGACGACGTGGACGAGTCGCAATTAACCATGATTAATAAGGTGCTGGTTTGAAGCACGTTCCAAAGCTTGTCGCTTCGAAGTATCGCTTCACCTTTAACGAGTTGCGGTACAGCAGCCCGCTCATATGCACGGGTCCCGACCGGGCGGAAGCTGCATAGACGTATTGCACTGCTTTCAAATGGTCTGAGTTGGGGGGCGGGGGAAGTCCCAAAATCACAACGCATCCAGACTGGTAGCAATCGGCTGCTGGCGCCGGATCAGACGTCCCAAGAGTCTTGGGCGAGGGCGGGAGAATATTCGCGTCCTGCTTGAGGGGTGTCGCATTTAAGAGCGGGATTACATGGCAACTATTACGTTATCTGGTGATTACAAGTATAAAGAGACTTGGATTAAGAACGTTGCTTCCGGCACGATCGTCAACGCGATCACCGCCGACTGGCGTGTCGCGGCCAACGAAACTGTGCCAGCGCTCAACATCTACGGGAGCAACGGAGTGGTCATCAACGGCGGCGAGATTTGGGGCGAGATTTCCCAAACCGCCGACTGGCAGACGATCTACAACCACATGGCTACCGGCGTCCGCGTCAGCAACAGCCCGAATACGACGATCCGCAACCTCCACATCGACAAGACGTGGGACGGCATCCGCTTCGTCCCCGACGATTCGCTGAAGGTCGCAAACGGCAGTTCGAATGGCTGGTTGATCGAGGACGTCTGGCTGAGCAACATTCGGGACGACGCAATCGAGAACGATTTCGCTCAGTCTGGAGTGCTCCGCGACAGCCTGCTGGATGGCGTGTTCAGCGGCTTCGGCACGGTCAACACCGAATCCGCGCACGGCGTGGTGACCGTCGACGACAGCATCATCATCATGAAGGACTTCCTCAAAGACGGGGAGATGACCCACGGCTCGCCGTTCAAGTTCAACACCAGCGACCCGCAGAACAACCCGGACCTGAAGATTTTCAACACCATCATCGCCGTCCAAGACCCCGTTCACAACGGCTTGTCGCGGCTGAAGGAAGCATGGTCCAACCTCACCGAGTCGTCGGGCAACTATTTCCTGAACCTGTCCGACAAGCCGTTCCCGTCGAACTATCCGCTACCCCCTAAGGGATTCACTATTCTGCAAGGCAAGGCAGCCCGCGACTTCCTGCAAAAGGAAAAGAGCAAGTGGCTTGCGGAGCACAGCGTGGCGCAGGCGCCGAGCCAGCCGACTTCGGCGGAACCGTCTCCCGAACCGACGCCGACCCCGGAACAGGCCACCGGCGAGACGATCAAGGGCACGGCCGATGCAAACAATCTTGTTGGCGCGTCCGGCGACGACTTCATCTACGGACTCGGGGGAGACGACCGGATCTTTGGGATGGCCGGCGACGATACTCTAAGTGGCGGCACCGGCACCGATCGCTTCTACCTCAACACCACCGATGGCGGGATCGACGAGATCACCGACTTCACGTCGGGCGAGGATCAGATCCGTCTGAAAGACGAAATCTATACCGCGCTCGGGGACGGAGGGAAGAAGTTGGACGGCGCGTTCCTGAGCACCGACGGCGCTGCCCACGACAGCAACGATTACGTCGTCTACAACCCGAACACCGGCGGCTTGTTCTATGACGAGGACGGAAGCGGCTCCGCTGCCGCAGT
>CADCVY010000092.1:0-4386 GCA_902806275.1 uncultured Sphingomonas sp. | reverse complement strand
CCAGCAGCGATTTCTTCGTGCAGGGATGATGCCGATGTCCATCGAGGCCTGGCTCGCCTCGATGGACATCGTCGGCCTCGCGGCGGCAGCTCGGGAAGCACGCCCGATCTATTCTCGATAATTCGCCTCCCTCTGGCTCCGTCATTGCAGGGAGCGCAGCGACGCGGCAATCCAGAGCCGGATTGCTTCGCATTGCTCGCACTGACGGGATAAACGCATGAAAACCGCGCAACTGCTCAACTACGAACGCGACCGCTGGATTGCCGGCGACGGCAGTCTTGCCGAGCTTCCCAGCGCCATCGACGGTTCGCCGGTCGCGCTGACCGGCTCCGGCGGCCTGGATTTCGGCGGCATGCTCGCCCACGCCCGCGAGGTCGGCGGGCCGGCGCTCCGCCGCATGACCTTCCACGAACGCGCGCGGATGGTGAAGGCGCTCGGCCTCGCCATCATGGCGCGCAAGGAAGAGCTGTACGAGCTCAATTACCTGACCGGCTGCACCCGCAAGGACGGCTGGATCGACATCGAGGGCGGCGCCGGCACCCTGTTCTCATTCTCGTCCAAGGCCCGGCGCGAATTGCCCGACGCCCATGTGCTGCTCGACGGCCAGCTCGAGGGCCTGTCCAAGCAGGGCAGCTTCGTCGGCCAGCATATCTTCACTCCGCTGCAGGGCGCGGCAGTGCACATCAACGCGTTCAACTTCCCGGTCTGGGGCATGCTGGAAAAGCTCGCCCCCACATTGATCGCGGGGGTTCCGGCGATCGTGAAGCCGGCCTCGGCGACCGCTTACCTGACCGAAGCGGCGTTCAAGATCATGATCGACGCCGGCGTCCTGCCGCCCGGTTCGGTACAGCTGATCGTCGGCAGCGTCGGCGACCTGTTCGAGCATCTGACCGGCCAGGACGTGGTCAGCTTCACCGGCTCCGCGCACACCGCCTCCAAGCTCAAGAGCCACCCGACAGTGATGCGCGAGTCAGTGCGCTTCGTCGCCGAGCAGGACAGCCTCAATGCTTCCGTGCTCGGACCCGATGCCGCGCCCGGCACGCCGGAGTTCGACCTGTTCGTGCGCGAGGTCGCGACCGAGATGACGGTCAAGGCCGGGCAGAAGTGCACCGCCATCCGCCGGGCGATGGCGCCCGCCGCTTACCTCGATGCCGTCGAGCAGGCGCTTGGCGAACGGCTCGCCCGGACCAAGGTCGGGGACCCGCGCTCCGACGACACCCGCATGGGCGCGCTGGTCAGCGTCAGCCAGCGCGACGACGTGATCGAGAAAATTCGCCAGCTGGAGGTCGCGGGTGCCCGCATCGTCGCCGGCGACCCCAACGCGGAGGCGGCGGTCAAGGGCGGCGCGTTCCTGCAGCCGGTGCTGCTGCGCGCCGACGACCCCTGGACCACCGACGCCGTTCATGACTGCGAGCCGTTCGGCCCAGTCTCCACCATCATGCCGTACAACGACCTCGGCGACGCCGTCGCTCTTGCCAACCGCGGCCGCGGCAGTCTGTGCTTGTCCTTGTTCACCCACTCGCCCGATGCGGCGCGCGACTTCGTGCTCGGCGCCGGCGCCTATCACGGCCGCATGCTGGTGATCGACCGCACCAACGCCGCCGAAAGCACCGGCCACGGCTCGCCGCTGCCCGTCCTCACCCACGGCGGTCCCGGCCGCGCCGGCGGCGGCGAGGAGATGGGCGGGATGCGCGGGGTCAAGCATTACATGCAGCGCACCGCCATCCAGTCATCGCCCGCCATCATCGCCGCCATCACCAGCCAGTACATGCCCGGTGCCCCCAAGCACGAGGTCGAGGTCCACCCCTTCCGCCGCAAAATGAGCGAGCTCGCCATCGGCGACACGCTGAAGACCGCCAGCCGCACCGTCGCCATCGCCGACATCGAACATTTCGCCGAGTTCACGGGCGACAAATTCTACGCCCACATGGACGAGGAAGCGGCCAAGGCGAGCCCGATCTTCGAAGGCCGGGTCGCCCACGGCTACCTGATCCTGAGCTTCGCCGCCGGGCTGTTCGTCGACCCCGCCCCGGGCCCGGTGTACGCCAACACCGGCCTCGAGAACCTGCGCTTCCTCACCCCGCTCTACCCGGGCGATTCCATGCGCGTCGAGCTCACGGTTAAATCGAAAAGCATCCGCGACGAGGAGAAGGGCGAGGTCCGCTGGGCCGTCTACGTCCTCAATCAGAAGGACGAGGTCGTCGCCACCTACGACCTTCTCACCATGAACCAGCCGTAACGACTGGAACAGGCGCTCCACGCACCCGTTGGCGGTTCTCAACAAGGTTTGAGGAGAGCCGCCATGAAGGTTTCCGAATGCATGACCGCCAGCGTCGAGACGGTCTCGTCCGAACAGCCGATCCGTGAAGCCGCCCAGTTTATGCTCCGCGCCGACACCGGGGCTCTTCCCGTCTTCGACGGCGGCAGCCTTCGCGGGATGGTGACCGACCGCGACATCACCGTTCGTGCGGTCGCCGAAGGGCGAGGCCCCGACACGCCGGTGCGCGACGTGATGACCGACGACATCCTGTTCATCTACGACGACCAGGACGTCGAGGACGCCGCGATGCTGATGAGCGACCGCCAGGTCCGCCGACTCCCCGTCAAGAGCCGCGAAGGCGACCAGCTCGTCGGCATAGTCTCCCTCGCGGACGTCAGCCGCTCCTCAAAAGGCGAAGCCGCAGCCGTAGCGCTAGGCGGAATCACCGACCCCGGCGGCGAGCACAACCAAAGCCAGGAAAGCTGAGTACCCTCCCCTCCCTTTCAAGGGAGGGGATCGAGGGGTGGGTGAGTTGTAGCCACCCGCGCCGAACGCATCAAAAACACCCACCCCAACCCCTCCCTTGAAGGGAGGGGTTTCAATCCAGCCGCATGTGGATCAGCGGATAGGGCCGCCCGAGCCCGTCTGTCGGAGACCGCCCAACCTCGCGAAACCCGAGCCCCCGATAGAACCCAACCGCGCCGCTCTCCTCGTTCGCGTCCAGCTCTAGCACGGAGCTGAGCCCCCGGGCATGCTCCATCAGCGCGCGCCCAATCCCGCGTCCATGATGGAGCGGATCGACGAACAAGGCCTCCACCTTCGGCCCCTGAAGCTCAAGGAAAGCGAGCGGCCGATCGGCCTCGTCCACCGCCACCCAGAAGCTCCCCGAGGGGAGCATCTCGTCCCGAACCAGCCCTGCGTAGAGCTGGAAATCCTCCTCAGCGATAAAGCCGTGGGTCCCCCGCACCGAATCGTGCCAAATCTGAAACAACCGCTCCTGCTCGTCCGGCCGCGAGCAGCGGATTTTAGTCAATCGACCCGCCATGTCTCCACCACCTCGACGAACCGGCTGAGCCAGGCGTTGGTCTGGTGGCCATCGACCACCCGGTGATCGATCGTCAGCGACACATAGGCCATCGGCCGGATCTGGATCGTGTCCTGCCCGCCGACCTCGCGAACCACCACCCGCTTCTCCAGCTTGCCCACACCAAGGATGGCCGACTGCGGCTGGTTGATGATGATCGGGGTCGCGAACAGCGAACCCGATACTCCGTGGTTAGAGATGGTAAAGGTCCCGCCCTTCACGTCGGCGCTGGTCAGCTTCTCCGCCCGCGCCTTTTCGATCAGTTCGTCCACCCCGGACGCAACGCCCTTCAGCGACAAGGTCTGCACGCGCCGAAGCACCGGAACGATAAGCCCCTTCTCGCCAAGCGCCGTTCCAACCCCGATGTTGATATCGTCGTAAATCTCCAGCCGGTCCTCATGCCACCTGCTGTTGATCGCCGGCGCGACCTTCATCGCCTCGGCGCAGGCGGCGACGATGTAGGCGGTGTAGGTGAGCTTCACGCCCTTCTTCGCCCACGCATCCTTGTGCCGGGCCCGATGAGCGATGATCGCGCTGAAGTCGCATTCGAACATGGCCGTGACGTGAGGAGCAACCGTCACGGAGTTCAGCATGTTCTCGGCGATCCGAAGCCGCATCCGATCGTGCGGCACGTCGTGCGAAGCAATGTCCCCGGCGGAGCGCGCGATCACGCCCTCCACCGGCCGGGTGGTGCCTTCCGCCACGGCGCGGTCCACATCGGCGCGAGTGATCCGCCCATCGCGGCCGGTGCCCTCGATGGTCTTCGGATCGATCGCATGCTGAAGGATCGCCCGCTTTACCGAAGGCGACAGACGAAGCTCCCGATCCCCCACCCCGCTCGCCCTGAGCCTGTCGAAGGGCTGTCCTTCTTCAGGGGCAGGCAAGGGCATGGCTTCGACAGGCTCAGCCCGAACGGGATCGGAAACTTCGGCAACCGGCGCAATCCGCCCAAGCACCGCACCCGGCACCGCCTCCGAGTCACTGTGAAGCAGGATTTCGCGAAGAACCCCAGCCGCGGGCGAGGGCACCTCGACCGCCACCT
>CADCVY010000091.1 GCA_902806275.1 uncultured Sphingomonas sp. | reverse complement strand
CGCCGAAAGGACTTTTATCCTGCCCGGCAGCGTCCGCTACGAGCTCGACCTGGCCAAGCTGCAGCCGAGCGACGTGAAGTGGGATGCGGCGGCCAAGACGCTCAGCGTCAATCTGCCCGAGATCGAGATTGCGGGTCCGGAAGTCGACCTCGCTGCGTCGCGGGAATATGGCGAGGGGCTGCTCGGCCGGGTGACCGACGACAACCAGCAGCTCGATCAGGCGAACCGCGCGCGCGCCGTGCAGGACCTGCGTAAGCAGGCGTCGGGTGAAGTGCCGATGCGCCTTGCCCGCCAGGCCGCGCGCACCGCGGTCGAGCGCAGCTTCGCGATGCCGCTGATGGCGGCGGGGTTCAACGACGTGAAGGTGGTCGCGCGCTTTCCCACTGACGGGACCACCGATCCTTCCTATCTCGACCGCTCCACCCCTTATGAGCAGGCGATCAAGGACGCGGAGCGCCGGCGGGCCGCCGAACGCCGCTGAGCGTCAAAACTTCACGACGCGACCGCCAACGGCAGATCGTCAGTCTTCTGCACCGGCGTTCCGACCGCTGCGACCTTTCCCTTTTCCAAATCGTCGAGGCTGACGCCGAGTTGCCCTAGATCGGCATAGCCGGCGAACACGCACGAAATTGCTTCCGACCCGAACGAGACGCCGTCGGTCACATGAAAATGGAGGTGCGGCCCGGTCGAGTTCCCGCTGTTCCCGAGCGCGGCAATTCGTTCGCCGGCGACAACCTTCTGCCCTTGGCGCACCCTAACGCTTGCGGGTTTGAGATGGCCGTAGCAGGCGAACGCGCCCCCACCGATGTCGAGAACGACATAATTACCGGCTCGTTCCGCCTGAGATAATTTTGGGTAACTTCGGGAGGTCGGTTCTCCGCAACGCCGCTTGGACCGAAACGACCGTTCCGTTCGCGACGGCCAGAACCGGCGCGTCGTAGACGAAGTAGGAGCTGTTCCGGTCGATTGGCTCGGTGAAAATCCTCCCGGTCGGGCCCAGCGAGATCCAGTCGGTCGCAAAGCGCTGCGGGACGTGGATGACGCCTCGCTCTGGATAGAGCAGTTGATTGTGCGCGGGCACCTCGGACGGGTTAGGCCCGTTTGCTGCGACCCACGGACCGCCTCGAAGCGGCGGCAGCAGCACACGCGGGGCGCTGTGTTACGGCGATCGCTTGGCCATCGATCAGATAAGTTCGTGGCACGCCCGCGATGTGCAGGCGCACGCGATGGCTGATCGTGCGCGGTAGGTTCGCGGAAACCGGCACCCAGAGAAACAGGATCGCCCGCTGACCGGCTGCTAGCTGCGTCGGCTCCTGTTCCGCCAGCTGCACTCCAATGATCCTGAGGTTCCGTGCAACCGAAGCCTTGTCGAGCGATTGTAAAGGCGCGGCGTCGCCGAGCGCCTCGACAGCGTCGATCGTCATCGTCCGATCGGGCACGAATTCGTCAGGTGAAGCTCGTAGGCGAGGAAGTCCTTGCCGCCGGCGCGGGCGAGCATCGGCTTGGTGGGCGTGGCAATCTCCACCAGCATTGGCCCTCGGCTGACGGGCTCCTGCTGTGCGTGCGCAGAAACGGACCCGAGAGCCGACGCACATGCGATGGACGCGGCGGCCGCAACTCTGAACATCGTCATAGCCGGAAGACGAGCAGGTAAAGCTGTACGGCTGTTGCATGCTTCGGCCAGAGTGGTTGCTCATTCGACCAACGCGGAACTTGCGAGCGCGGTGCTGCGCGCCGATATAGCGCACGCCATGACCTCACCCGTCCAACATCTAAAGGGGCTCGACCTCCTGAGCGAGATCGAGCGGCTCAAGCGCGAGCGCAACGCGGTGATCCTCGCGCATTACTATCAAAAGCCGGAGATCCAGGATCTGGCGGACTTCGTCGGCGACAGCCTCGACCTGTCGCGCAAAGCGGCGGCCACCGACGCGGAGGTGATCGCCTTTTGCGGCGTTCGCTTCATGGCGGAAACGGCGAAGATCCTGTCGCCGCAGAAGACGGTGATCCTGCCCGACATGGACGCCGGCTGCAGCCTCGAGGACAGCTGCCCGCCCGACCAGTTCGCCGCCTTCCGCGCCGCGCACCCGGACCATATCGCGCTCACCTACATCAACTGCTCGGCGGCGGTAAAGGCGCTCAGCGACATCATCGTTACCTCGTCGAGCGCGCAGGTGATCCTCGACAAAATCCCCAAGGACCAGCCGATCATCTTCGGGCCGGACCGTCACCTCGGCGGCTATTTGGCGCGCAAGACGGACCGCGACATGCTGCTGTGGCCCGGCGTGTGCATCGTCCACCAGGCGTTCAGCGAAACCGAGCTGCTGAAGCTCAAGGCCGAGCATCCCGGAGCGCCGGTGGCGGCACATCCCGAATGCCCGCCGCACATCGTCGAGCATGCCGACCTGGTCGGGTCGACCAAGGCTATCCTCGACTTCGCTTCAAGCAGCCCGGCCGACACGATCCTGGTCGCGACCGAGCCGCACATCATCCACCAGATGGAGAAAGCTGCGCCCGACAAGACGTTCATCGGCGTGCCCGGTGGGGACGGCAACTGCAATTGCAACATGTGCCCGTACATGGCGCTGAACACGCTTGAGAAGCTGTACGTATCGCTGCGCGATCTGGAGCCACGGATCGAGCTCAGCGCCGATGTCATGGACCGTGCCCGAGTGCCGCTGGAGCGGATGCTTGAGATGGCCGGGCGTACGGTTGGCCAGGGCGACGTCGGTACACCGAAGATAAGCGGCGACTAACCGTAAACAGCCGCCAGCGCTACGTTAACGGATTGCTATCTTTCGCGGGCGAAACGATGGTTCGCAGCGGGGGAGGGCTGCAACCATGCATGCCACGTTTGCGTCCGGCGTCGTCCGGGCGGTGGTGCTTGCGACGCTCGCAGTCGGCGGGTGCGCCGCGGCGCAGCCCCGGCCGCTGCCGCATTTCGTTAACCTGCACTCGCTCCAACAGGCCAGGGTGGCGCAGCGGCTCCTGGCCGCGCACAACTTCGAGCGGCGTGCAGCGGGCGTCCAGCCGCTGGCGTGGGATCCGGCGCTTGCGCAAGGCGCCGCCGCTTACGCGCAGCAACTCGCGGTCACGGGGGCTTTCCGGCACTCGGACCGCCGCCTTCGCCGGGGTGTCGGGGAGAATCTGTGGATGGGAACGCGGGGCGCGTTCAGTCCCGAACATATGATCGGCGATTGGGC
This sequence comes from uncultured Sphingomonas sp., assembly GCA_902806275.1. Lineage (GTDB taxonomy): Bacteria > Pseudomonadota > Alphaproteobacteria > Sphingomonadales > Sphingomonadaceae > Sphingomicrobium. The sequence continues at coordinate 7,912 of CADCVY010000091.1, read as the reverse complement.
TTCGGAGAAGCGCTGGTACCATGCCGGCAGGTTCCCCAACGTCAGCCGCACCGGACGCTGGGACCAGGTCGCCCATTACACCCAGATCATCTGGAGCGGGACCACCAAAGTGGGCTGCGCGACCGCCACTTCCCGTGGGCGGGACGTGCTCGTGTGCCGCTACAATCCGGCCGGCAACGTCGATGGTCGGTCCGTCACCTGACCCAGAGGGTCGGCGCCGATAATAGCCCGCCCGCTCAGCGAGGTGGGCGGACCGGCGCGTTGCGTGCGGCACGGTCGCCCCGCGCGGGTTCGACGTTTACCGTCGCCGTGCTTGCATGATGCTTGTCGAGGTGGCGCTTGATGATGCGCAGGTTGCGGGTGTTCGAGCGAAAGAACAGGTCGGGGATCGCGCCGACCCACGGGAACAGGCCGAGCAGCCAATCGACGCCGATGTTGCCGCCCATCCGCGTCAATTGCCACTTCGACATGCCGAGGTTGCGCGCTTCCCAGGCCAGATAGGCACCGATGACTGCACCGGCCGTGCTGCCAAGGACGGGCACCAGGTCGAGGATCACGTCGAGCCCGACCTGCCGCTTAGTGCCAGGGATAACGAACAGGCGTTCAAGCACGCGCTCCATCGCTTCGACGCGCTGCCGCACGGAGGCGGCGTCGGTCGCCAGGCGGGGCGGCGATCGCGGTTCGTCCGACTGCACTGCCATCAGGACCCTCCTCCGCCTAAGCTCAGTTCCAGTCCAGTGAGCGTGTGACGCGCATAGCGGTTCCCGGCGAAGCCCTGGATGCGGTTGCCGACCAGCGACCAGCGGACCGGCGCCGTCAGCGGGATGAACAGCTGCGCATCGTCGATCCGGGCGGCGGCCTGAGCGAGCAGGGCCGCGCGCTGGGCAGGCACCGGCGCCAGGCGGCCTGCGTCCATCAGCGTGTCGGCTTCTGCATCACAGACCGGCACCACGCCGCAGCGAAAGCTGCGCACGTACCATGCCGCCGAAGCGGATGGCGCGACGGCGTCGACGAGGCGAAAATCGGCATTGCGCGCGCTACTGGCGCGTTCCACGCCGAATCCGAGTACCGCCCAGTCTGCCGCCAGCCGGGCAAGCAGGATCTCCGCCCCCGGACCGTCCGGGAGCATGATGCGGATGGTCGGCTGTTCGGCCGTCCCGCCAAGCCGGGCCGCACCGCCAACAAGGGTCGGGCGACGCTCGGCCACAGGAACCGCGAACCACGCTGGCTGAACGGGATTGGTCATGCCGTCGAGGCCCGGCTCAAGGACGGTCGCCCGCCCAGCCAGGCCGGGCACATCCAATGCGAGCACCAGCGCGTCCCGGTCGATCGCCTGGCTGAGCAGGCGCCGCCACTCCGGGTTCGAGAAGGGGCCGTCCCTTTTCGCCGGAAGCAGGCCGAACAGCCCCCCGGCCGGATCGAAGCGTATGCTGTTGCGCGGCAGCCGGACACGGCGAGCGAAGGGCAGGTCGGAAAAACTGCCGCCAAGCACAAGGCCGGCCTCGCCCGCCGCAAATGCGCGCACGGCCTCGGGCGCCGGGATGGTGCCCAGCAGCACCTCCTCGCGACGCTCCACTTCCTCATCCAGGGACTGCAGGTCGCGGGTCAGGCGAAGGTCGCCGTTATCGGCCGGCCCCTCCGCCAGCGCGAACGGACCCGATCCATGGCCGTCGCGGACGATGGCCAGTTGGGGCGCCGCCAGCAGCGGCAGCAGGTTCGGGCGCGGCGACAGTAGACGGATCTCAAGCACCCGGTCGGTCATCGCAATCACGTCCTCGACCGCGCCGAGCGTGTCCTTGAGCGGGTTCTTGCTGCGCGGTCCGAGTTGCCGCTTCAGAATGCGTGCGACCTGGTGCGCGCTGATCTTGCGGCCGTCGAGCCATTCGCCGGCTGCAAGGCGGAAGATGTAGCTGAGCCCGTCGTTGCTGACGTTCCAGCGTTCAGCAAGACCGCCGACGATGTTGCCGCCGGCATCGAATGCGACCAGCCCCTGCGCAACGTTGGAAAGCAGAATGGCGTCGGGCCCTGACAGTGGCGCCACCGCCGGATCCTTGAGCCTGGGCGGCGCGTCACCGATCACGACGACGCGTGCCGTGCCTTGAGGCTGGTCGCGACAGCCACCAAGACCCGCGGCGGCGCCGGCGAGCATGAACAGTGCGGCCAGTGCGCGGAGGGCGGTCGCCGGCATGCCGACGGGTTTAGCCGCAAGCCGCCGTTCAGCAAGCGTCTGGATATATCAGTCGAGCTGTTTTACTGAACTAACGCAGTGGCGATTCCAGGGACATCGTGAGCGTGGCGGAACGGGATGGCATCTGGATTCGCGGCGGACAGCCCGTCGAGGAGCTGGCCGATCCGTTCGCGCCCGAGTTCGCGCCGGCATACGATCAGGATCAGCCATTCGAGCTCGAGCCAAAGCCGAAGCGGCGGCGCTGGCCGCTTGTGCTCTATGCCATTGCCGGCGTCATAGCGCTCCTGCTTGTCTGGCTGGTGATCACGGCGCCGCTGTCCCGGGCGATGGAGCCGTTGGACAATCCGGCGCTGCTGCTGCTGAGCGAGGATGGGCGGCCGATCGCCCGGCGTGGCGCGATCAAGGAAGCGCCGGTCGACGTTACGCGGCTCAATCGGCTGACCCCTGCCGCCTTTGTCGCGATCGAGGATCGCCGCTTTTACCGCCACTGGGGCATCGATCCGCGCGGCATCGGCCGGGCGATGATGGCCAACGTGCGCGGCGGCGGCGTCCGCCAGGGCGGCAGCACCATTACCCAGCAGCTGGCGAAATCCAGCTTCCTGTCGAGCGACCGCACCTACAAGCGCAAGGCGCAGGAGGTGATCATCGCCTTCTGGCTGGAGGCTTGGCTGACCAAGGAGGACATCCTCTCCCGCTATCTTTCCAGCGTCTACTTCGGCGACGGGGTCTACGGTCTGCGCGCGGCTTCGAAGCATTATTTCCAGCGCGAGCCCGAAGATCTTACCTTGGGCCAATCGGCGATGCTGGCGGCGGTCGTGCAGGCGCCGTCGCGGCTTGCCCCGACGCGTAATCTTAAGCTGGCGCAGAAGCGCAGCCGGCTGGTGCTTCGCGCCATGGCCGACACGGGGGCGATCAGCCGCACGCGCGCCGCTGCCCAGCAGCTGCCGCGGCCGGTCAGGACCGTTTCGAAGGTGCCGACCGGCACCTATTTCGCCGACTGGGTGGCGCCGTCCGCCCAACGCGCGTTCGAGTCGGGCTTTGGCGAAGTGCGGGTGCGTACGACGCTCGACCGCGACCTCCAGCGGCTCGCAATCCGAGCGATCACCCAGGCGCCGGTGGCAGGCGGGCAGGCCGCGCTGGTCGCGATGCGGCCAGACGGGCGGGTGGTCGCGATGGTGGGGGGCAAAAGCTACAAGACTTCGCCGTTCAATCGCGCGACGCAGGCGCGGCGGCAGCCGGGTTCGGCGTTCAAGCTGTTCGTCTATCTCGCCGCGTTGCGCGCCGGCTGGACCCCGAACAGCATGATTGAGGACGAGCCGATCACCATCAATGGCTGGACTCCGGTCAACAACGACGGCGTTTACCGCGGGCGGATCACGCTGCGGGAAGCATTTCAGCGATCGAGCAACGCGGCGACCGTTCGGCTCTCGGAGACGGTGGGCCGGGATAATGTGATCCGTGCGGCCCGCGACCTCGGCATCACCACGCCGCTTCCGAACACGCCAAGCCTGGCGCTTGGCACTGCGGGCATGAGCCTGCTCGAGCTGACGTCCGCCTATGCCGCGGTTGCCAGCGGCAATTTCCCGGTGCGCGCGCGCGGACTGCCCAAGCCGCAGGCGGACGAGGGGCTGGCGGCGTTCTTCCGGCGCAAGGGCGCGCTGGAGCGGCGCCGTGACTGGGCTCCGATGCTGGACTTGCTGTACGCGGCGACCAACAGCGGCACCGGGCGGCGGGCAGCGCTGGCGGTGCCGACCTTCGGCAAGACCGGCACCACGCAGGAGAACCGCGACGCCGTGTTCATCGGCTTTGCCGGAGACCTGGTGGTAGCAGTGTGGGTCGGGCGCGACGACAACACGTCGCTTGGCAAGAAGATCAGCGGCGGCACGGTCCCGGCGCAGGTCTGGCGCAATTTCATGACCTCGGCGCTGGCGGTCGACGGGCGGCACGGCCCGCTGCTGCCGGCCGAGTTCCGGGTCCCCGAGCGGCCCGAACTGCCATCGCGCCGGGAGCGCCGCGAGAGCCCGCTGCCGCCGGAGTGGAGCGAGAGAACACAGCAAGTGCGGGAGATTGCCGAAGTGCTCGAAGAATGGATCGGCGAGCTGTAGAACCAGCGTTGCCGTCGCAACCCCCGCATCTCCAAGCCTTTAGCGATTTCTCAACCAGTCGGCCGCTAGAGTCCGTGGCAACCTACGCGAGTGGATGCGCAGGTGGGGGGCTGATCCCCGTCACGGATCGAGGAGACCAGAGATGGCCAAGTTTCTGAAGCTGATCAAGAACGAAGAGGGCGCGACCGCGATCGAGTACGGCCTGATCGCCGCCCTGATCGCCGTTGCCGCGATTGCCGCCATGCAGAACATCGGCGACCAACTGGGCACGACCTTCAACAACGTTTCGAACCACCTGAAGGCCGGCTGAGCCCGACTTCGGTTGAACGGCGGACGGCGGCGCCGAAAGGTGCCGCCGTTTCTTTTTGCCGGTGCGGTCGGCCCTACAAATGTACGCCCGGGTGCAAACGTCGAAACTTCGTTAAGCATTCGTGGTTAACATCGGGGTCATGCTTGCTGTTAAGCCACAATTCGCATCCAAATTCGCGCGGCCCCGGCGTGGCCCATTGCCGTGCGCACGTGCCCGTGTATGCCCGGTCGCATGAAGCGGATCCTGGCCGCAGCGCTGCTGGGCTTGTCGGCAGCAGCCGCGGCGCCGGCTGCGGCGCCGCTCTTCGATCCCGTCGCGCTGAATATCGGGCTGTCTTGCCAGTGGCAGCAGCGCTGCATTGCGCAGCAGACCAAGTCGCATAAGCGCGCGCTCCAATATGTTCGCAAGTACAAGCCGCCGACCTGGCGCATCCACCTGTGCAACCGCAACGCGGCACGGAGGCGCGGGCGCGTCGACTGGACGGGGTTCGACCGCTGCATCCGCAACTCCTCGCTGCGTCCACGCCGCCGCCTCGCCTCGTGAAGAAGAGCACGCCCCGGGGCTAGTTCGATAATTGCGGCGCCGGCTTCCGCTCGGCCGAGGGTCCGTCGACGGTCGGCCAGCCATCGCGCCAGACGATCCGGTCGACCAGCATGATCCGGCGGGTGTTGATGTCGTCCTTCGGCTTGCCGCGCGGATTGCGCGCATCGACTGCATGGTAGACGATCCAGTCCCCGCCGCGAGCATCTGTGACGATCGAATTGTGACCCGGCGCCACCCAGTAACCGCTTCTTGCCAGGATAATGCTGTGCGGCGCGCCTGTCGCTTGCTCGAGCGTTTCGAACGGCCCGGTGGCGCTGCGCGAGCGCGCAACCATCACCGCATAGTTGGCCTTGGCTCCGCAGCAATTGTCGCCCGAGTAGAACAGGTAGTAATAGCCTCCCCGGCGTAGCACCCAAGCGCCTTCTATCAGGACCGGGAAGGCGTCCTTGGTCGGGTTGGGTGAGACCAGGTCCACCGGTGCGCTGCCCGGCGCAAAGGCGGTGCGGTCGGGAGCGAGCTCTTGCACCTTAATCGGCCTGAAGCCCGAGCCCCAGTAGAGCAGGCGCTTGCCCGTATCCGGATCGTCATAAGCGAAGGGATCGATCTCGACAAAGCTGTCGCCGCACTTGAGCGGTTGACCGATATCGGTGAACGGCCCCGCGGGCGATGTCCCGGTCGCCACGGCCAGACACAGGCCTTTCTTCTCGTCGGTCAATGCGGCGTCGGGCTTGGCCGAGTAATACATCAGGTAGCGGTTGCGGTCGCGGTGGACGTGCGGTGCCCAGAAATCCTGGGTCTTCGAAGCCCAGGTCGGTTTGGCCGGCAAAGCGTCGCCCAGATATTGCCACTTCATGAGGTCGCGGGAACGGGCCACCTGGATGTTGACCATGGTGCCGGCCCGGTCGGTCTGGGTCGCATAAGCATAGTGGTAGCCGTCGGGCGCGAGCATGATCGCCGGATCGGGGAAGTCGGCGTCGAGCACCGGGTTGCTGTAGGTCGCGGGGGCGAGCAGCGCCGGTTGCGGGTTCGATGCGCAACTGGCGGCAAATAGCGCCAGGGCGCCAATAGCGATCATCCGTTTCATCGCCGCACCTTAGGTCGGCAATTCGGCACGACAAAGGGGTTCTCACGGCCGCGCCCCGCGCCTACCGCGCCGCGCGATGAATGAAGCCGAATCAATCAGCTATCGCGTCGATGCGGTCGACGAAGGCGAAGGCGTGCGGATCGCCGTTGCTGCATCGGACGGACTGTCCCGCACGTACGAGCTCGCCGGCCGCGAAGCGCAGCATTACTCGGAATTCTTCCGCCAGCTATGCCGCGACTTCCGAACGCGGCTGCCCCACCTGTTCGCAGATCCAGCCGAGTTTCCGGACACCGCGGCCGGGTGGCAGCCGCTGCTGACCGAGAACGCCTCGCCGCGTATCCTCGCGGGCTACGGCGATCCCGCCGTGCTCCGTACGAACGACGGCTATTACCTGCTGGCGACGTCGAACGACGCCCCCGACGCATTCCCGATCCTGCAATCCACCGACCTCATCCACTGGGAGCCGGCGGGGTTCGTCTTTCCCGAGGGGCAAGAACCGGAATGGACCGCCAAGGGACGGCAGGTCGCGGACTTCTGGGCGCCGGAAATGGCCAGGGTCGGCGACGAATATTGGGTTGCCTACACCGCGCGGCAGAAGTCGAATGCTCTGGCCATCGGGCTGGCGCGGGGGCCGAGCCCGACCGGCCCGTTCACCGACAATGGCGCCCCGCTGATCACCGGCAACCCGGTCAATACCACAGGCGTGCCGCACGGCGCGATGAGCGGCGGCGTCATCGATTCGCACATCTTCATCGATGCCGACGGCACCAAATACCTGTTCTGGAAAGACGACAGCAACGGCATCTGGCCGCGTCCGTTGGCGATGCTGCTGCGCGAGCGCCCGGAGCTGATCCCCCGCCTGTTCGCCCAAGAAGAGGACCGGCGCAGCGCCGCGTTCGCCGCGGCAGTGGTCGAGTGGGCCAACACGCGCCGGCCCATGGAGCGCTTTTTCTTGATGCAGGGGATCATCGAGGGCGCGCTCGACAATTGGCAGGCGGTCAAGGGCGCGCTGGTGGATTGCGGGCTCGCCGAAGCCATCCTCGAAGCGATGGTAACGCCCGTGCGGGCGCAGCGGATTGCCGACGACGGCCGCTCCTTGGTCGGCAAATCGCAACTGGTGCTCGCCAACGACCTCGACTGGGAAGGCCATCTTATCGAAGGCCCCTTCTGCACCCGGCAGAACGGACGATACTGGCTGTTCTACGCCGGCAACGACTTCTCAACGCCCAATTACGGGATTGGCGTGGCGGTCGCCGATCATCCGCTGGGGCCCTATGAAAAGCAGCGCGAGCCGTTCCTCAAGTCCACCAAGCGCTGGACGGCGCCGGGCCATGCATCGGTGGCATTGGGGCTGGATGGCGAGCCGCAGCTGTTTTTCCACGCCTTCCATCCGGGGACTGGCGGCTACAACGCCTTCCGTGCATTACTGACGGCGCGGCTGCGCTTTCACCAGGATCATGTCGAGCTGGTCTGAGGCTTGGCCCTGAGAGGACGAGCGATGCATGCTTGGCGCTTGACCCTGTTTGTTACCGCTTCGGCCATGGCGTCCGCTGGCCCTGCTCAGACGTCGTTCGTCCCGGTGCTGCGCGACAATTTTCCCGATGCGTTCGTGCTGGAGCACGAGGGCGAGTTCATCGCTTATTCGACCAACGCCGGTGCCAACCTGCCGATCGCAACCTCGC
>CADCVY010000090.1 GCA_902806275.1 uncultured Sphingomonas sp. | reverse complement strand
CCATTGCGCCATACCAGCTCGAACGCGGCCCCTGCCCGCGGCTCCATCTCCCCAGCTGCCAGCCACTGCCGGCGCAGGTCACTGTCGACCAGGTAGCGCCAGACCCGTTCGGCCGGCCCGGGCAGCAGGCGCTTGATGGTCAGCGTCGCGGCTTCGTTGAGCACGCCATAATTGTCCTGCACGGCAACCTCGTTCATTTCTCTTCTCCTTTGGCTCGGTCGGATTGATCTTCCTCGCGCAGCAGGCGGTCGAGGGTGTCGAGGCGGTCGGTCCAGAAGCGCTCGTAATGGCGCAGCCAGGCATCGGCGCTGGCGAGCGGCCCTGGCTCCAGCCGGCACAGGTGCGTCCGGCCGCGCACTTCACGACGGATCAGACCGGCGGTTTCCAGCGCCTTGATGTGCTTGGACGCGGCCGCCAGCGACATGGCGTGCGGCTCGGCCAGCTGCCCGACGGTGCGTTCGCCGTTCGCAAGCTGGCGCAGCATTTGCCGCCGGGTCGCGTCGCCGAGCGCGTGAAAGACGCTATCGAGCTGCATCGGACAATGTTCAACCATGTGGTTGTATATGGGCCGGGCACTCATGACTGTCAACCACTTGGTTGAATGTCGCTCAGCGGAAACCTTTTGCCACCCCGACCGTCATAGGAAAGTTGCACGCCGCACCTCCCGCCGGCGGGCGCCACCTTGGGGAGAAGGTTCACGTGACATCATTCCGCTGGCTTTCGGCGAGCGCCATCGCGCTGGCCGCCGTTCCGTTGTCCGCGCAGCAGACGCCGAGCTTCGACACCGCCCGTATCGCCCGCCACGTCCAGACGCTGAGCAGCGATGCGTTCGAGGGCCGCGCGCCCGCCAGCCGCGGCGAGCAGATGACCGTCGATTATCTGGTCAAGGAGTTCACGGCGGCCGGGCTCCAGCCGGGCGGCGACCTGGTCAACGGCCAGCGCCAGTGGACCCAGAAGGTGCCGCTGCTCAAGTCTGACCTGTTGTCGGCCCCGACGGTCAGCGTGGTCACGCCCACCGGGCCGCTCAATCTCGCGCAAGGCGAGCAGATTGCTGTCCGCTCCCCCACCAATGGCCAGCAGCAGGTCCAGCTCAACGGCGCGCCGATCATCTTCGCTGGCTACGGCGTCTCCGCGCCCGAGCGTCAGTGGGACGACTTCAAGGGCCAGGACGTCAAGGGCAAGATCCTCGTCGTCCTCGTCAACGATCCGGACTTCGAGGGCGGGGAAGGCCAATTCGGCGGCAAGGCGATGACCTACTACGGCCGCTGGACCTACAAGTACGAGGAAGCCGCCCGGCGCGGCGCCGCCGGCGTGATGATCGTCCACGAGACCGATCCGGCCTCCTACGGCTGGGCCACCGTCAAGAACTCCAACACCATCAGCATGTTCGACATCGTCCGCCAGAACCCGGCGGGCGAGCACACGCCGTTCGAAAGCTGGATCCAGCGCGACACCGCGGTGCAGCTGTTCCGCGCCGCCGGGCTGGATTTCGAACAGGCGAAGCAGGCGGCCAAGCGCCGCGACTTCCAACCGATCGACCTTAAGGCGCGGCTTAACGCGACCCTCAACGCCAAGACCGAAGTGATCAACTCCAACAACGTCGCCGCGATCCTGCCGGGCCGGACGCGGCCCGACGAGACGGTGATCTACACGGCGCACCACGACCATCTCGGCATCGGCCTGCCCGACACGAATGGCGACCGGATCTACAATGGCGCGGCCGACAATGCGACGGGCGTCGCCCACGTCATCGAGCAGGCCCGCGCCTTCGCCCGGCGTCCCAGGCCGCAACGGTCGGTCGTTTTCCTGGTCGTCGCCGCCGAGGAGAAAGGCCTGCTCGGCTCCGAATATTATGCGTCCAACCCGCTTTATCCGCTCGCCAAAACGGCCGGCGTGCTCAACACCGACGTGATGGGCGTCAACGGCCGGGCGCGGAACTTCACGGTTCGCGGCAGCGTCAAGCTCGACCTCATCGACCGGGTGGTCGCCGAAGGCCGTCGCCAGGGCCGCGTGCTCACGCCGGAGCCGAACCCGGGCGCCGGCTCGTTCTTCCGCTCCGACCACTTCCCGTTCGCCAAGGTCGGCGTTCCCGCCATCTCCTACTCGCCCGGCAACGACCTGCTGAACGGCGGCGTCGCGCGCGGCACCGCACTGGCCGCCGATTACACCGCCAAGCGCTACCACCAGCCCGATGACGAGTTCAGCCCGGATTGGGATTATTCCGGGATGGTGCAGGACGCGCAGCTGCTCCACCGCGTCGGCTATGCGCTCGCCAACTCGGCGGACTGGCCGGAATGGGCCGCCGACGCGGAATTCCGCGAAATCCGTCAGCAGAGCGCGGCGGAGCGCGGCGGCGTGGCTCCGCCTCCCAGCAACGTGCCGCCGGCTCCAGAGACGGTGCCCGCGCCGCAGGGAGAGCGCGGTTGAGCGAAACGCTCGAGCCCGCGCTCCCGCGCGAGCTCGACGAGAAAGCCGACCGGCTGATGCGCCGGCTGTGCGCGGCCGGCCTCAAGGTCGCCACAGCCGAAAGCTGCACCGGTGGCCTGCTCGCCTCGCTGCTGACAGACATCGAAGGTGCGGGCCACGGTTTCGATCGCGGCTTCGTCACCTACGATGCACGTGCCAAGCAGGATCTGCTCGGGCTCACGCCGGACATGATCGACCGCAACGACGCGGTCACCGCCGCCGTGGCGCGGGCGATGGCCGAGGGCGCGCTGCAGAACAGCAAGTCGGACATCGCGCTGTCGGTGACCGGCTTCGCCGGCCCTCCCGGCGCCGACAAGGAAGAAGGGCTGGTCCATCTCGGCTGCGCGCGGCGCGGCAAGCGCACGGTCCTTCGTGAAGAGCATTTCGGCGCCATCGGCCGCGGACCCGTTCGCATTGCCGCGCTCGGGGCGTTACTGGAAATGCTCGAGCAGGCGCTGGATGACGCTGAGGGAAAGACCGATGGCTGACCTGAAATTCTACACCAACCCGATGTCCCGCGGGCAGACGGTGCGCTGGATGCTGGAGGAGCTTGGCGAGCCGTACGAGACCGAAATCCTCGATTACGGCACCACTATGAAGGCCGAGCCCTATCTGTCGATCAACCCGATGGGGAAGGTCCCGGCCATTGTCCACAACAGCAGGGTGGTGACCGAAGTAGCGGCGATCATCTGCTATCTGGCCGACGCTTACCCTGAGGCCGGGCTGGCCCCTGATCCTCAGGAGCGTGCCGATTACTACCGTTGGATCTTCTTCTGCTCGGGGCCGATCGAAGCGGCCTTCACCACCAAAGCGATGGGTTGGGAGGTCCCGCCCGAGCGCCAGGCGATGGCCGGGTTCGGCAACTACGAAACCGCGATGCGCACGCTGGAAAGGGGTCTCAAGGGCCGCGAGTTTATCGCCGGCAACCGGTTCACCGCCGCCGATCTGTTCGTCGGCGCGATGGTCGACTTCATGCTCGGCTTCAAGTTGCTCGAACCGAAGCCGGCATTCACCGACTACGCCAAGCGGATGACCGACCGCGACGCCTACCGCCGCGCGCAGGAGATCGACGGCAAGCTGATTGCTGAGATGCAGGCGAAGCAGCAACCTGCCGAGGAGGCGGAAGCGGAGGCGCATCCGAGCTAGCCTTTCCTCCCCAGTCTTTGCTGGGGAGGGGAACCGCCGTAGGGGGTGGAGGGGTTCTTGTGAGGGATAGACGCGATGACCGACGACATCCGCCAGCAAGCCATCGCGCTCTACGACCGCTTTACGCACACAGGCCGCGAACGCCGCGCCTTCATGGCCGATATGGTCAAGCTCGCCGGCAGCGTGGCCGCCGCCGAGCTGCTGGTCGCCGGCATCGCCGCCTCGCCCGCAGCGGCCGCCATTGTCGCCGAGAACGATCGCCGCATAACCACCCGCACCCAGACGCTCGCGGGAGGCTATCGCGCCTATGTCGCCGAGCCGCGCACGCGCTCGCTCAAGCCGACCGTGATCGTCGTCCACGAGAACCGCGGTCTGAACGCGCACACCCGCGACGTCGCCCGCCGGCTCGCGCTCGCCAACTACCGCGCCGTCGCCATCGATTTCCTGTCGCTCCAAGGTGGCACGCCCGTGAACGAGGACGCGGCGCGCGACGCCATCGGCAAGCTGGATCTCGGCAAGACCGTCGGCGACGCCGTCACCATGCTCGACCAACTCGCCCGCTCAAGCGCCGGCGGCAAGGTCGGCGCGGTCGGCTTCTGCTGGGGCGGCGCGTTCGTCAATCGGCTCGCCGTCGCGGCCGGCGACAAGCTGGATGCCGGCGTCGTCTACTACGGCCCCGCCCCCGATCCTGCCGAAGCCGCAAAGGTCCAGGCGCCGCTCGCCATCGACCTCGCCGGCCTCGACGAGCGGGTGAACCGCACCGGCTTCCCGTGGGTCGAGGCGTTGCGCAAGGCCGCCAAGACCGTCCGCTTCTACCTCTATGAAGGCGCCAATCACGCGTTCAACAACGACACTTCGGCCGAGCGCTACAGCAAGCCCGCCGCCGATCTCGCTTGGCGGCGGACGCTCGCCTTCTTCCGCCGGCATTTGGCCTAGGCGTGCACCGGACCGATCGCCATCCATAGCGCCATCGCGACCATCATCACATTCTCGGTTAGCGACACGAACCCGAGCGGCACATTGCTCGACCCGCCGACGCAGGCGCATTTGAGTTCGCGCCTGTCGATATAGACGGCCTTGAACACCGACAGCGCGCCGACGCCGCCGATGAACAGCGCGATCGGCACCGACAGCCAGTTCAGCGCGCCCGCCACCATCAGCGTGCCCGCCAGCCCCTCGGCGAACGGATAAATGTAGCTGTACGGCACCCAGCGCCTGGCCAGCAGGTCATAGTTTAGGAACATGGTCGCGAAGCTCTCGACATTCTGGAGCTTCAGCAGGGCCAGCACCATCATCGAAAAGCCGATGAACCATTCGCCGGCCCGGATGGTCAATGCCTCCCCGGTCACGGCATAGCTCGCGGCAAGCGCCATCAGACCCGTCATCGCGAACAGAGCAATCACCGGCCGGTAGCTCGTGGCCTTGGGATCGACCACGCGTTTGCCGAAGAACCGCCGCAGGTCGTCATAGCCGCCAACCCGCTCGCCACAGATGAAGATCTGCGGCGTGGTCGCCACCCCGTGCTCGGCCTTGAAGGCGTCGACCTGCGCGCGAGTGGTGAGGTGACGGTCCTCCACCGCATAGCCCGACCGCTGGAGCAGGTCCTTGGCCTTCAGCCCATAAGGACAGGCGTGCTCCGGCATCACCATCCGGTGCAGCACCGCCGTCTTCGCGGCTCTCGGTGGATTCGACATATCCGACATTTCACTTGCTCCTTGTGATCGCTTCCGGCCCTATATAGGTTCCGTACCATGGTACGGAGTCAAGGGCCGCAATCGATGACCATCGGCGCGCTGGCGAAGGCGGGCGTCGTTGGCGTCGAAACCATCCGCTTCTACCAGCGCAAGGGCCTGATCGGTACGCCAACGCGCGAAGGCGGCGTGCGCCGCTACGGCAGCGAGGACCTGCGCCGGCTGCGCTTCGTTCGCCAGGGCCAGACGGCGGGCTTCACCCTGGCCGAGATTGGCGAACTGTTGGAACTCGACGCCGGTGGCGACCGCGCCCGCACCCGCGCCCGCGAGCTTGCAATCCTCCGCATGAGGGCGCTGGATCAGAGAATTGCCGAACTGCGCCTCGCCCGGGCTGCGCTTGAAAAACTCGCGCGCGAATGCAGTGCAAGCGATGCAGGACCCTGCCCCATCCTCGCTTCGTTCAACGTCTAGCTTATCTCGCCGCGTCGTTGGCTGGCGCCACCACCGCGCTGGCGGCCTCCGCCGGGCGATCGAGCCCGAGCCGTTCCACCAGCGCCGTCGCGTCGGCGAAGCCGGCGCCGCAGAAGGTCGGCACCCCGCGCGCTTCGATCTCGCGCAGCAGGTCGCCTTCCGGCCCGGATCGGCACGATCCGTCGACGTCGCGGATGAACACCGCTGCGATCCGCTCAGGGAAGTCGGCGACCGCCCTGGCGTAGATGGTGACATCGCGCTGGCCGTTGTCGCCGATCAGCAGGAACTTAAGGCCGGGATAGAAGGCCAGCACCGTCTCGATCGCCGCCAGTTTGTGCGCGTCATGCCCGGCATCGATCAATCGGTTGCTGTCGATGCCATAGTCCTTGAGGAACATCGGCCCGTGCGGGATCGCGTTCATCTCCATGAAATCGGCAATGAACCCGTACAGGTTCCATGGGGAGGACGAGACGTAGAAGAACGGCCGGGCCGGCGCCTGGTGGTCGCGGGCGATCATCTTGTAGAGGCCCGACGCACCGGGCACCGCCAGCCGGTCCTCCGGCCGCTCGACCAGCACCCGCCGCCAGTTCTTGAGGAAGTCGGTCGCCCCGGTCTCGATCACGGTGTCGTCGATGTCCGAAATGATGCCCCAATTGTTGTCGGTGCCCGGGGCAATGATCGGCACCTTGATGCTCGCCTGCTGCGCCGTGCGGCCGGGGGTCGACAAGGTGACCTGTTCCCACCGCGTTGTCGGCGGCAGCGGCTGGTCGAGCGGCAGCGCGAACTCGAAATAGCCTTCCTCGTCGGAGCACACGGTTGCGGCCCGGCCGTAGCCTTCGCAGCGCACTTCGATGCCCGGCAGCTCGTTGCTGTGGTAGATCTCCAGCATGGCGCGGACCCGGGTGGCGAACCCCTCGCCGGCATCGAGCGGCTTTTCGTAGCGGACGATCCGTCCCTTCAGCCGGGCCACATGCGCGTTGCGGTAACCGGCATAGGCCAGCACCCGCACCTTGCGGTCATGGCCCTCGCCTTGCGCCAGCAGGTCGTCGAAGCGATCGATGTCCCGCTCCAGCTCGGCAATGGTGGAGTGCAGGAAGCGCTTGAACGGCGAAGTCATGCGGGCCCGAACGGCAGGTGCGAAGGGCGGTTCCGCTACTCAGCTCCGCGGCAACCTCAATTGATTACGAGAGCTGGCCAGTCTGCCGAAGCGCTTCGCCCATCGCAATCGCTGCCGAGGAGGCAAGATTGAGCGAGCGCACTTCCGCCCGCATCGGGATGCGGACTCGGGCGTCGCAGACTTCAGCCACCGCCACCGGCACCCCCCGGCGCGAACCGAGCCTCGCCTGGAACTCGCCAAAGCCGGCGTGACGCGTGACCGCGACATGATCGATATAGTCCAACGCCGTCCGCCGGACCCGGCGATCGTCCCACGCGAACCCCATCGGCTCGATCAGGTCGACCTCGACGCCGAGGCAAGCCCCCAGCCGCAGGACCGCGCCCACATTGCCCGCGATTTCCGGCTCGAACAATGCGATGC
Source organism: uncultured Sphingomonas sp. (assembly GCA_902806275.1). Classification (GTDB taxonomy): domain Bacteria; phylum Pseudomonadota; class Alphaproteobacteria; order Sphingomonadales; family Sphingomonadaceae; genus Sphingomicrobium. The sequence continues at coordinate 3,841 of CADCVY010000090.1, read as the reverse complement.
GCATGACCGCTGATTGGTCTTCGCATGAGGCTGAAGCAAGATCGAGACAGCTTGGCAGCGCCAAGTCGGCGAACGGAACTCAGCCACGTCAGCTCTTGGTAGAAGCAGGTTCCCGAGCACCTCCCCGTTGCGCAGCAATGGGGAGGGGGACCGCTCAGCCGCCAGGCTGAGTGGTGGAGGGGCCTACTGCGGCCGCGCACATGCGGTAGATGGCGTCCGGGACTGCGTCAGGATCAGCCAGAACATCGATCACAGGAAGCCGGATGACCCCCAGCCCGAGCGAAAACATGTTGCCGTTGCTCGCACCTAGTTGGCCCCTCCACCACTCGGCTGTGCCGAGCGGTCCCCCTCCCCACGCACTCCGTGCGCAAAGAGGTTCTGTCAATGTCCGCAGAGGGGCGAAGCAGACGCTCTCTGCACCCGGGCCCGATGAAAAAGGGCCGCCCGGTCGCCCGGACGGCCCTCGCGTAAGTTTATCTAACGCCTGCGACTATTCGCGGTTGCCCATGAAGCTGAGCAGGAAGGTGAACATGTTGATGAAGTCGAGGTAGAGGTTGAGCGCCCCCATGATCACGACCTTGCCCATCATGTCGGTGCCCGCAACATGGGCATACATGCTCTTGATCTTCTGCGTGTCGTAGGCGGTCAGGCCGGCGAACAGCAGCACGCCGATTGCGCTGATCGCCATCGCCATGGCGCTCGACTGCAGGAAGATGTTGACGATCATCGCCACCAGCAGGCCAACGACGCCCATGATCAGGAACGTGCCGAAGCCGCTCAAGTCCTTTTTGGTCGTGTAGCCGTAGAGGCTCAGCGCCAGAAAGCCGACCGACACCGCGAAGAACGTCTGCGCGATGCTCTCCCCGGTGTAGACCAGGAAGATCGACGACAGCGACAGGCCCATTGCCACCGTGAACGTCCAGAACAAAGCCTGGAGCGTGCTCGTGGACATGCGGTTGAGGCCAAAGCTCATCGCCATCACGAAACCGAGCGGCGCCAGCATGATCAGCCAGCGCAGCGGCGTCTGCAGGACCTGCTCCGCCATCCCGGAGGTGGCGAACAGCAGGGCGACGATGCCGGTGAGCAGCACGCCCGACGCCATGTAGTTGTAAACCGAAAGCATGTACGACCGCAGGCCCGCATCCCGGGCAGCGCGCGGAACGCCGACCGTGGCGGCGGCGGGGTTCACCCCTGTCGTCGTCGTACGCGGGTCTTGCCAATTGGCCATTGTTTCTCCTTTGCGCCGGGGCAACGGGCCCCGTCTCGCGCGACCCGCAATATCGTGGCTATGCGACCGTCTTTCAAGCGAAAACGGTCGCGAAACGACCTACTTAGATGTGAGTAGATGCTGCGCGCTGCCGGTGCGGATCGTGCCCGTCCCGCTATGGCGCAACAGCCGTCACCGCGCGCAACGGGGCTAACAACGATCCAGATCGGCGGCAGTTTGGCGATTTGGGCGGCTTTCCGTGCCATTACGGAGGTTCCGGAAAGTGTCGGTTAGCTCCGTTGCCGCAACCCCAAAGCCATGTTGGGACCTGCTCTACTGTGGATGGCCGCCTCAGCGCCGGCGACGGCGACGGCGACGGTGCGCATCCTTCGTCCGGTAACGGTCCGAAGCGCCGATGCCGCCCGCAAGCGGTGGCGCGAGCGGATCGTCCGCCGTCCCGACGGCACCGTCGAGCTGCAACACCTGCTGGAACTGGAGTGACAGGCAAGCGTCGCTCCGGCGATGAAGCTTTCGCGCCTGCTCGCCAGCGTCCTGCACGGACTGTTCCGCACCGTCCGGCCCGCACCTTCGCAGCCGGGGCAAGGCGCCCACGCGGCCGCGCTGACGCCCGCCGGCAGGCTCATCCTGGTCAAGCTCCGCTACGCGCCCGGCTGGCGCCTGCCCGGGGGCGGCCGGGCTAAAGGCGAGTCGCTGGAGGAAGCCGCATTGCGTGAGCTCCGGGAGGAAATAGGCATGCAGACCTACGGCGCCGTCAAGAGCTCGGCGGTGCCGGGCGTGCTCATCGTGCGCGATGTTCGCTACCGCCCCCACCGCTGGTCATGGGAGGTCGAGGCCGTCTGCGAAGCGAGCTTAGACGCGCTCCCCCCCGACCTGTCGCCACGCGCCCGCCGCTGGCTTCGCCAGATCGCCGCCCAGATATGACGGTACCCCGGCGTTCACCGCCGAGGCACCGTTGGTCACTGATGGGCGTCAGCTTAGAAGGAGCTGCTCTGCCCGCCGCCTGAGCTCTGGTCGGCAAAGCCCTGCTGGCTCTCGTTAATCGCCGAGCCCTGCTGGCCGAACGACGAGCCCTGCTGGCCCGAGGACGAACCCTGGAACTGGCTCTGGCCCCAGCCGAAGGCGCTGCCGCCGCTGCCGCCAGCGTCGTTCTGCAACACCTGCTGCAGGACCTGCTTGCCCTGATCGGCGAGCTGCCGCTGCATCTGCTGCGCTTGTTCGAAAAACTGGCGCGCCGGGCCGTCCTGGGCGTCCTTGATATAGGTCTGGCAGTTCTCCGCGCCCTGCAGCGCATGATAAAGAACCGCGATCACATCATAGGTTTCGTTGCGGGTGCCGGTCTGCTGGCCTTGCTCTTGATTTTGCATGCGTACTTGCCTCCTGTTTGCGGGTTTTAAGCAGGGCGGGAGTTTCCCTGCTCGTGCGCATCAGAACGCTCGAAGCTCGCGCTTGCTGCATGCCATTCGTCGAACGGAGCGTCTTTCGTGACTGGCCCCCGCGGCGAGGCTAGAACTGCCGCCATGCACCGCCTGTTCGTTGCCATCCGTCCGCCCGAGCCGGTCCGCGACCTATTGATCGACGCAATGGACGACAGCCCCGAACTCCGCTGGGTCAGCGACGACAATCTCCATCTCACCTTGCGCTTCATTGGCGATGTCGAGCGCCCGCTGGCCGACGACATCGCCGCCGCCCTCGGCCGCATCCGCTGCGAACCCTTCGATCTGCGGATCGCCGGCATCGGCGCCTTCGAGCTGCGCCACGGCGGCGCCGTATGGGCGGGGGTGCAGCCGCGCGAGCCGCTGACCATGCTCGCCGCCAAGGTCGAGCGCCTGTGCCAGACCGCCAGCCTCACTCCGGAACGCCGGGCCTTCCACCCCCACTTCACGCTGGCGCGCTGGAACCGGTGGTCGGCAGCGGCTGCTCAACGCCTGGTCGAGCGCAACCGCGGGCTCGCGTCGGACCCGTTCGCCGTTGACCGCTTTACCTTGTTCGAAAGCCGCTTGTCCCGCCACGGCGCCCATTACGAGGTGGTCGCCGAATACCGGTTGGAGCCGTCGTGACGATCAGCGTCCCGGATGGTGCTCCCGGGCAGACGCCTGGCGCAGTGCCAGCTCTTCGAACGAAGAGGCCACCCGAAGCAGGAAGTGCGATTCTGGGCGTCCGGCAAAAGCAGCCGCTTCTCGGCGACAGTGCTCGGCTTCATCGCGGTAGGATTGGTTACGCATACAGGCTCCATCGTTGAGCAGAAAAATCAGCGCATTTACGCGTCACTGCCGTTTTGGATGCGCCGTGCTGCCCTTAATCCTGTAGCGTGGCCGCGGAGCAACAACCCAGGTTAGCGAGACAGCGGTCGGGACACTGCTGACCTCGATCCTCCACAGCGCCGGCGCTGGATAAAGCTGCCTTTCCCCACCCCTGTTCACCTGCGATAGCGCATCGTCGCAACAGTCCTGGCGCTTTCGCCTGGGCGCAGATCGACCCGCAAATCGCTGATCGACGGCGGGCCGAATCGCACCGGAGCATCGTTCGAAAACGCGTATCCCTCGATCGGCAGCCGGAGCAGTCCGCTGCTGTCCAGCTTTCCGTTGCCGTTCTCGTCATGGTACACGTAGACGC
>CADCVY010000089.1 GCA_902806275.1 uncultured Sphingomonas sp. | reverse complement strand
CGAGCACCGTCAGCCCATCGACCTCCGGCAGCCCGAGATCGAGGATCACCGCGTCGTAGTTCTCGGTCGATCCGAGATAGTGGCCGTCCTCGCCGTCGGTGGCGAGGTCGACCGCATAGCCAGCCCCTTCCAGGGTCGAGCGGAGCTGCCGGCCGAGGTTGGGTTCGTCTTCCACGATCAGGATGCGCATCGATGTTCCCTGGAATCGTTCATCTTCGCGCCGTCAACCCGTGTTGCGGCGATCGGTTGCCTAGGCGGAACGAAGCTGAGTTCGACAGGCTAGTTGCGCGAGCGGCGGACGATCCGGCCCTGACCGTCGACATCGACCCAAATGACACGCCCATTGCGCATGAACTTCATGCGGGTCACGCCGCCGTTCAGTTCAGGCCCGAGATAGTCAGCGCCGCCCATGAACGGCATCACCCGGCGTTCCAGCTGCGGAAGCGGCATCGACCGGCCCTTGCGGGTGTTCTCGAACGCCTTATCGGCATCGCGCGGCGGATCCGCCAGAGCCGGGGCGCCGGAAAGGCCCGCGGCGAATGCTGCGGCCAGGAGGAGGGTCCGAAACTGGGTCATGTAAGCGACTCTATGAAGGTGGTCTTCTATCACAGTGCATTGAATGCGCTATTAATGAGCATAACGGTGCGGGTTCAGGTGGCGGAAGGGGGAGTGTCATGGGTTTAGGCCGGTGGATCACGTTAGCGGCGCTGTCAGTGTGTCTTGCCGGCCACGCTGCTGCCCAGGACGGGCCGCGGATGGAGCAGGTGCCTTCGCGCGCACCGGGCGAAGGCGAAGGCCCTTACCGTAAGCTAGTGATCCGCGGCGCGACGGTGATCCGAGGCAATGGCGCACCTCCAGTCGGCCCGGTCGACATCGTCGTCGAAGGCAATCGCATCGCCAGCCTTCTTCCCGCCGGCGCCCCGGGCGTTCCGCTCAAGCCCGACCGCAATCCCAAAGACGCCGACCGCGAGATCGACGCCACCGGGATGTGGGTGTTCCCGGGCATGGTCGATACGCACGGCCACAATGGCGATGTCGAGAAGGCGCCGAACGCTAGTTACGGCTACAAGCTGTGGCTGGCGCACGGTGTGACCAGCGTCCGCGGCGTATCGTTCTACTGGGGCGACGTCGGGCAAACCATGCGCGACCGCGCCAACAGCGCCAACGGTCGGATCGTAGCTCCCCGCTTGTTTCCCTACGTCGTCCTGGGTGACTGGCCGAATGGTTCGGTCGACACGCCCAACCGGGCGCGCGCTTTCGCCGCGTGGGCAGCCAAGCAGGGCTTCGACGGCATCAAGTTCTTCAACGCCGACCAGCCCGAGGTCACGCGGGCGGCCATTGCCGAGGCGCGCCGCCTGAAGCTCGGCACCGTCGCGCACCTGTCGCAGACCGGCGTCGCCCAGTTCAACGCGCGCGACGCTGGCGCTGCTGGCCTGGGCAGCATCACCCATTTCTACGGGCATTTCGAAAGCTTGCTGAAGGATCGCCGTCTCCAGACTTTGCGCCCTGACTACAACTACCTCGACGAGCAAGACCGGTTCGGCGACTTCGCCAATCTCGTCGACCAGATCGTCGAGCCGGGCGGGCCGGAATGGCAGGCCTACCTGCGCGAGCAGCTCGATCGCGGGGTCATCTTCAACCCCACCATGAACATCTATTCGGCCTCACGCGATCTGATGCGGGCACGCAATGCCGACTGGCACGAGCGGTACACCTTACCGTCGCTGAAGACCTACTTCGCCGCCGGCCGGGAGAAGCACGGCTCCTACTGGTTCGACTGGACCACCGCGCGTGAAGTGCAGTGGCGGCGTTTTTACGACCCGTACATGCGGCTGATGAACGACTACAAGAACATGGGGGGCCTGGTCACCGTCGGCTCGGACCCCGGCTACATCTACCAGCCCTGGGGTTTCGCTTACGTCGGCGAGTTGGAGATGCTGCAGGAGGCGGGCTTCAGCCCGCTTGAAGTACTGCAGTCCGCAACCTGGAACGGGGCGGTCGAGATCTATCGGCCGAAGGGCGTCACGCCGCCGATGGGCGAGATTGCAGTGGGCAAGCTCGCCGACTTGGTGATCGCGCCCGAGAACCCCCTGCAGAACCTGAAGACGCTCTACGGCACCGGCTTCGAGCGGTTGACCGCCGACGGCAAGGTGCAGCGGGTAGGCGGGGTCAAATACACCATCAAGGACGGGGTGGTATACGATGCCAAGCGTCTCCTCGACGATGTCGCCGCGATGGTCGAGAGGCAAAAGCAGAAGGGTGCCGCGGGCGCGCATTGAGCCGGGCGGGGGGCTCGCCTAAGTCGCGCCGACGATGGCGGCACCTGTACTCTCCTACGAAGACCTTGGCCTGATCCAGGGCGAAGGCTGGCTGTTCCGCGGCCTCGACCTCTATGTCGGCGAGCGTGACCGGCTGGCGCTGATCGGCCGTAACGGCGCCGGCAAGACCACGCTGCTCCAGTGCCTGGCCGACATGATCGAGACTGACGAGGGCAAGCGCACCATCGTGCCCGGCACCCACGTCGTGCTGCTTGAACAGGACCCCCAGATGGCGGGCTTCGCAACACTCCGCCAGTGGGTCGAGCACGGCAAGGACGCACCCGAGCCGCATGAGGCAGCGGCGATGGCCGACCAGCTCGGCATCGACCTCGACCGGCCGGTGGCGACCGCGAGCGGTGGCGAGCGGCGGCGTGCAGCGATCAGCCGGGCGCTGGCGCAGAGCCCGGACGTGCTGCTGTTCGACGAGCCGACCAACCACCTCGACCTCGGCGCGATTGAGTGGCTCGAAGACTGGCTCAACCGGTTCAAGGGCGCCTTCATCGTCATCAGCCACGACCGCACCTTCCTCACGCGGCTGACGAAGAGCTGCATCTGGCTCGACCGTGGGGAACTGCGCCGGGCCGAGATCGGCTTCGGTGGTTTCGACGCCTGGACCGAGCGGGTCTACGACGAGGAAGCGCGCGCGGCCGAGAAGCTCGATGCCAAGCTCAAGCTCGAACTGCACTGGCTGCAGCGCGGCGTCACCGCCCGCCGCCGCCGGAACCAGGGACGGCTGACCAAGCTGCACGAGATGCGCGCGCAGCGAGCCGCGATGCTTGGGACTGCTGGCACCGCCAAGCTGGCGCTCGCCAAGGACGACGTCCGCTCCAAGACGGTGATCGATGCCGCGGGGGTGTTTAAAAGCTTTGGCGACCGTCCGATCATCCGCGACTTCACGCTGCGGGTGCAGCGGGGCGACCGGATCGGCGTGGTCGGGCCGAACGGCGCCGGCAAGACCACGTTGCTCAAGCTTCTGACCGGCGAGATCCAGCCGGACAGCGGCTCGGTCACGCTGGCCAAGACGCTAACCGGGATCGTCATCGATCAGCAGCGCAAGCTGATGGAGCCCAACCGCCGAGTGAAAGACGTGCTCGCCAACGGCGGCGACTGGATCGAGGTTCGCGGCCACAAGAAGCACATCAAGGGCTATCTCAAGGAGTTCCTGTTCTCGCCCGAGATCGCTGAAGCGCCGATCGGCTCGCTGTCCGGCGGCGAGCGGTCGCGGCTGCTGCTGGCGCGGGAGTTCGCGCGCGAGGCGAACCTCCTAGTGCTCGACGAGCCAACCAACGACCTCGATCTCGAAACGCTTGACCTGCTGCAGGAAGTGATCGCCGACTATGAAGGCACGGTGCTGATCGTCAGCCACGACCGCGATTTCCTCGACCGGACGGTGACGGTGACGCTGGGGCTGGATGGTTCGGGCAAGGTCGACATCGTCGCGGGAGGGTACGAGGATTGGATCAAGCAACGTGCGCAACCGCGTTCCCCGGCGAAGGCCGGGGTCCAGGCATGCGCGAAAGCGCCTGGCGGCGCTCCTGAACCCCGGCCCTCGCCGGGGAACAAGCTATCCTACAAGGACCAGCGCGACCTCGACCGGCTGCCGGGTGAGATCGAGCGGATCGAGCATGAGATCGCGGCCGCCGAACAGTCGCTGAGCGATCCCGACCTATACACCCGCGACCCCAAGCGCTTTTCCGACCTGACCACCAACGCCGAGCAGCTGCGCGCCGACAAGGTCGCCGCCGAGGAGCGCTGGCTCGAGGTGGCCGAAATGGCGGAAGCGCTCGCCTAGGCGAATTCTTCCTGCGGCAGCGGCGCCGGGCTGCCCTCGTCGACTTCCGGTTCTTCCTCGCTGGCGACCCCCTGCTCCAGCGCCTGCTCGTCGGCCGCCAGCTCCTCTGCATCGTCGGGGCAGATGCCGAACCGCTCGGCGAGGTCGGGTGCAAAACGCAGCAGGTCGGGGCGGAGCTTGATGATCGACACGTCCTTGGACTTGCCCTCCATCATCACGTCGAACTCCAGCCCCTCGGCCATGCGCATGAAGGTCGCGAACTCGAACGGGTTGGTGAAGTCGCTGTGGCCGGTCCAGATCGGCGGCAGCAGCACGGTCTTGGTTCGCGCGGTCGCCTTCACTGGCGCCTTGGTCAGCTCCTTCGATTTGCGGCCGGTGCCCGCTTTGGCGGCGGCGCGCTGCTTGGGCGTGATCGCGCGCTTGATCTCGCGCATCTCGGTGCGGGGCGAGGAGAAGTGGATCTTCGGCCTGACGCCGTCCGGCCAGCTGGCCAGGAAGCGCTCGAGCGTGTCGCGGATCTCCAGCCGCTCGGGGTTGAGGCACCAGAAATGCTGGTAGTCGAAGATCAGCCGGACGCCGGTGCGCTCGTGGATCCACAGCACGTCGGCGGCCGAGAAGCGGACGTCGTCGTTCTCGAGCACCAGACGGCGCTTCACGTGCTCGGGGCATTGCTCCCAGCCTTCGATCCAGCGGGCCCGGCTTGCCTCCCGATCGCCGTAAACCCCGCCGACGTGGGTCACCAGCACCGCATGATCGTCCAGGCTCATGCGGTCGAGCATTTCGGCTTGGCTCGACAGGTCCCAGATGCTCTTGCGCGTCAGTTCCGGGTCGGGGCTGTTAAGCAGCACATATTGGGACGGGTGGAAGGACAGGCGAAAGTCGAGTTCCCGCGCCTTCTTTCCGAACGCCGCCAGCTCGGCGTCGCTTTCCGCGACCATGTTGTGGAACTGCGGCATGTCGGGGTGGGTGGCGTACGGCGCCAGGTCCGACGACAGGCGGTACATGTCGATGCCGACCTTCACCAGATAGTCGAGAATCTGGTCGACATGTTCCAGGCTGCACTTGAGATGCGGGCCTTTCTGCGGGCGCCGGGTGTCGTTGCCCTTTAGGCCGGGACGGCCGAGCACTTTCACCGGAAAGCCGAGGCGCAAAGGATGGGTCATGCAATCTGCTCCTCGGGGAAGCCCAGCTCGGTGACGAAGCGGTTCCAGTCGGCCTGACGGAGCGCGCCGCCGGTCGCCTGGCGATGGCCGCTGCCATAGTGCTCGTCGGCGCCGGCGGGCCGGCGGTCGGCAAGGAACTGGATCAGGTCGCGGCCGGTGGCGCTGCGGGCGGCGAAATGGACCCAGCCGGGGCGGTAGTCGCGATTGGCCGCGATCACGACCTTGTCCTTCAGCCGCGACCGCCATTGCTGGGCGATCAACGGATGGATCTGGCATGGCGAGGCGAGGGGGATCAGCGCCACATCACCGCGCACTTTGGGCGCGACCCGCTTGGCATCCTCCATCGCGCATTTCACCTCGTCCTTGGCGGCAAGCAGCTGCGCGGTTTCCGGGTGCTCGCCGGACAGCAGCTCCTTGGGCGAATTGCACTTGACCAGCAGCGCGAGCGCGGGCTGCGCGTCGGCGCTGGCGGTGCGGCGCGGCGCGTTGATCAGGGAAACGGCATTGCGCAGCGCCGTCTTTCCATACCGCGCCTGTGCTTGCGCGAGCTCGGGAAAGCCGGAGTCCTCAGCCATGTCGCCAATCAGCCCCAGCGCGGCGAGCCAAAGCAGGTCGTCCGCCGCTCCGATCGCTTGTGCACACCAGTAGGCGAGCATGGCGGTGGTTGGCTCCGGCTTGCAGCCGTGACCGCTGATAACCACCGCGTCCCCGGGCGTGCCGGTCGGCACGTGATGGTCGAGGACGATGGTCGGCGTGCCACGAAGGACATCGCCTTCGCGCACGCCGAGGTCGGCGACGATCAGCCCGCCCGGAGGCTCGAGTTCCAACTCCTCACGCATCTCGGCGGACCACGGGTTCTCGCCCTTGCCGACCAAGCGAATTTCGGCCGCATCGAGCGCACGCTTGAGGATGGCGACTGCCGACAGCCCGTCGGCGTCGAAGTGACCGAAGATCAGCGGCCTTGAGCCAAACCGCTCGAGCGCATGCCGGAAGTCACGGCCAATCGCATCGGGGTCCGCAGGTCCTACCATGCAAGGCAAACGCGGAGAGGAGAGGGGCGCTCCCGCACCCCCGACCAAAGACCATGTTGGCGCGTTCGTTAAGCTTGCAGCTGATACTGCTTGAGTAGATCGTAAAGCGTCGGCCGGCTGATCCCGAGCAACTTGGCGGCGCCCGAGATGTTGTTCTCCGTCCGGCTGAGCGCCAGGCGGATGGCGCGCCGATCGGCGACTTCCCGCGCGGCGCGCAGGTTGATCGGCACCGGCAGCTCGCCGCCGGTAACCGGCAAGTCGAGGTCGGCCGAGGTCAGGCTCTTGCCGTCGCTCATAATCACCGCGCGCTTGATGCGATTCTCCAGCTCGCGGACGTTGCCGGGCCAGGCGTAGGCTTCGATGGCCGCCAGCGCGTCCGGCGCGATCGACTGCACCGCCGGGTTGAGCTCACGGCTGAAGCGATTGACGAAATGGCGGGCGAGGATGACGGCGTCGCCCGCGCGCTCCGCCAGCGAGGGAATCTTCACCACGATCTCGGCGAGGCGGTAGTAGAGATCCTCCCGGAAGCCGCCGTTCGCGATCATCGCTTCCAGGTTCTGGTGGGTGGCGCAGACGACGCGCGTATCGACGTTAATGGGGGTGCGGCCGCCGATGCGCTCGACGACGCGCTCCTGGAGGAAGCGCAGCAGCTTGACCTGGAGCGGCAGCGGGATGTCGCCGACCTCGTCGAGGAACAGGGTCCCGTTCTCGGCCAGCTCGATCTTGCCGACGTTCGACTTGACGGCGCCAGTGAAGGCGCCGCGCTCGTAGCCGAACAGCTCGGCCTCGAGCAGGTTCTCCGGGATTGCCGCGCAATTGATGGCGACGAATGCGCCCGGACGGCCGCTCTGATCGTGCACGGCACGCGCAAGCAGTTCCTTGCCGGTGCCGCTGGCGCCAAGCAGCATGACCGACACATCGGCCGAGGCTACCCGCTCGATGGTGCGCGCGACCTTGAGCATTTCGGGCGCGGCGGTAACCATGGATCCGAGCACGGCGCTTCCGGCGCTCGGCTCCAGCCGGCGGTTCTCCGCCTCGATCGCGTGGAGGTGGAAGGCGCGGGCGACAATCAGCCCGAGGTCGTCAATGTCGACCGGCTTGCGATAGAAATCGTAGGCCCCCATCGCGATGGCCTTCAGGGCGCTTTCGCGGGCGCCGTGACCGCTGGCGACGATCACCTTGCTGTCGGGCTTGATGTAAAGGATCTCGCTCAGCGTCAGGAAACCCTCGGCGGTGCCGTCGGGATCGGGCGGCAGGCCAAGGTCGAGCGTGACGACTGCCGGCTCATGCACGCGCAACGCGTCGACGGCGCTCGCCCGGTCGCCCGCGCAGACTACGCGATAGCCTTCGTATGCCCATTTGAGCTGGCGCTGCAGCCCTTCGTCGTCCTCGACCACAAGGAGGACAGGGAGGTCGGTCGGGTCGGTCATGCGCGTTTCCGTTCGGGTTGCGGTTGAACCTCGTCGGCCGCTTCGGCAGCCGGGACGATGATGCTGAAGGTGGTGCCCTGACCGGGCCGGCTGTCGACGTCGATGCGGCCGCCCATCGCGGTGATGATCGCGCGCGCCTCGAACGAGCCGATGCCGAACCCACTTTGCTTGGTTGACGAGAATGGCTGGAACAGGCGGCTGCGGACGAAGTCGGAGTCCATGCCGACGCCGTGGTCGCTGACGCTGACAACGGCGTTCGAACCGGAGCCTTCTACGCGAACCGTGACTGGCGCGGACTCGGAGCAGGCCTCGACGGCATTCTGGATCAGGTGGCCAAGCGCCTGCTCGAGCGCCGGGGCGTCCACTTTGGCCCACATGCCGGTGTCACAAAGCAGCCGCACCTGGTGGTTGCCGCGTTTGGCGGCGATCGCGGCCGTGAGGAGCGGCCGCAGTGGCTGCGCTTCCACCTGCTGCACGCGGGCACCGGCGCTGGGGGACAGGCGCGCCAGCAGGTCGTTCATCTTGCCGACCGAGCTCTTGAGCGTGGCCAGCATGTCGGCACGGAACTCGGGGTTGTCGGCATGCCGTTCGGCGTTGCGGGAAAGCAGCGAGAGCTGGCTGACGAGGTTCTTCACGTCGTGGAGAATGAACGCGAAGCGGCGGTTGAACTCCTCGAAGCGCTGTGCCTTATCGAGCGCCTCCTGTCCCTGCGCTTCGGCCAGCGAGCTCGCAGCCTGGCCGCCGGCGGTGCGAAGCAGGTCAAAATCTTCCCAGTCGAGCGGGCGCCGGTAGTCGGGCGCGGCAAGCAGGACGATCCCGATCAGCCGCTGCTGGTGGACCAGCGGGACGCCGGCCTCGACGCGCTCGTCGGCCAGCAATGATTCGGGCACGGCCAGCGACCGGTCGTCCCTGCTGCCCCAGCCCTCCCGCACGCCGGCAAACTCGATAATTCGGGCGCTGGCCTCGACCGCGTTCCAGAACTCGCCGCTCGCTTCCGCCAAGCTTGGCAGGGTGCCGGGCCAGTTCCATTCCGCGGCGCGCGACAGTAGCGGCCCACCGTCGCTGACCAGCAGCACGCCGCCGGGCGCGTCGACGATGTCGGCGAACGCCTTGATGATCCGCTCACCCAGGGGCGGCGCGGTCGGCCCGACCCGTCCGAGGGTATGGGTGAAGCGCAGCCACTCCGTCCGGTATTCGTAGCGATGCTCGAACAGGTGCTTGGCGAGCTTCACCTTGACCCAGCCGCGCGCCCATTCGGACAGGACCAGCACCGCGGTGGCGATCATCATGCCCGCGAGCAGTGCGGCGGTGAGCGCGCTGCTCCAGCTTCCCGGGATCCCGCGGAGTGCGGTGGCGAGCGCCGCCATGACGATGAAATAGGCGCAGATCGCCAGCAGCGACAGCGACTGGAACGTCGCGGCGCGCGACAAGCGGATGCGCAGGGACTTGCCGGCCGAGGCGCCGATGATGAACAACGGAGCGACGGAGGCAAGGAACAGGCCGCGGTACCCGAACAGCGCCGGGGTGGCCTTCGCGTCGAGGTAGGCGAGGGTGTAAAGGTTGAGGTCGTAGCCCCACATCAGCGTCAGCCCGAGAATCGCCGTGCGGATGCCAAGCCGGCTTTCCGGCGCCGCCTGGCCATAGACGTTGTGGACCAGAACCAGCGCGCCCGACGCGGCCGTGATCCGGAGCAGCGTTTCGGTTGCCGTCAGATCGTCGGCGAAGCCGGCCAGGGGCGGCGCCGCCAGCACCAGCAAATCAAGGATGAACTGGATGCCGATGACCAGGGCAACCGCGGCGAAGACGAAGCGGATAGCGCGGCCGGCGGTGGACTGGAGGTTGCCCGAAGTCGCGTGGAGCAGCATGACCCAGGACAGGTTCCGGCAAGTCTCGGCGGCGACGGCAAACGGGTCCACGGGTCCGCGAATGGCGCTGACGGTTGCCCACGCAGCGGTGGCGAAACAGGCGCCGACCAGTTGCCGCGCAGGCCCTTCCACCCGCCCGCGCAGGCGCCACAGCATGATCGACGCGAACAGACACGCCGCCAGTGCATAGCTCCAGAAGGCGATCAGACTCCTCATGCCCGGGCGGCTGTACGTTTTCTCGACATGGCACGGGTGTCGCTAAACTTTACAAAGAAGTGGTGAACGCTTCCGCTTCGCCGCATTGCAGCAGGGCGCAGCGAGGGGGACGGACCATGCACAAGGGGAGACTAGGCGGCAGCGGCCTCGAGATCGCGCCGCTTGCGTTGGGCGGCAACGTGTTCGGCTGGACCGCCGACGAGCCGACCAGCTTCGCCATTCTCGATGCTTTCGTCGACGCCGGCGGGACAATGATCGACACCGCCGACGTCTATTCCGCGTGGGCGCCCGGCCATTCCGGCGGCGAGAGCGAGCGGCTCATCGGCAATTGGCTGAAGCGCCATCCTGTCAAGCGCGACAAGGTCCAGATCGCCACCAAGGTCGGGCTAATGGAAGGGCTCGCGCCCGAAAAGGTGCTGGCCGCCTGCGACGCTTCGCTGCAGCGGCTCGGGATCGAGCGCATCGAGCTTTATTATCAGCATAAGGACGATGAGAATATCCCGCTCGCCGACAGCCTCGGCGCGTTCGAGCAGCTGCGCGTGCAAGGCAAGATCCGTGAGATCGGTCTCTCCCAGTTCGAGCCGGAGCGACTGCAGGAGGCATTGGAGGTGGCGCAACAGAAGGGCTTCCGCCCGGCGGCGGCGCTGCAGACCTGGTACAATATGGTCGAGCGGGGAAAGCTGGAAGGTCCGCTGCTCCAGGTTGCACTCGACAACGGTCTAGGCGTGCTGTCCTTCTTCAGCCTGGCGAATGGCTTCCTAACCGGCAAGTACCGCTCGCGCGACGACCTAACGAAATCGGTCCGCGGCATGCGCAACGTCGAATATCTTGAAGGTCGAGGGCCGCAAGTGCTGGCGACCCTCGACGAAGTGTCGGCGGAAACGGGTGTTTCGCTTGCCACCGTGGCGCTTGCGTGGACCATTGCCAAGCCGGGGATCACCGCCGCACTGGCAAGCGCCACCAGTCTTGAGCAGCTGGCGGAGTTGATCGCCGCCATGCACCTGCAACTCACACCCGATCAGATGCGGCGCCTAGATGAGGCCAGCGCCTAGCTCTTCTTGAGCACGTCCAGGGCGGCGAGGGTCATCGCCTCGGTCGCGGTCGAGATCACGGTCTCCGCTTCCGGCGCCCAGTATGGCGAGTGGAGCGACGGCAGCTTCTGAGCGTCACCCTTCGCCGCATCCCACTTGGCCTTGGGCGTGCCGCCGACCCAGAAGATCAGGCTCTCGATCGAATTGTCGGCAAGCCAGAAGCGGCTGAAGTCCTCGCCGCCCATCACCGCCGGCGTGCTGGTCGCGCGCTCGGCCCCGAAGTGCTGCTGGAACAGGGCGAGCGTCCGGTTCGAAAACTTGTCTGTGTTGAAGGGGG
>CADCVY010000088.1 GCA_902806275.1 uncultured Sphingomonas sp. | reverse complement strand
GATTGATGCAGCCGGAGAACGGCATCGCGCGCAGCCGGGACGAGGCGCTGCAGGTGGCGGAGCGGATCGGCTATCCGGTGCTGCTGCGGCCCTCCTACGTGCTCGGCGGGCGCGGCATGGAGGTGGTCGACGGGCCGCAGCAGCTGGAGCATTATATCGCCACCGCGGTGGCGGTGTCGGGCAGCTCGCCGGTGCTGATCGACCGCTACCTGCGCGATGCAATCGAGGTCGATGTCGACGCCATTTGCGACGGTGAGGAAGTCGCGGTGGCGGGCATTCTCGAGCATATCGAGGAAGCGGGCGTCCATTCGGGCGACAGCGCCTGCTCGATCCCGCCGCACAGCCTCGACCCTGAGCTGATCGCCGAGATCGAGCGGCAGACCCGGGCGCTGGGCCAGGCGCTCAAGGTCAAGGGGCTGATGAACATTCAGTTCGCGGTGAAGGACCGCGACGTCTATTTGATCGAGGTCAATCCGCGCGCGAGCCGCACCGTCCCGTTCGTCGCGAAGGCCATCGGCAAGCCGATCGCCAAGATGGCGGCGCGGGTGATGGCGGGGGAAAGCCTCGCTGCTCTGGGCGAGATCCCGCGACTGACCGATTACATCGCGATCAAGGGTCCCGTGTTCCCGTTCGCGCGGTTCCCGGGCACCGATCCCGTGCTTGGGCCGGAAATGAAAAGCACCGGCGAAGTCATGGGAATCGATCGTGATTTCGACATCGCGTTCTCCAAGGCGATGCTCGGGTCGGGGATGATCCTGCCGGACGGCGGCACCGCCTTCGTGTCGGTCAAGGATGCCGACAAGGACAATATCGTGCCAGCGGTCGAGAAGCTCGTCGAGCTCGGCTTCGCGATCATCGCCACCGGCGGCACCGCGGCGCATCTGCAGTCCCGCGGGCTGCCGGTCGAGACGGTCAACAAGGTCGCGCAGGGCCGCCCGCACGTCGTCGACCGGCTGCTCGACGGCGATGTCGCTTTGGTGTTCAACACCACCGAGGGGTGGCAGTCGCTCAAGGACAGCCACTCGATCCGCGCGACCGCATTGAGCAAGAAGGTGCCCTATTTCACGACGGCCGCCGCAAGCCTTGCAGCGGCGCGCGCGATCGAGGCGGTGCGGGGGCACGCGCTTGAAGTCGCGTCGCTGCAGGACTATTATTCCGCCTCCTAAACACAGGTTTCCACGACAATCTGCTCTTACGAGGGCCGCGACCACAAGAAGTCGCGGGTGAGGCAGTTTCACTGAAAAGGGTTACGACAATGGCCAGCGACAAGGTCCCGATGCTACAAGAGGGCCACCGCCAGCTCGACGACGAACTCAGGCGGCTGCGCCTCGAGGAACGCCCGGCGGTGGTGCAGGCAATTGAGGAAGCGCGCGCTCATGGCGACCTGTCGGAGAACGCCGAATATCATGCGGCCAAGGAGCGGCAGGGCCAGATCGAGATGGCGATCGCCGACCTTGAGGACAAGCTTAGCCGGGCGTTGGTGATCGATCCCACCGCCCTGTCCGGGGACAAAGTCGTGTTCGGCGCCACGGTGACCCTGATCGATGAGGACGAGAAAAAGGTCCGCTACCAGCTGGTCGGCCAGACCGAGGCCAATGCCAGTGTCGGCCGCATCAGCTACAACAGCCCGCTCGGCCGCGCGCTGATCGGGCGGCAGGTCGGCGAGGAGGTGGAAGTCTCGACGCCCTCCGGCGACCGCTATTACGAGATCAAGAAGCTCGAATTCATCTGATCCGCGCGATGGATCGCAACGCCCTCAGGACTGTCACGGTCGCGATTGCCGGCGTGACGATCCTCGCTTGGCTGGCGGCGGCGATCACCGGCTTCGCCGATCAGGTGGCACTGGCGCTTGGTTTCATGCCCGCCCGGCTGAGCGGCGCACAGGTGCCGTGGGCCGCAGCGCCCGCGTTTCTTACTCCGCTGACGGCAACGCTGGTGCACGGCGGGTTAATGCACCTGCTGTTCAACCTGCTGGTGTTCGTGTGGTGCGGCCTGGCGGTCGAGCGGGTGCTGGGCCGGACTGGCGTGATTGTGCTCTATCTTGCTGGTGCTTATGGGGCGGCGGCTGCGCAATGGGCGGTGGGTCCGATGGCCACGGTGCCGATGATCGGCGCCAGCGGCGCGGTCAGCGCCGTGATCGGCGCCTATTCACTGAGCTTCGGCCGGCCCAAGATGATCACCCGCTCGATGCGGCTCAACCGCTGGATTAACGCGGTATGGCTGCTTGCCGCCTGGATCGTGCTGCAGTTGATGATGGGCTGGCTGGCCGGCGTCCAAGGCGTGATGGTGGCGACGCCGGCCCATATCGGCGGGTTCATTGCGGGCCTGTTGCTGCAGCGCGCACTGCTGCTGTGGCGCTATCGGACGGCTTGAGCCTCAGTCGCCCTCCGACTCCCTGGCGGTGACCTGGATCTCTCCGGGCAGCTGCGTCGGCGTAGCAGACCCCTCGCCTTGCGGCTCCAGCAGCCGATGCAAGTGGACGACGACATATTTCATCTCGGCATCGTCGACGGTGCGCTGCGCCTTGCCGCGCCAGGCGTCCTCGGCGGCGGCGTAGCTGTCGTAGACGCCGACGAGGTCGATCGTGGTGAGGTCGAAGTCGAGGCCGCGCGGATCGGTCACGCGGCCTCCGAACACAAGGTGAAGCTTGCTCATGGCGTTGCGCTAGCAGCTTGGGCCCGACACGCGAACCTTAGCGCTTCCGTGCGGCGTCGAGGGCGGCCTGGCCCGACGCCCTGACTGCGCCAGTGATGCCGTCGAGCAGCGAGCGGATGGTTTCCTCGCCCTTCGCGCGCGTCAGGCCAAGCGAGCCAAGCTGTTCCGTTCCGGTCTGCCGAGCGACGCGGGCGGCCTCACGGGCAGTCTCGCGTACTCGGCGCGCCGTGGGACGGATTGCCCGGGTCTCGGCCTCGGTGCGGGGCAGCAGCGCCGCGATCAGGACGCCTGCCGCAAGTCCGCCGGCAAGCGCGATCAGCGGCGCCTCGTTGAGTGTGTCGGTGGCGCGCTGCCCGGCGCCCGAGACGCTGTTGCGGGCGTTGGAGTAGGCGGCGATGGCCCGCTCCCGCGGCGTCGTACGGGTGGTGGCATAATCGTCCTGATCGACGGTCTCGAAGCTGTTGTCGGCGCTCATTCGATTGTCTCCGTATCTTCCTGTTTGTCTTCGGTTTTCGGTTTGGCTCTAGGCTTGCGGCGTGTGCTCGGCTTTTCCTCCCGGCCGACCAGCTTGCCGGCCAGGCCGATCAGTGGCTGCCGGGCCAGGAACAGCGCCAGTGCGGCAACCAACCCTCCGGCGGCGCGAGGGTGGGTGCGCACCGCGTCCACCGCATCCTCGGCGAGGTCGGCGCCTTTCTCCTTGGCGCCCTGCAAGGCATCGCGCGCCATCGTTTTCGGGTTGAGACGTTCCTGCAGTTCGTGCGCGGTGGCCATCAGGCGGGCACGCGAACGCTCCGCCTCGATGCGGGCAGCCGTGACTTCCGGGCTGTCCGGCCTGGGTTTGGGCGGAGCGGCGCTCACAGGTCCTGCCTCAGGCGCTTGAGCGCGTACCAGACCAGCCCGCCGGCGATCGCGGCGAAGATCAGGAAGGTGACGAAACCCGCCAGGATCGTCCCGATCGCCCATTGCAGCATGGCGAACACGCCGACCGCGAGGATGGTGATCGCCGCCTGGACGAAGAAGAAGGCGGCGCCGAGCAGGCCGGCGGGCAGGGCCAGCGCCTTCCCCTTGGCCGACGCGATCGCCTTGACCAAGCCGATTTCGGCCTTCGCATACGCTTTGCCCTCCACGACAAGCTGGTGGACCAGCTCGCCGACGGGCCGCTCAGGCGGGGACCGCTGGAGGTGCTCGCCAGGCTTGAGCATCAGGCGCGGTCGCCCTCGCGATCGGCGTCCTCGTCATAATTGTCGTGGCCGGTGCCGAGCCCGCTCTTGACCACGCGGGCAATGACAAAGCCGACGACGGCGGCTCCGGCCAGTGCAATGCCGGGGCTGTTGCGGACGAACTCACGCGTGTCGTCGATCAGCTCGTCGGGATCCTTGGCGGCGATGCTGTTGGCCGTGTTCTCGATCGCGCTGGCGGCGCGGCGGGCATAATCCGCATAGTCGGCGCCAAGCCGCTCCTCGATCCCAGCTGCCGTGTCCCCGACCATGCGCGACACGTTGGCAAGCGTTTCAGAGGTGCGCTCCAGCCCCTGGGTGACGAACCCGCGCGCCTTTTCCCCGGCTTGGCCGGCCAGCTTTTCGCGGCCGTTGCGCAAGCGGTCGGCAAGCCGGCCTTCGCCCGCGCCCGCAGCCGGGCCGGCGCTGGTCAGCGCGGCCGGGTTGATGTCGGTGCTGCCGGCGGCGATGATCTCACGGTCGATCACCGCGGCGGTCTCCTCGACCGTGATGGTGCCGCCTTCGGCATCGCCAGCGGCGCGGTCGGTGACGATGGCGCCGGTGTTGGCCGCCCCTTCGATGACCGTGTCCGTGCCCTCTGGCAGGGCATTGTTGTTGTCTTGCATGGGCCAGTCCTCCTTTGGCCCCTTAACGGCAGGCCGCTCGGCTTCGTTCCGGCGTGCCGAGGCGAAAGTTGCACGCCTTGACGCTGAGTTTATAGCCGGTCCGGTCCGCCACATCATTACGCCTGCGCATAGAAGGAACGCCATGACTGCGATCGTCGACGTCCATGCCCGCCAGATCCTCGACAGCCGCGGCAATCCCACCGTCGAAGTCGACGTCCTGCTGGAGGACGGAAACCTCGGCCGCGCGGCGGTGCCGTCGGGAGCATCCACCGGCGCGCATGAAGCGGTCGAGCTGCGCGACGGTGACAAAGGCCGGTGGGGCGGAAAGGGGGTGGAACGGGCAGTCCGCGCCGTCAATGGCGAGATTGCCGAGGAGGTCGTCGGGAGTGAGGCGGAGGACCAGGCGGAGATCGACGCTGCGCTGATCGCGCTCGACGGCAGCGAGAACAAGGGCCGGCTGGGCGCCAACGCCATTCTCGGGGTCAGCCTAGCGACCGCGAAGGCGGCGGCCAAGGCCGTGGCGCTGCCGCTGTACCGCTACGTTGGCGGGGTCAGCGCGGACACCTTGCCGGTGCCGATGATGAACATTCTCAATGGTGGCGCCCACGCGGACAACCCCATCGATTTTCAGGAATTCATGGTGATGCCCGTTGGGGCGCCCACGTTCGCTGAGGCGCTTCGCTGCGGCTCGGAGATCTTTCATGCGCTGAAGAGCGCACTGCACCAGCAGGGTTGGTCGACGGGGGTTGGCGACGAGGGAGGCTTCGCGCCGGATATCGCGTCCACGCGGCAGGCGCTCGACTTTATCCTGCAGGCGGTCGGAAGCGCCGGCTACCAAGCCGGTGAAGATGTCCTGATCGCCCTGGACCCGGCAGCTACCGAGTTCTTCAAGGATGGTTCGTACGTCCTCACCGGCGAGGACGAGACCCTTACGCCCGAGCAGATGGTCGACTATTTCGAAGCGCTTTTGGCGGACTATCCGATCGCCTCGATCGAGGACGGTCTCGCCGAAGACGACATGGTTGGCTGGAAGCTGGCGACCGAGCGGCTCGGCGGGCGCGTCCAGTTGGTCGGCGACGACCTTTTCGTCACCAATAGCAAGCGCTTGGCACAGGGCATCTCAGAGGGCATCGCAAATTCGATCCTGGTCAAGGTCAACCAGATCGGGACCTTGACCGAGACCATCGACGCGGTTCGGTTGGCGCAGACGTCCGGCTACACCGCCGTCATGTCGCACCGCTCTGGCGAAACAGAGGATTCGACCATTGCCGACCTCGCGGTCGCGCTCAGCTGCGGCCAGATCAAGACCGGCAGCCTGGCCCGGTCGGACCGCACGGCCAAGTACAACCAGCTCCTGCGGATCGAGGACGAACTGGGCGAGGTGGCGCGCTATCCCGGGCGGGCGGCGGTCAAGGCGTATCGGCCAAGCTGACGCCCTCTTCCGCCGCTCCGCGACACCTTCCCAGCCGGGCAGTGCTCACACTCAATCCACAGCCTTATTCCGTGATTGTCCACGCTTTCGTCCAATTCTCCGCTTGCGTTCGCCGCGGCTTCGTGATTCTCTGGCGCGTATGGGGGGACCAAGGCGTCGATTTGGGCTGATCCGCCGCTCGGCGTTGCCGGCGCTGGCGCTGATCGTCGTCGGCACCTTTGCCGGGCACGCGGTAGCGGGCCAGAACGGGCTGCTCGCCTGGGGCGGTTACCATCGCGCCCTCAAGGAACGGCAGGTGGAACTCGCCCAGCTCGAGAGGCAGCGCGCCCAGCTGCGGCACCGCTCGGCGCTGCTCGACCCGCGCAAGGCCGATCCCGACATCGCCGACGAACTGGTCCGCAAGGACCTCGGGCTGGTCCGCCCTGACGAGGTGATCATCCCGCTCGAGTAGGTCCTCGGCCCCGGTTGCCGCTCGTCGCACCGCCACCTATAGACCCGCGCTTCCAGGTGAAGAGAGACCCGCGTGGTGCGTTCCCCCAAGAAGGCTGCGGTGGCAGCCGCCGAGCCGATCCCCAACCGGGAACGCCCGCCCGAGCCGGCCCGGTTCGAAGCCTCGCGCGAGCAGCTGCTGCAATTCTATCGCGAGATGCTGCTGATCCGCCGCTTCGAGGAGCGTGCGGGGCAGCTCTATGGCCTCGGGCTGATCGGCGGCTTCTGCCACCTGTACATCGGCCAGGAAGCGGTGGCCGTCGGGCTGCAGTCGGCGATGTCGGTCGGCAAGGACAGCGTCATCACCGGCTACCGCGACCACGGGCACATGCTGGCCTACGGCATCGACCCCAAGGTGATCATGGCCGAGCTGACGGGGAGGGCCGCCGGCATCTCCAAGGGCAAGGGCGGATCGATGCACATGTTCAGCGTCGAGCATGGCTTCTATGGCGGCCATGGCATCGTCGGGGCACAAGTGCCGCTCGGCACCGGTCTCGCGTTCAAGCACAAATATGCGGAAGATGGCGGCGTCTGCCTGTCCTACATGGGTGACGGGGCGATCAACCAGGGCCAGGTGTACGAGGCCTTCAACATGGCCAAGCTATGGGACCTGCCGGTCATCTACGCGGTCGAGAACAACAAATATGCGATGGGCACCGCGGTTGAGCGGTCGTCGGCCGAGCCGTTGCTTTACCGGCGTGGTGAAAGCTTCCGTATTCCCGGCATCCAGGTCGACGGCATGGACGTGCTGGCGGTGCGCGGGGCGGCGGAGGTGGCGCTGGAATGGACCCGCAGCGGCAAGGGGCCGATCGTGATCGAGTTCCTGACCTACCGTTACCGCGGCCACTCGATGTCTGACCCCGCCAAGTACCGCACGCGCGAGGAAGTCCAGGACGTCCGCGAGCACCGCGATCCGATCGAGCAAATCAAGCGCGATCTCGCCGCCGCCGGTGTGGCGGAAGAGGAGCTCAAGGCGATCGACAACCAGATCAAGGCGACGGTAGTTGAGGCCGCCAAGTTCGCCGAGGAAGCGCCCGAGCCCGAGCCGACCGAACTGTCCACTAACGTTCTGGTGGAGAGCTACTAGATGCCGATCGAGCTCAAGATGCCGGCCCTTTCTCCGACGATGGAGGAGGGGACACTCGCCAAGTGGCTGGTCAAGGAAGGCGACAAGGTCAGCTCCGGCGACATCCTGGCCGAGATCGAGACCGACAAGGCGACCATGGAGTTCGAAGCGGTCGACGAAGGAACGCTGGCCAAGATTTTGGTTGCGGAAGGCACCGACGGCGTGAAGGTCGGAGCGCCAATCGCACTGATTGCGGCGGATGGGGAGGAGACCAGTCCCTCTCCCCCCCCGGGAGAGGGAGAGAGCAGCGCAGCTGCTCAGGGAGAGGGGGCACGTGCCTCGTCTACGCCCCCTCTCCCCAACCCCTCTCCCGCAGCGGGAGAGGGGCTAGAAACCCCCTCCGACCAGAAGACCGAAGCTTCGCCGATCGAGACTGAGCAGAAGCAAAAAGCCGACACCGGCACCGCCCAGCTCACCGGGAAGCCGCAGGCTGAGCCGGAAGTGCCGGAGGGCACCGCCACCGTTTCGACCACCGTCCGCGACGCGCTGCGTGACGCTATGGCGGAGGAGATGCGCCGGGACGAGCGCGTGTTCGTGATGGGCGAGGAGGTCGCCGAGTATCAGGGCGCCTACAAGGTCACCCAGAACCTTCTGCAGGAATTCGGGCCCAAGCGCGTGGTGGACACGCCGATCACTGAATATGGCTTTGCCGGGCTCGGCACCGGCGCGGCGATGGGCGGCCTCAAGCCGGTAGTCGAGTTCATGACCTTCAACTTCGCCATGCAGGCGATCGACCACATCATCAATTCGGCGGCCAAGACCAACTACATGTCGGGCGGGCAGATGCGCTGCCCGATCGTGTTCCGCGGGCCCAACGGCGCCGCCAGCCGGGTGGCGGCCCAGCACAGCCAGAATTACGGGCCGTGGTACGCCAGCGTTCCCGGCCTGGTGGTGATCGCCCCCTACAGCGCGGCCGATGCCAAGGGCCTGCTCAAGGCGGCGATCCGCAGCGAGGATCCGGTGGTATTCCTCGAAAACGAGCTGCTCTACGGCCAGAGCTTCGACGTGCCGCAGCTCGACGACTACGTGCTGCCGATCGGCAAGGCGCGCGTGGTGCGGCCGGGCAAGGACGTGACGGTCGTCAGCTATTCGATCGGGGTCGGCGTCGCGTTGGAAGCGGCGGAAACGCTGGCGGGGCAGGGGATCGACGCCGAGGTGATCGACCTGCGCACGTTGCGTCCGCTCGACAAGGCGACCGTGCTGCAAAGCCTATCGCGCACCAACCGGATGGTGGTGGTCGAGGAAGGCTGGCCGACCTGCTCGATCAGCTCCGAGGTTATTGCCACTGCGATGACCGAGGGGTTCGATGACCTCGACGCGCCAGTGCTGCGGGTGACCAATGCCGACGTGCCGCTGCCTTATGCCGCGAACCTGGAGAAAATCGCGCTGATCAAGTCCGCGGACGTCGTTACCGCGGTGAAGGCCGTCTGCTATCGCTGACATCCAGTGGGACCGCGACCTGGTCCGGCTGCACTGGCCGCTGGCCTCAAGGCCGGCGTTCGACGCGTTATTCGCGATCGACGATGCGCTCGCCGATGTTGTTGTAACGGCTACGCAGCCCGCACTGGCGGCCATCAAGCTGGCCTGGTGGCGGGAGGCGCTGGAGCGGCTGGACATGGAGCCGCCGCCGCCCGAGCCACGGCTGCAGGCCGCCGCGGGCGTTCTGCTCCCAGGCCGCCTTACCGGGGCTCAACTCGGCGAGTTGGAGGCGGGCTGGTCGGCGCACCTGCAGGACGAGCCGGACATGGGTGCGGTTGGGGAGCGGGGAGTCACATTGTTCCGGCTTGGCGCGCGCCTGCTCGGCATCGCGGCCGGCCATGACCTGACGGATGGGCCGGGGCGGCTTTACGCGAGCGTCGACGCCGCCCGCCGCGGACTAGCCGACCTGGACACCAGCCTCGCCGGACAATGCTTTGCACCCGTGGCAAGCCGCGCCCGACCGCTGACCGCGCTCGCAGCACTCGCCGCGCGCGATCTCCGGCGCGGAGGCCCGCCCTTCGAGCCGGAAGCGACCCCGGGCCGCAGCTGGACGCTGCTTCGCCATCGGCTCACGGGCACGATCTGACCGTTGACATGATCTGCTCCGGAACGGAGCATGGATGCGTGCCGTATCCTCTTGATTATGGGGGATTCCATGTTGCGTTTTCTGGCCGGCGCCGCAGCCGCCTTTCTGCTGCTCACCGGCGCGTTCCTGTTTTGGCAGAGCGATGCGCAGGAAAGCCCGGCTCTGCCCGCGGCTCCGCCGCCGCGCATCGCGCCGCCTTCCATGGCCACAGCGCCGGCGGTGCTGGAAGCGCCTGAAGCCACACCCAAGAGCCGGGAGGATAAGCGCTTCAGCCGGGCCGACAAGAACAAGAACGGCCGCATCGAGGGTGGCGAACTGTTCGCCCCCCGGCGCAAGGCTTTCGCCAAGCTCGACGCCAACGGCAACGGCACCCTGTCGTTCGAGGAATGGGCAGTGAAGACGGTCGGCAAATTCAAGGGCGCCGACAAGGACCGCTCCGGCTGGCTGACCCCCGCCGAATACGCCACCACGGCACCGCCGCCGCCGAAGAAGAAAAGGTGTGCATGTTGATGCCTCCGCACGATTGATCGTGGGGAGGAACTTAGGCAATGCGATCCCATGACCCTGAAATCGCTGACTTACACCAGCCTTGCCCGACTCGACCTCGCTGCCGCGGACCTGGAAGCGATCCACCGGACGGCGCAGGGGATCAACGCGCTGGAGGGGATCACCGGACTGCTGGTGTTTAACGGCACCCACTTCCTCCAGATTATCGAGGGTGCCCCGCAGGCCATCGACGAGCTGGTCGGGCGGCTGCGCCGGGATTCGCGCCACAGCGGCTTCGAGGTGCGCGACGACCGCTTGGTCGAGGAGCGCAGCTTCGCAACCTGGTCGATGGAACTGGTGCGGGTCAGCGGCAGCTATTTTGAAGCGCGGGACACCGTCACCGAGCGATTGCCTCCGACGGTCCAGCGGGAGGTGCGCGAGAGAGTCATCCGGATGACCGAGGCGATTTCCGGAACTGTCTCGCTCTAGCCGCGTGGCCAGCCCCGCGCCCGTACCGCGTCCCGGTAGGTGCGGCTTACAGGTGCGGTTAGCCCATTCCTCAGCCTGAGGGCGAGACGGCCATCCTGGATGACCAAGCCGGCAACGGCGTCCGCCGCGACCCACCAGCTGCGGTGCACCTGGAGTCCATCATAGCCTTCCAGCTGGGCAACGGCGTCCGACAGCCGCGCCAGGATCAGCTCGGAGCCGAGCGCGGTATGGACGCGAAGGTAATGGTCTTCGGCTTCAAGCGCGATCAGCTCGCGGCCGAGGCGGGCCGGAACACGGTCGAGGAACGGCACCGGCTTGGCAACGCTCGGCTCCAGCGGCGTTGCCGACCGAGAGCCGGCGGCCAAGCGCGATGCCGCCAGCGCGAGGCCGAGCTGAACGACGGTGACGGGACCGAACAGCGTAACGAGGTGTAGCGGGGCAAAGGTGCGGCCGGGTTGAACGAGAGCAAGCGCCCAGGCGGTTGCGAAGGTCTGGGGAACGGCCGACGCCAAAGTCACGGCAAACAGGCGGAGCGTTCCGGACGCGGGGCGTTGTACGATCCGCCTGGCGGCGAGCACGCAGGCGTATCCGAACAGCGCAAGACCGAGCCAGAAGGCGTAGCGGACAGGCAAGCTGAGGGTGCTGCCGCTGCGGAAAGGCCCCAGGAACCCGAGCACCAGCCCGAGGCCAACGGCAGCTGCCGCATGGCGGAGCGCAGAGGGC
>CADCVY010000087.1 GCA_902806275.1 uncultured Sphingomonas sp. | reverse complement strand
CAGCTGGTGCCCGAGGCAGATGCCGAACAGCGGCTTCTTCGTCTCCAGCATCTGGCGGATGACCGGGATGGCATACTCGCCGGTGGCGGCCGGATCGCCGGGGCCGTTGGACAGGAAGAAGCCGTCGGGCTCGTGCGCCATGATGTCTTCGAAACTCGCCTGGGCCGGCACCACGGTCACTTGCGCTCCCGCCTCAACCAGTAGGCGAAAGATGTTGCGTTTATTGCCGTAATCGACGGCGACCACGTGGGGGCGGTTGCCTGCCCCACCACCACCGCGCGGCTCGTCACCTCCCGCTAGCGGCGGAGGTTGGGGGTGAGCCTGCTCCACTTCATACCCCCGCCCCCACGCCCATCTGCCGCCGCTCCAGCGCTCGACCTGCAGCCGGCTGACCTCCCTGGCGAGGTCCATGCCCTCCAACCCTGGCCACTCCGACGCCATCCGCTGCAGCCTCTCGAGCTCGAACCTGCCGTCCGATCGGTGCGCCACCGCGATGTTGGGCGGACCCTCGCTTCGCACCAGCTTGGTCAGCGCCCGCGTATCCACGCCGCAGATTCCGATCCGCCCCCATTTCGCCATCCATTCCGCGAACCCCTGGCTGGCGCGGTAGTTGGACGGCTCGGTCACCACCTCCCGCACCAGGCAGCCGACCGCATGCGCTTCCGCCGCCTCGACGTCCTCGTCGTTGGCGCCGACATTGCCGATGTGCGGAAAGGTGAAGGCGACCACCTGCCTGGCGTAGGAGGGGTCGGTCATCACCTCCTGGTAGCCGGTCATGGCGGTGTTGAAGCACAGTTCCCCGACCGCTTCCCCCTCGGCCCCAAAGCCCCGGCCCCACACCACGCGGCCGTTGGCGAACACGATGACTCCGGTCGCGCCCGCAGGTTGCGGCGCGGGTGCATGTCGAGCGTCGGCAACGGCCAAGGGAAGCCTTCCGTGAGGGAGTTTGCAGCTATGTCGCTAAGGCGCCATCGCTAGGGGCAAGAGCGGCCCCGGTCAACGGCTGGTCAGCCCCGTTTTGCGCGGCTAGGTCTGGCCGTTTCCGCACCGGGACGAACCATGATCCGCGACGACATCAAGACCGCGCTGGTGACCGCCATGAAGGGCGGCGACAAGGAGACCACCGGCACGCTGCGCCTGGTGCAGGCCGCGATCAAGAACCGCGACATCGAGGCGCGCACCGGCAAGGCGCCCGGCGACGACAACCAACTGGTCACCGAAGTGCTGCAGAAAATGATCAAGCAGCGCCGCGAGTCCGTGGAGATCTACCGCACCAACGGCCGCGAGGACGCGGCCGCGAAGGAAGAAGCTGAAATCGCCGTGATCGAACGCTTCCTGCCGCAGCAGATGAGCGGCGATGAAGCCCGCGCCGCGATCGGCGGCATCGTCGCGGAGGCCGGCGCAACCAGCATGAAGGACATGGGCCGGGTCATGGCGCTGGTGAAGGAGCGGCTCGGCGCCAGAATGGAGCCGGCCCGCGCGAGCGCGCTGGTCAAAGGGATGCTGGGGTAACACTCCCTCCCGCGGCGTGTGGGAGGAGGGGTTGGCGCAGGGGCCGGCTGAGTGTCCCGATCGCCTCCTAGCGCAGCTCCGTGACCTTGCCGGTGCCGTGCGGGAACGGCACTTCGATGAACTGTCGCGCGATACCGTGATTTGCGTCGGCCCGGAGCGTTGCTATCGATCGCCGATGATCCCACCAATCGACGCCGTCGAACTCGCCGCCAAGCTGATCTCCTGCCCCAGCGTTACGCCTGCAAGGGGTGAAGTGTTTGATGTGCTGGAGGCCGCGTTGGGGCCGCTCGGCTTTGCGGTCCAACGGTGGGTGCTGGGGGAAGCGCCGGACGGCCCAACCGAGAACCTGGTCGCGATCCGCGGGTCGGGATCGCCGCACTTCGGCTTTGCCGGGCACCTCGACGTCGTCCCCGCCGGCGAGGGCTGGAGCGGGAACCCGTTCGAAGCCCGCATCGTCGACGGCCGCCTGATCGGCCGCGGCGCTAACGACATGAAAAGCGCGGTCGCCGCGTTCGTCGCTGCGGTGTCCCGCCTGCCCAATAGCGGCGGCACCATCTCCTTGCTGATCACCGGCGACGAGGAAGGCTATGCGACTTACGGCACGCCGCGGATCATCGATTGGCTGAATGACCGGCAGATCCGGCCCGACATGATCCTGATCGGGGAGCCGACTTCGGTCGACCGGCTTGGCGACACGGTGAAGATCGGCCGCCGCGGCTCGGTCAACATGTGGATCGAAGTGCCGGGCGTGCAGGGCCACGTCGCCTATCCGCACCGCGCAACGAATCCCCTGCCGCCTATGGCGAGGGTTGTCGCCGCGCTTGACGCCGTCCACCTCGACGAAGGCAACGATCGCTTCCCGCCCTCCAATCTCGAATTCACGTCAGTGACGACCCCGACCGCGGCCAGCAACGTAATCCCCGGCTCCGCGACGGCCCAGCTCAACATCCGCTTCAACAACCTGCAGCGCGGCGAAGACCTGGTGCGGATGGTCGAGGAGGTCGCGGCGCGCGAGGCGTCCGGCGCCACCGTCCGCGCGCGCATCTCGGGCGAGGCGTTCCTGACGCCCCCCGGACAGCTGTTCGACGTGATCGTCCAAAGCATCGAGGAAGAGGCCGGCATCACGCCCGAGCTGTCGACCAGTGGCGGGACCTCGGACGGGCGCTTCCTGATCGCGCTCTGCCCGGTGGTCGACTTCGGCCTGCCGAATGCAACCATGCACAAGCTCGACGAAAGCGCTGCCGTCGACGACATCCAGGCGCTTTCAAGAATTTACGAGCGGATCGTCACCAAAGTGATGGCGGCTTAAGCGACCGACTTGGCGCCGCCGTCGCCGCTCCGCACCCACGCCAGGAAGTCGGTTTCCCCCATCGCCGGCGAGAAGATGTAGCCCTGCACGGTGTCGCAGCCCATTGCCCGCAGGATATCCGCCTGGCCGACGGTCTCCACCGCTTCCGCAACGACCTCGCAGTCGACGCCCTTGATCAGCTGGATGACGGCTTGGACGATCACCCGGGCCTTGGCGCAACCCTCGATGTCGGCGATCAGCGACGGGTCGAGCTTGACGCGGTCGATCGGCATGGCGCGCAACCGCGCGATGTTCGAATAGCCGGTGCCGAAATCGTCGATGGCGATGCGGACACCTTCGCCCCGCAGCGCCGCGATCTCGGCGAGCACCGAGTCGCTGACCTCCATCGCCGCGCTCTCGGTGAACTCAAGCTCGATTCGCGACATCGGGACGCTGGCGTCGGCGAATGCCTGCCTGACGTTGCCGAAGAAGTCGGGGCGATCCACCTGCCGCGGGCTGATGTTGAACGACAGGCGGCCATCGTAGCCACCCCGCTGCCACACGCTGAGCACAGCCGCCACTTCCGTCAGGACCCAGTCGCCGATGTCCGCGATGACGCCGGTGCGTTCCGCGATCGGGATAAACGTCGACGGCAGGCGCAGTCCGTCGCGCGGGTGGTTCCAGCGCAGCAGGGCTTCGGCCCCGGCAAGCTCGCCGGTGACCAGGCTAATCTGGGGCTGGAACACCAGCGCAAACTCGCCGCGTTCGACCGCTTCGGTCAGCGATTTTTCGGTCTCGACCTTGCGCTGATGCTCCATCGCCAGCGCGCTGTTGAACAGGCAGTGCTGCCCCCCGCCCGAACCCTTGGCCCGGTACATGGCCACGTCGGCGGCACGCATGAGGCTTTCCACGCTGGTGCCATGGTCCGG
Source organism: uncultured Sphingomonas sp. (assembly GCA_902806275.1). Lineage (GTDB taxonomy): Bacteria > Pseudomonadota > Alphaproteobacteria > Sphingomonadales > Sphingomonadaceae > Sphingomicrobium. The sequence continues at coordinate 7,587 of CADCVY010000087.1, read as the reverse complement.
CGAAAGCGCAACGCCGACCGATGCGCCAATGTCGACGCTGTGCCCCGACAGTTCGAACGGCTCCGAGATGGCGGTCACCACTCTTCGGGCAACCCGCTCGATCTCGGCGGCCGACTTCGCTTCCGGAAAGAACATCGTGAACTCGTCGCCCGCCAGCCTCGCCAGTAGCGGCCGGCTGCCGGCGTCACCGGTGAATTCGGCGTTGACCACGACCCGCAAGCGATTGGCGACCATGATCAGCAGCTGGTCGCCGCGCGCATGGCCAAGGCTGTCGTTGACCGACTTGAACCGGTCGAGGTCGACGAACAGCATCGCAGATGTTTCACGGGCGGGGCCGTCGGCGAGCAGCTTGTCGCATTCGGAGCGGAAGTGCAGCCGGTTCGGAAGCGAGGTCACCGGATCGTACATACCAAGCGCATGCGCGTTCTCGATCGAGGAGCGGACTTCGGCAAACAGGTTCTCCATAGCCGTCGCCAGCTTGGGCATGGCTCGCCGGACCGCGGGGGGCGTCGGGGAGACAAGGTCGCCTTGCTCCACCGCCATCAACCGTTCGCCCAGGGCCGCAAGAGCGCGCGCACTTTCGCTGTTCGGACGCTCTGACGCGACGTAGCTGATCAGTAGGCAGAATGCGCCGGCAACTAGCGCCGCGAGCACCTTTTCGTCGAACTCCGTGATGTAGAGCAGCGCGCCGAGCGAGAAGATGAAGGACGCAAGTCCGGCCGCACACGACAGAATCGCGTTGCTCACTTTTTGCGCCGTTCCTGCTTTCATGGGTGAGTACGCCCTCACGCGTAGAGTCCCGCTAACCCACACGCGTTAATTGGCCGGGGTTAAGAATGAGTCAGCGGCGGCGAAGAATGAGGTACAGGCTGCCCTGCCCGCCGTGCCGGGGGTGGGCGCCGCGCACCGCGGCGATCTGGGCGGCATGGCGAGAGACCGCCAGCCAATCGTGGACGGCAGCCCGGATCCGGCCGCGCACAATCGGCGGATCGGAGGGCCGATGGTGGCCGGTGATCAGCAGCAGCACCCGGTCGCCGGCCGCAATCGCGTCCTCGAGGGCAAGGTCGATGGCCTGCCAAGCGCCATCGAGGTTCATGCCGTGCAGATCAACGGTGCGGTCGGGTTGGACCCCGCCCGAGCGGAGCTTCTTGTCCCAGCTGCCGTCGAGCGTGCTCCCGGGCCTGGCCGGCGATCTAGCCGGGGCCGCTGGTGCCTTGCGGAGCGGCGGAGCGGTTTTCGTATGGGCGGGAGGCGGCGCTTCGGCTTGCTGCTTCTGGACTTTGTCGCGCGACAGCGGCGTTATGGTCGCCGCGACCCGCGCCCACAGCGCGGCTTCGTCAGGGCTGAGCGAGCGCACGGGCGGCAACGCTCCGCGGCAGCAGGACCATCGCCTCGCCCGATGCAGCCATCCCGCCGGCGAGCGCAACGGCCTCGGCGCCGGCGCCCCAGAAGGTGTCGAAGCGGTTCGGTCCCTTGATCGCACCGCCGGTGTCCTGCGCCACCCAAATGCCGTTTGGCTCAGGCCGGTCCATGGTCAGGTACACAGGTGCGCCATAAGGCACGAAGCGCGGGTCGACGGCGACCGTGGCGCGCGGCGTCACCGGCACGTTGATCGATCCCAGCGGCCCCGGCCCCGTCAGTTCGCGAAAGAAGACGTAGGATGCATTCTCGCGCATCAGCGCCTGCCCTTCGGCAGGATTGGCGCGGATCCAGTCCTTGATCGCCTGCATGTTGGCCCCGCCCGGCGGCAAAATGCCGCGTTCGCGGAGCAAGCGGCCGATGGGGACATAGTCACGGCCGTTCTGGCTGGCGTAGCCGACGCGCAGCACACCGCCGTCCGGCAAGCGAACGCGCCCCGAGCCCTGAATTTCGAGGAAGAACAGCTCGACCGGGTCCTTGGCCCAGGCCAATTCGAGCCCGCGCCCGGCAAGCGCGCCGTCGGCGATCTCGCCGCGGGTGAAATAGAGGGTGCAGACGGCGTCGGGTCCAATCCGGCCGCGGCCGGTGCCGCCGTCCGGCCGGGTACAGCGGACAAGGTCGGGTGGAGCTCGGTGGATGGGCACATAGCCGGGCAGCTGCACCCGTGATCCTTCGATCTCCGGTTCATAATAGCCGGTCGCGAAGGCACGGCCGTCCCATACGCGGACCCAGTCGAAGCGATGGAAGAAGAAGCCGGCGGCATGCGCAGGATCAAGCGTCGCCGCCTCCGCGCATGCCCCAATCCAGTCGCCGCCCTGGGTCAGTCCGGACGCGTCTTGACGTCGGACGATCACAGGGCAGCTGGTGCGGAATGCCTCCAGCGCCCGCACCGCCTCGTCGGAGCGCAGGACCTTGGGTTGCGCCAGGGCAATACCCGCCGCGCGGGCGTTTGGCGCGGTCGTAGTCGCGACCGGCGGCGGCGTTGGCGTTGGCAGAGGAGCCGGTGCTGGCGGCGGTGCTGGCGCTGGTGCCGGCGGCGGCACGGTCGGCGGCGCCACCGGCTGGGCCGCGCAAGCTGCGAGCAAAGCTAAAGGTACGAACGCGAGCGCGCGTCTGGCGAAGCTCACTGTTCCTCGTCGGTCTCGATCAGCACCCAGTTGGGATCGCGCGAGGCAACATCGCGGCGGAACGTCCAGAGGTCGCGGGTCTGGACGGCGTCGCTCAGCGAGCCGGCGACCACTTCGCCGTCGGCATTGCGGGTGACTGCAGCAATGTCCGCTTCGAAGCGAACGGTCAGAACCGCGACGCTGCGGTCCACCGTGGCCTCCGCGATCAGCGCCTGCTCAATCGCGATCAAGCGGTTGTCGAGCTTCAAACCATCCTTGTTCCGCTGCTCAACGGCCGTGCTGAAGGTTTCGAACACATGGTCGTCGACGTGAGGGCGCATGGCATCAAGATCGCCGCTCCAGAACGCCTCCAGGATCATGCGGTACGCGGCCTTGGCGCCTTCCAAAAAGCGGGCCACGTCGAACGCCGGGTCGGCGGCGAGCAGCGCGCGCACGCCGGGGCCAGCGGTCGGCAGGAACGCCAGCTCGCCCGTGTCCTGCGCCGCCAGGGGCGCGACCGCAGCCTGCGCCGGGCGGTGCCCGACGCGCGCGTCGGGGTCGGCGGGCTTGAGAATCGGCTGCTGCTGCTCATGCCCGGTGCGCTCGCCAAGCACGCTGTAGAGCCTGAGCCCGATGAACAATGCGACCAGCGCGAGGATGACGATCACGGTCAAGCTGTCAGTTCCAGTTCTTCAGTTCTTGGAGCAACATAGTGCGCAACCGTTGAAAATTCCAACTCCGCCCAACGCATGAGCTCGCCATTGCGCCCCATTTGTGCGGCTGCTAGTCGCCCAGCCGCAACCGGCCGCCGCCCAGGCGGCCCGCGTAACAGCTCAAGACTTTGCAAGGACAAAACACATGGCGGACCAGGATTCGACGGGCAACGGCAACGGCTCGGCCGAAGCAGGCGGCGAACCCCAGGTCTCGGTGCTTGCCCAATATATCAAGGACCTGTCCGTTGAAAACCCGAGCGCGCCGCAGTCGTTTCAGTGGCAGGTCCAGCCGTCCCTCGACGTTCAGTTCAACATCAACATCGACAACATCGGCGAGGACGTCCACGAGGTAACGCTCAAGATTGACGTATCGGCGCGATCCGAGAACGGCGTCCATTTCGTTGTCGACCTCACTTACTCGGGCCTGTTCGCGATCCGCGGCATGCCGGAAGAGGCGATGGCGCCGATCCTGCTGGTGGAAGCTCCGCGGATGATCTTCCCCTACGCGCGGCAGATCATTTCCGAAGCCGTGTCGAACACCGGCTTCCCGCCGCTGATGCTGGACCCGATCGACTTCGCCGGCGCCTACATGGCGCAGCTGCAGGCGCAGCAGCAGGGCGGCGGCGAAGCCGGCGGATCGAGCCTGATGCCGCCTGCGGGGTCCGAGCCCCAGTGACGCTGCGCCTGGGCTGAGCCCCAAGCACGGCTGCTGACATGAACCTGCTCAAAGCCACCGGCACGATCGGCGGGCTGACGATGGTCAGCCGGGTGCTCGGCTTTGCTCGCGACATGATCGGTTCACGGATCTTGGGCGCAAGCCACGCCAACGACGCGTTCAATCTCGCCTTCCTGCTGCCCAACATCTTTCGCCGGTTGTTCGCCGAAGGAGCGTTTTCCTCAGGGTTCGTGCCCCTGTTCTCACGCCGCCTGGCGGCCGGGGGTCACCAGGACGCGCAGGCTTTCTCGAACGAGATCCTCGCCGTGTTTATGCCGGCGCTGCTCGTCGTCACCGTCGTGTTCGAGATCTTTATGCCCGGGATCCTTTCCCTGGTGGCGGCGGGCTACAAGGACACGCCAGGCAAGTTCGACCTGTCCGTCCAGCTCACGATGTGGACCTTCCCCTATTTGCTGTTCATCAGCCTGGTCGCGCTGCTCGCCGGGGTGCTCAATTCGCTCACCCGATTCGCCGTTGCCGCCTTTGCCCCGGCTTTGCTCAACATCGCGCTGATCGTCGCGCTGCTGGTCGCGCCCCCCAACGACATCGCCACGGTGCGCTACATGGCCATCGCCGTGCTGGTCGGCGGCATTGCCCAGTTTGCCCTATGCTGGGTCGCGGTGCGCCGCGCGGGCATCAAGCTGCATTTCGGCCGTCCACGCCTCACTCCGGCGGTCAAGGAGCTGGTGGTGCTCATCCTCCCCGCCACCGCCGCGGCCGGCGTCTACCAGCTCAGCCAGCTGTTTTATGGCTATTTCTCGACCCTGCTCGGCGAGGGCGCCCTGACGAACTTGAGCTATGCCGACAGGCTCAACCAGCTGCCGCTGTCGATCATCGGCACGGCGCTCGGCGTCGCCATCCTGCCCGCGATCAGCCAGGCCATCGCCCGCGGCGAGGACGACGCCGCCAGCGACGTCCAGGCGCGCGCGTTCGACCTGTCCATGCTGCTCACCCTGCCCGCTACCTTGGCGCTTGCGGTCGCTGCTGTCCCGATCATCGGCGCCTTGTTCCAGGGCGGAGAATATACGGTGGAAGCCGCCCGGACGACCGGCAACATCCTTGCTATCCTCGTCACAGGCCTGCCCGCGTACGTGCTGGTGAAGGTGCTCACCCCGGCATTCTACGCCCGCAAGGACGTGCGGACGCCGGTGCTGATCGCAATGACGATCCTGCTGCTCAGCATCCCTGCAAACTTCCTGCTGATCCCGCGCATGGGCATCTACAGTCTCGCAACCGTGACTTCGACGGGCGCCTGGATCAACTTTCTTGCCCTGCTCACCATCCTCTATGTGCGCGGGCAGTTTCGCATGCCGGTCTGGCTGGTCAGCCGCGTCGCGCGGCAGCTGATCGCAGCTTTGGCAATGGCGGGGGCGCTGTTCGGCCTGCGTGAAGTGCTTGCCGATTATTTCTTCGGCGGGCTGGTCCAACGCGCCTTCGCGCTCGGCGCGCTGGTGGGCATCGGCGGCATCGTCTATTTCGGCGTCGCTTTCCTGATCGGCGGCGTCGACCGGGAGGCGATCGCTCAGCTCCGACGGCGCAGAGCACCCAAGTGAGGGTGCTGTCAGGCATCCAGCCAACCGGCGGGCTCCACCTCGGCAACCTGCTTGGCGCCATCCTGCGCTGGGTGCGGATGCAGGACGGGGCCGAGTGCCTCTACTTCCTCGCCGACCTGCATTCGCTGTCGGAATATATGGAGCCCGAAGTGCGGCGGGCGAGCGTCCGCGAGATGGCCGCTGCCCTGATCGCGAGCGGGATCGACCCGGCCAAGTCGATCCTGTTCGCCCAGAGCGCCGTTCCGGCCCATGCCGAGCTGTGCTGGCTGTTGAACGGCACCGCGCGGATGGGCTGGCTCAATCGCATGACGCAGTGGAAGGACAAGGCCGGCAAGAACCGCGAAGGCGCCTCGGTCGCCTTGTTCGACTATCCGGTGCTGCAGGCCGCCGACATCCTGCTCTACCAGGCGACGCACGTGCCGGTCGGCGAGGACCAGAAGCAGCATATCGAGCTGACTCGCGACATCGCGCTCAAGTTCAACGCCGACTTCGACGCCGACGTCTTCGTGCCGCCCGAGCCGTTCATCGGCGGCGGCGCTGCGGCGCGCGTCATGAGCCTCCGCGACGGACGCGCCAAGATGTCCAAGTCGGACCCGTCCGACATGAGCCGGGTGAACCTGACCGACAGCGATGATGACATCGCGCAGAAGATCCGCAAGGCGAAGACCGACCCGGAACCGCTGCCGGAGGATCCAGCTCTGCTGGAAGAGCGGCCTGAGGCACGAAACCTGGTCGGTATCCTTGCCGCCATGAGCGGCGAGAGCATCGAGCAGGTTCTCGCCCGCTTTGCCGGTCAGGGCTTCGGGCAGTTCAAGCCGGTGCTCGCCGACGCTCTGGTCGCCCTCCTTGCCCCCCTTCGAACCCGTCTCGAGGAGTTCCGGCGAGACCCCGCCGAGCTCGACCGCATGCTGGCGGACGGAGCCGAGCGGGCCCAGCAACTGGCGGCGCCGACGCTTGCTGCCGCTTATCGCGCCGTCGGCCTGACGTCCTGAACACTCGTTTCATCGACGGTTCACTGAGATGGGCGGTATACAGCCACTGATCAGCTGCGTGATCCCGAGTGGAAGGGGAGTGTGAACCATGTCTGTTCGAAAGTTTGCGGCCGCCGTCGCGCTTGGCGTCTCGGCACTTGGCCTGTCCGCCTGCGCCACCAGTCTCAGCACCCAGGTATCGCGGCATCAGGCCGCATCCATTCCGCTGGGGCACAGCTTCTATGTCGTTCCGGCACAAGGCGCGCCCAGCAACGAATTCCACAGCTATGCCGCGATGGTGTCGCAGCGGTTGCAAGCGCAGGGCTACCGCGCGGCCGGCGCTCCGCAGCTTGCCGACATGCTGGTGCGGCTCGACTACGGCGTCGACGAGGGCAAGACCGAAGCTGTCCGTGAGCCCTACATGGGTTCGCGCTACGGCTGGAACCGCTACGGCTATGGCTGGCGCGACCCGCTCTACGATCCAGCATGGGGCGTTCACTACGGCCGTCCCTATTACTCGCGCTGGAGCCGCAATCCTTTCTACTACGGCTGGAACGATCCGTTCTGGTATGCCTCGCCTTACGCCTACGGGGGTTACGGTGGCTTTGGGTCACCCTACGGGCGGAACTATGGCGTCGCCGGGCGCCGATATGGGCCGTACGGCTACGACCAGATCCGCGAGTACACCGTCTACAAGAGCTATCTCGACATGGACATCGTCCGCCGCGCCGACAACGCGCCGCTGTTCGAGGGCCACGCCAAGGCCAGATCGCAGACGGACGAAATGGACGCGCTGGTGCCCAACCTGGTGACCGCCATGTTCACCGGGTTCCCGGGCAAGAACGGCGAGACGGTGCGGATTACGGTGCCGGCGCGCCGCGACTAAACGTTCAAAAAGACGACAAAGCAAAGCCGGGTCGACTTTGTCCGACGACAAGCTGCCGGAAGCGATCGTCGTCGGAATCGCGTACGGCTCATTCGACAAACCACCGATCAGCGCCACATCGACTTCATGCCTGTGGGCGCCGCGGAGCCGAGCGGCGTGGTGCCGTTCCATCGCTTCCTGAAGAACGAACTCCTGCCCTCAGTCGAGTGGCGCTACCGCGTCAA
>CADCVY010000086.1 GCA_902806275.1 uncultured Sphingomonas sp. | reverse complement strand
CCACTGATGCCGCGGCGGATGCGGCCGAACAGGTCGACCTGGTAGCCGACGTCGAGCCCTGCGTCGTAGAGTTCGCCGCTGGTCGCCTCCCCCGGCGCGCCGAACGCCGCGCCCGACTGGCGCGAGGTCGCCGCGCTCGCGCCGACGGCGGTGGCGGGCAATCGGTCGGACCGCACCTCGCGCAGCGCGGCGCGCGCGCGGCGGAGGTTGGCGGCGGCGACGCGCAGGTCCGTGTTGTTGGCCAGCGCTTCCCGCACCAGCCCGTCGAGCAGCGAGTCACCGAACAGCGTCCACCACGGGCCGTCCGGCTGGTCGCCGGAGAAGAGCGGTGAAGCCGCGCCGACGAACGGCGCCTGCGCCGGGGCTTGCGCCGCCGGGGAGCGGTAGTTCGGGCCGACGGTGGTGCAGGCCGCGAGCGCGAGCGCGCCGACGAGGGAGGCGAGTAGACGGTTCATTCTGCGGGCACCGGAGCTGGAGCGGAAGGGGCGGCGTCGGGCTGCTTGCCTCGCCGGGCCGCGTAGCGTTCGCCCAGGCCCTGCGTGACGACGTAGAAGAAGGGCGTGAACAACAGCCCGAACAGCGTCACTCCGATCATCCCGAACGCCACCGCGGTGCCCAGCGCTTGGCGCATCTCCGCGCCCGGGCCGGTGGCGATGGCGAGGGGGATGACGCCGAAGATGAAGGCAAAGCTGGTCATCAGGATCGGGCGCAGCCGCGAGCGCGCGGCCTCGACGGCGGCGTCGAACCGGCTGAGGCCGTGCTCGTCCTCGCCCTGCTTGGCGAATTCGACGATCAGGATCGCGTTCTTGGCCGCCAGCGCGACGAGCACGATGAGCCCGACCTGCGTCAGGATGTTGTTGTCCTGGCCGCGGACGTTGACCCCGACGAGCGCCGCCAGGATACACATCGGCACGATCAGGATGACCGCGAGCGGCAAGGTCAGCGCTTCGTACTGCGCGGCGAGCACCAGGAAGACGAAGAGGACCGCGAGCAGGAACACCAGCGCCGTGCTGTCGCCCGCGCCTTGTTCCTGGAGCGCCAGCCCCGTCCATTCATAGTCGAAGCCCGGCGGCAGCGTGCGCGCGGCGATGCCTTCCATCGCGGCCAGCGCGGCGCCCGACGAGACGCCCGGCGCGGCCTGGCCCTGCAGCTCGACCGCCGGAAACTGGTTGTAGCGCACGACCCGCGCCGGGCCGCTGTCCGGGCGCATCGTCGCGACAGAGGACAGCGGGACCATGCCGCCGCTCGCCGAGCGCACCTGCAGCCGGCCGACGTCGGCGAGATCGTCGCGGGCCGACGGCTCGGCCTGCGCGGTCACGCGCAGCGTGCGCCCGAACAGGTTGAAGTCGTTGATGTAGGTCGAGCCGAGATAGGTGCCGAGCGCTTCGTAGATCTGCGCCGGCTGGACGCCGAGCAGCTGCGCCCGGTCGCGATCGACGTCGGCGGCGACGCGGGGGCTGCCCGTGTTGAACAAGGTGAAAACCTGCGTCACGTCCTTGGACTTCTGCGCCTCGCCCGTCATGTCGAAAGCGAGGCCCTCGAGCGCGCCGTAGCCCGCGCCCGACTTGTCCTGCAGCATCATCATAAAGCCGCTGCCGTTGCCGAGGCCGGGGACGGCTGGCGGCGCGATGAAGAACACGTTGGCCTCGTCGATCACGCCCGCGATCTTGCCCGTGAGCTGCTGCGACAGGGCGGCGGCCTTGAGCGCGGGGTCGCGACGCTCCTCCTGGTCCGCGAGGAGAAGGAACATCGTGCCCGTGTTCGACGCCTGCGAGAAGCTGGCGCCGTCGAGGCCCGCGAAGACCGCGCTGCCGACGACCCCGGGAGTGGCGGTCGCGAGTTCGCGCGCGCGGTCGAGGATCTCGCTGGTGCGGTCGAGCGACGCGCCCGGCGGCAGCTGGACGACGCCGATCAGGTAGCCCTGGTCCTGTTCGGGGATAAAGCCGGTCGGCGTGCTCGCCAGCTGCCAGCCGGTCAGGCCGAGCAGTCCCGCGTAGACGACCAGCATGATCGTCGTCGTGCGCACGAGCCGCGCGGTGAGGCGGCCGTAGCGTTCCGCCAGCCACTCGAAGCCCGCGTTGAAGCGGTCTCCGGCGTTGCGCAGGAAGCGTCCGACCCCCGAGAAGCGTCCGCGCGGACCGTCGGCCGCGCGATGCTCCTCATGCGGCTTGAGCAGAATCGCGGCCAGCGCAGGCGAGAGCGTCAGCGAGACGAGCAAGGAGATCAGCGTCGCGGCCGAGACGGTCACCGCGAACTGGCTGTAGAAGATGCCGGAAATGCCGGGGACGAAGGCCGCGGGGACGAACACCGCGACGAGGACAAGCCCGATCGCGATCAGCGCGCCCGACACTTCGCGCATCGTCGCGTGCGCCGCCTCGCGCGGGGTCATCCCGGCGCGGATGTGCTTCTCGACCGCCTCGACCACGACGATCGCGTCGTCGACGACAATGCCCACGGCGAGCACCAGGGCGAATAGCGATAGCGAGTTGATCGAATAGCCGAGCGCGAGCTGCACCGCGAAGGTGCCGACCAGCGCGATCGGGATGGCGAGGATCGGGATCACTGCCGCGCGCCAGGTCTGCAGGAAGACGACCACCACGAGGATGACGAGCAGGATGGCCTCTAACAACGTGCTCTGCACCGCCGCGACCGACTCAGCGACGTAGTTGGTCGGGTTGTAGGGCACCGACCATTCAATGCCCGGCGGAAAGGACTGTGCGGCCTCCCGCATCTCCGCCTGCACGGCCTCGGCGGCGTCGAGCGCGTTGCTTCCCGGTTGCTGGACGATCGCGAGCGCGATGCCGCGCTCGCCGTTGAACGTCGCGCGGAGGCCGTAGTCTTGGCTGCCGAGTTCGACGCGCGCGACGTCGCGGACCCGCGTCACGGCGCCGCTGACTGGATCGGTCTTGATGACGACCGCCCCGAACTCCTCCGGCGACGACAGCCGGCCCTGAACCTCGACCGGCTGCTCGAACGCCGGGTTGCCGCCTTCGTTGGGCGGGGTGCCGACCGCGCCGCCGGCGACCTGGACGTTCTGACTGCGCAGCGCCCCGACGATCTCGCCGGCGGTCAGGTTGCGCCCCGCCGCACGATCGGGGTCGATCCATATCCGCATCGAGTAGTTGCCGCCGCCGAACACGTTGACCGCGCCGACTCCTTCGATGCGCAGCAGCCGGTCGCGCAGCGTGTTGGTCGCGTAGTTGCCGAGATAGTCGGTATCGAGATTGGGGTCGGTGGAGGTCAAGGCGACGATCAGCAGGAAGCCCGAGGACTCCTTGTTGACGGTGACGCCAATCTGCCGGACCTGTTCGGGAAGGCGCGGTTCGGCGAGCGCGACGCGGTTCTGGACGAGCACCTGCGCGGCGTCGAGATCGGTGCCGGGCTCGAAGGTGACGGTGATCGCGGTCGTGCCGGACGAGGTCGACGACGAGCTCATGTAGAGCATGTCCTCGACGCCGTTGATCTCCTGCTCGATCGGCGCGGCGACGGTTTCGGCCATCGTCTCGGCCGACGCGCCGGCGAAGGACGCCTGCACGCTGATGGTCGGCGGCGCGATCTCCGGATATTGCGACAAGGACAGCTGCGGATAGGCGAGCGCGCCGATCAAGGTGATGAACAGCGCGATGACGCCCGAGAAGATTGGCCGTTCGATGAAGAAGGCGGAGATGTTCATCGCGCCGGAGACGCCGAGGAGGACGGCGCCGAGGTGATCGCGGTACCCGGCGCGCCCTCGGGCGGACCCGGCGGCGGGATGCGGCCGGGTTTGGGCATGACCTTCTCGCCGGGGCGCGCGCGCTGCAACCCGCTGATAATGACGCGGTCGCTCGGGCCGATGCCCGACCGGACCACGCGCAGGTTGCCGGTCAGCGGACCTAGCACGACCGGTCGCGCGACGACCGTTCCCGCCCCATTGACGAGGTACACGACCTTGCGCGCGGCGTCCGTCACCACCGCCGTGTCGGGGATCAGCATCGCGCGATAAGGCCGCGAGCCCGCGAGCTGCATCCGGCCGACCATGCCGGGCTTGATGAAGTTGTCGGGATTGGGAAGCACGGCGCGGGCGCGCACCGTTCCCGCGCCCGTGTTCACCGCGCTGTCTACAAAATCGAGGCGGCCGGCGTGGAGGTAGGTCGGCTCGTCCTGCAGCTTGACGCGCACGGGCGTGCCGTTGGCCGCGCCGGCGCCCTGCCGCTGGTACTTGAGCAGCAGCGCTTCCGAACCCTCGAAGGCGAAGTGGATGGGGCTGGTAGAGACGATCCGGGTCAGCACCGTCGTGTCGGCCGCGACGCTGTTGCCCACGTCGACGAGCCGTTCGGACACGCGCCCGCTGATCGGCGCGGTCACGCGGGTGAAACCGACCGTGAGTTGCTGCGCGCGCACCGCGGCGCGGGCGGCGTCGACGTCGGCCTCGCCGGCCCGGACGCCCGCCCGGCGCTGCTCCACCTCCTCGGTGCTCGCCGCTTGCGACGCCGCCAGCGTTCGCGAGCGGGCGAGCTCGGTCCGCGCGTTGGCGAGCGTCGCCTCGGCGCGGGCGAGCTGCGCGGCGGCCTGGTCAAGAGCCGCCTGTGCCGGGCGCGCGTCGATGGTGAACAGGGTCTGCCCGGCACGGACGTAGGCGCCCTCGGTGAACAGGACGGAGCGGAGGTAGCCGGTGACGCGCGGCTTGACCTCCACGCTCTGGACCGCCTCGAACCGGCCGACGTAGTCGTCCCAGTCGACGACGTCCTGCGCCAGCGGGACAGCGACGGTGACCGCGGTGGGCGGCGGCGGGGGACCGGCGGACTGCGCGGCCTCGCAGCCGGCGAGCGTCAGCGCGAGGAGCAGGGACGGCAAATCGAGCCGGTTCATGATGCGATGCCTTTGATCCGACGGCGGTGCCCGAGCGCCGCGCCGCCTCCGCCGACGAGCATGTCAACGACTGATGACGCGCAACTAAGAGCACGTTCATGTCATGTCAACGGGTGTGGACCTATGAACGTCATCAGTTGTTGACGAGGTTGCGAAGGGTGCTAGGTTCATGACCATGCGAGTGGATTGCCGAGCCGCCGCCAGGCCTAGGAACGCCGCGGCGACGCGCGACGCCATCCTGGCGGCGGCGCGGGCGCGCTTCCTGCGGGAAAGCTACGACAGCGTCGGCCTGCGCGACATCGCGGGCGACGCGGGCGTCGATGTCGCGCTGGTCGGACGCTACTTTGGCAGCAAGGAAGGATTGTTCGTCGAGGTGCTGGGCGACGGCAAGGCCGATTGGCTGCCGCCCTCGTCGGAGCACGAGCTTCCCGCCCTGCTCGCCGAGATCTTCATGAACCAGGACGAGGCCGAGCACCGTGACCACACGGAGCGGCTGCTCATGATCTTGCGTTCCGCCTCGTCGCCGGTCGCCGCCGGCGCCGCGCATCAGGCGCTGCTCCGGGATCTCCAGCCCCTCGCCGACCGTCTCAGCGGAGACGCTCCCGAAACCCGCGCCAGCCTTGCGATGGCGGTCTACATGGGCGTGACAATCCTGCGTTCGATCATGGCGGTGGAGCCTGTGTGCGACGGCGAGTGCCACGTCCTGAAGTCCAAGCTCCCTGCGCTGTACGAGGCGGCCTTGTCGGCGTTTTCCGCGCAACCGGGGCCGGCCGGGAAGTGCGGCGCAAGTCGTCCTGCCCTCGACTGACCAAGAAGGACTATCAAGGGTCGAGGCACCGCGGCTGAGTTGGTCGGGAGGCACTGTGTGCCCGGAGGCGGATGTTTGCTCGCTGTCAGGTCACGTACTGCAATAGGTATACGTCAGAAACTTGCGTGAAAAATTGAGCGAGAAGCTAGAGCGTGCGACCGTGACGGTTGACCGCACTTACTTACGGCTCGCGCCAGCGAAGTATGCGAAAAGGTCAGCGCTCGCTGGCTTGCCGTCGCCAATGGTATCGTAGTAGCCGGGCGGGGTCGAGCGAGGCGATGACACGCAGTGGACCCGGCGTCGCCAGTTGCCCACGCGCTACCTTAGGGCATGGTGTTGGATTTCACCGTCGAGCAGTACGTCCGCGGCTGGGCGTTGCCGCACTTCCATTTCCGAGTCATAACCGCCTACGCCATCTGGCGCCTTTAAAGCGTCGAACTAAGTAAGGCTGATTACGTCGCACATGTTCGTTACTTGCGCTCGAAAATACCGCTTTTATAATGACTGCCTCGTCGGCTTCGAAGCAACCTCTTCAACAGGTGACCCTGACCCGCGCGAGCTTTGCCGCCGTTGGGAGCTGAACGCGCGTCCGCTTTTGGGAGCCGATGAAGCGGGGCTGGATGGCGCCTTCTGGGTCATCTGCCAAGCGACGTGTCCATTCCTGGTCATGGTTGAGGGGCAAGCTTGGCCCGACCCCACACGCTCGCGGCGCTTCCCGCGAACCTAGTCGCGAACGACGGATCAGTGTAGCCGAAGGTCAGGGTCCTTAGGTTGAGCGTTTCGCTCAAGCCGCAACCCCGCTGCCCGGAGCGACCGACATACCACGCAAACCGAACTACGACTTCGAGCGCCGCGAGCGCGAAAGGACCAAGGCGGCCGAGGTCGCGACAAAGGCGGAAGCCAAGGCGGATAAGCGGGCGGTTGAGCAGGGAACGCCGGAAACGGAAGAACTAGGCGGTCCCCAAGTTCGCTGATGCAATAATGGAAACGTCCGATCCTACGCTTGCGCAGCTCGGCTGGAGGCCCTTCTTCAGCGAGCAGGTCTCCGCCGAGCAGCGGAATGATTGCCATCCCGTGCGCGTGATGGCGGTTCATCGTGGCAGGGTCACCGTCGCGGGCGAAGGACTTGAGGAATCGATCTCGTCCAGTTTCCCCATGCCAGGGGGAGCGGAGGACCGACCCACCGTCGGCGACTGGCTGCTGATCGACCGGAACACCCGAAGCCTCGTGCGCATTCTCAATCGGACGAGCCTGTTCAAAAGGCCCGCCCCAGGCGACGACCGCCGGGTCCAGCTCATCGCGGCGAACGTCGACACCCTCTTCGTTGTCACGTCCTGCGACCAGGACTTCAACATTGCGCGCGTCGAACGCTACTTGGTCCTTGCGCGCGAGGCGGGCGTACGTCCGGTAATCGTGCTGACGAAAGCCGACCTTTCGCCTACGCCTGAGCGCCTGGTCGACGCGGCGCGCGCGCTCCAGTCGGGCTTGCGGGTGGAACCGGTGGACGGGCGCGATCTGCAGAGCGCCGCCCGCCTCGCGGTTTACTGCGGAATCGGCGAGACGGTGGCGCTGGTGGGATCGTCCGGCGTCGGCAAGTCGACCCTCGTCAACACGCTGAAGGGATCGAACAGCATCGCGACGCAAGCCGTCCGCGAGGACGACGGCAAAGGCCGGCACACGACGACCGTTCGCGAGATGTATCGCCTCGTCGTTGGTGTGGACGGGGGCGGCTGGCTCGTGGACACGCCGGGGATGCGCGAGCTTCAGATGTCCGAAGTGGCCTCCGGCGTGCTCGAGGTCTTCGACGACGTCACGGCCGTGACGATCGAGTGCCGCTTCGCGAACTGCACCCATGCCGACGAGCCCGGCTGCGCCGTCCGAGCCGCCATGGCGGAAGGAGCGCTCGATCCCGCTCGCGTCGAACGGTGGCGCAAGCTCGCCCATGAGGATGCGGTGAACAGCGGCGCCGCGGCGGTCCGCCGCTCCCGTCTGAAAAGAGGTAGCAGCAGGAGATGACGCTTGGCTGATACTTATCTTCGCGGGTTGGAATCCGAGCGAAGGCGACTTTGGGCCGAATGCCGCCTCAAGGGGCTCGCCAAGGGCACACCGGAGCGGCTCCGGATCGACGAACTCGACCGCCTGTTGGCGGAGCACCGGGCGAAACCGGCTGGCTGAAGGGTCTGGAGACTAAACGCACATTCGTCGTTTCGGACGCTTGCGGGCGTGGATGCGACGCGACAATGCCAGTCGCTCGGACTCGGCGCGGCCAGATCAGCGCTGCTTCTTGGCCGTGGTCGCGGTGAAGTCCGGGTCCTTCTTCGCTACCCAGTCGACGAACTTGCGCACGTTCGGGTCCGCCAGCAGGGCACCAACGTCCGTCCCATGGCGCTGCAGTTCGGAATTGGTGAAGTTGGCGATCAGCGTCTGCTGGCAGATCGCGTGCATGGGAACAACATCGCGACCACCCCGGCTCTTGGGCACTGGATGGTGCCAGACGATGGTCTTGCCGGTAGACCTACCGCAGAGCCAGCAGACCACCACGGGTAGCGGAGCGGCATCCGCGCCCGGCGGGTCTGCGTCGGAGCCGTGCTTCGAATGTTTGCGGGCCATGCCTACCTGACTTCCTGAACTCGCGCGCTGCCCACCTAGAGGTGTGTTAGACCTGATAGCGCAACGTGTTCGCGAACCCGTCATTCGCCTTGGTCATCCTGGCGAGCTTGCGAAGGTTGGCTCGGACATACCGATCGAAGCGTCGGTCGTCATGGATGCCCGTGATCCCATACTCGTCTTGAGCGAGCAGTTCCTTAATCTGCGCGGCGAGCGCGGCCTGATTACCGGTGCGTCCACCCGTCTTCAGGAACCGGCAGACCCATTGCTCGGCGGCCGCTTTGTCGTAGTCGTCCTGAGCTCCGTAGCCCCGCTTATCCGCCGCCGCCTGGTCCAGCTTCGCGGCCGCAAACCTGCTTTCCAGCCATTTGCAAACCAAGTCACCATCCCACGCTTCCGACGGACCGCTCATGACACTTTCCAACCCTAGTCCCGAGCTGCCTAGCTGAGTTCTGATAGCTCGAACACGGTCGGGGCGGCTACGATTTGAAGCCTGAATAAGCGTCAGGTTTCGAGCAGCTGAAAAGGCAGCCGGAACGTCGGTTTCTGGGTCGACGCCGCCTTCCCGCCACTGGCAGCTGAACGCCAGACGCGGGCGGCTGCCGCAGCCCGCCTATCTACCTTTAAACAGATGTCGAGTGCGGGCCAGCGCCGCGGGCCCGACGGCGGATCGCGGCAGCGCTCGCATCGTCTCGGTCACCGGCAAAGATAAAGAGAACTTGCACGTGTAATAATAATATGACACGTGCAACGTTGTGAGCGAGGATGATCCCCCCGGGGCCGCGATGGTCAAGACGCTGGCGGCTCTGTCGAGCCCGCACCGCCTTCGGATCATGGCCGCCCTGATCCGGAACGGCAGGCAGTATGTCAGCGAACTCGCCCGGGCGGTGGGGATGAGCCGCCCGCTCCTCTACCTCCACCTCGAGAAGCTCGAGGGGGCGGGACTGGTAGAGGGCGAGCTGTCGCTCTCCGCCGATGGCAAGGCGCTCAAGTGGTTCGAAGCCCGCGACTTCGAGCTGATCCTGACGCCGGAAACGATCGCCGCCGCCGCCGACCTCGTTAACACAAAGGACAATGACTGTTGATTTCCGCTGAGGGTTGACCCGGGGTTTCCATCGAGAGGTGACCCGGTCGTGTGGGCTTATGCCACCTTTGGGGATGCTTCGGTCAAGTCACGGGTTTTCTCCTTTCGTGGTTTGCCGGTGGCGGCGCTGGCCCTGAACCGGAAGCTGTCGTTGCCGGTTTCGAGGATGTGGCAGTGGTGGGTGAGGCGATCCAGCAGCGCCGTGGTCATCTTGGGATCGCCGAACACGCCGGCCCACTCGCTGAAGCTGAGGTTGGTGGTGATGATGACGCTGGTGCGCTCGTAGAGCTTGCTGAGCAGGTGGAACAGCAAGGCGCCGCCCGACGAGCTGAACGGCAGGTAGCCCAGCTCGTCGAGGACGACGAGGTCGAGGCGGAGCAGCCGCTCGGCAAGCTGGCCGGCCTTGTTCATGGTCTTTTCCTGCTCAAGGGCATTGACCAGATCGACGGTGGAGAAGAACCGCACCTTCTTGCGGTGATGCTCGACCGCCTGGACGCCCAGCGCTGTCGCGATGTGCGTCTTGCCGGTGCCTGGCCCGCCGATCAGCACGATGTTGTCGGCGCCGGCCATGAACTCGCCGCGGTGCAGCTGGCGGACCAGGGCTTCATTGACCTCGCTGGAGGCGAAGTCGAACCCGGCCAGGTCCTTGTACGCCGGGAACCGGGCGGCCTTGATCTGGTAGGCGATCGACCTGACCTCGCGCTCGGCGACCTCGGCCTTGAGCAGTTGAGAGAGCATGGGCACCGCCGCTTCGAACGCCGGCGCGCCCTGCTCAATGAGATCGCCGACGGCGTGCGCCATGCCATACATCTTGAGGCCGCGCAGCATGACCACGACGGCGGCGCTGGCGGGATCATGACGCATGGCGCATCTCCCTCGTCAGGAGCGCATCGTAGCGTTCGACGTCGGCCTTTGGTTCGCGCCGCAGGACGAGCGCTTGCGGAGCATCGATCGTGGTGGCCTTGTCCGCCTTGCCGTCGACCAGCCGGTGCAGGATGTTGAGGATGTGGGTCTTGGTGGGAACGCCCGCGTCGAGCGCCAGCTCAACCGCACAGAGCACCGCCTGCTCGTCGTGCTGCAGGACGAGCGCCAGGATCTCCACCATCTCCCGGTCGCCCCCGACGCGCTTGAGCAGATGGCCTTGCAGACGTTGGAAGCCCTCGGGCATGTCGGCGAACGGAGCGCCGTTGCGCAGGGCTCCCGGCTTGCGCTGGATCACCGCCAGATAATGCCGCCAGTCGTAGACGGTTGTTCCCGGCTGATGCGACCGATCGACGATCCGTGCATGTTCGCACAGGATCCGCCCCTCGGCGGCGATGACGATCCGCTCCGGGTAGATCCGCACGCTGACCGGGCGGTTGGCGAACGAGGCCGGTACGCTGTAGCGGTTACGCTCGAAGTGCACGAGGCAGGTCGGCGATACCCGCTTGGTGTGCTCGACGAAGCCGTCGAAGGGACGACCCAACGGCATCAGGCTGGCAACCTCCTGGGCTTGCGCGTCGGCGACCGTGCCGGGCAGGACGCCATGCTGGATCCCGCTCCACTGCTCGATGCAGCGCCGCTCGAGCCAGGCGTTGAGCGCGTCCAGATCGGGGAAGCTGGGCAGCGGTTGCCACAGCCGGCGACGCGCATCCTGGACGTTCTTCTCGACCTGGCCCTTCTCCCAACCGGAAGCCGGGCTGCAGAAGTCGGGCTCGAACAGGTAATGGCTGGCCATCGCCGCGAAGCGGGCGTTGACCTGCCGCGCCTTGCCCGATCCGATGCGATCGACCGCGGTCTTCATGTTGTCGAAGATCCCGCGCCGCGGCACCCCGCCCAGCACCCGGAACGCGTGGGTCAGCGCATCGAACAGCATCTCGTGGGTCTGGAGCGGATAGGCTCGTACGATGAAGGCCCGGCTGTGCGAGAGCTTGGTGTGCGCCGCCTGCAGCTTGGTGCGCTCGCCGCCAAGCACCGCCCAGTCCTCGCTCCAGTCGAACTGGAAAGCCTCGCCCGGCGCGAAGACCAGGGGAACGAACGTGCCGCGACCGCTGGTCTGGGCATCACGCTGACGGTCGACCTTC
This sequence comes from uncultured Sphingomonas sp., assembly GCA_902806275.1. GTDB lineage: Bacteria > Pseudomonadota > Alphaproteobacteria > Sphingomonadales > Sphingomonadaceae > Sphingomicrobium. Next base: position 397 of record CADCVY010000086.1, on the reverse strand, counting down.
CAGGTCCGCACAAAGGCAGCGACGCGCCCGTAGGAGCCGCCATAGCCAAGGGCGACCAGATCGGCGTGCATCTGCTTGGCCGTGCGCTTCTGCTTGCGCGGCTTGCCGGCCTCGATCCGCAGCCACCCCGACAGCTTCTCGGCAAACGGATCCAGCTTGCTCGGCCGCTCGGGAACCTGGAACTTCGGCTCCACCGTCCCGGCGCGCAGGTACTTGCGGATGGTGTTCCGAGACAAACGGGTGCGCTGCGCGATCTCTCGGATCGATATCCCATCCCGGAAATGCCAGCGCCGGATCACACTCAATAACGCCATGTCGATCACTCCAAATCCCCCGACCAGCAGTCAGGGGAAGGTCAGAACATGGGTCACTTCTCAGTGGAAACTCGGCACTCCTC
>CADCVY010000085.1:1163-11899 GCA_902806275.1 uncultured Sphingomonas sp. | reverse complement strand
GATGGAGAATGCCGCGATCGGCATCGCCGACTGCAAAGTCGTGCGCGTCGGCAGACGGGCCGAGCTCGCCGGCTTCCGCGCGGCTGACGTGACGGCGCTCGGCGGCGCCTGGGTCACGCCCGGCCTGGTCGACTGCCACACCCATCTGGTGTTTGGCGGCACCCGCGCCGACGAGCATGCCATGCGCCGGGCAGGGGCCACCTATGAGCAGATCGCCGAGGCCGGCGGCGGCATCGCCTCCACGGTGGCGAAGACCAGGGCGGCGCCGGATGCCGAGTTGCTGAGCCAGTCGCACACCCGGCTGCAGGCGCTGATGCGCGGCGGCTGCACCACCATCGAGGTCAAGTCGGGCTACGGGCTCGATCCCGCCAGCGAGCTGCGCCTGCTGCGGCTTGCCAATCGCCTTGGCGATGACGAGGCGGTGCGAATCGTGCCGACCTTGCTGGCCCTGCACGCGCTCCCCGCCGACCAGCGCGACCGGCGCAACGATTATGTTGCCGAGATGATCGACACGCTGATCCCGGCCGCGGCCAGCGAGCGGCTGGCGACCAGTGTCGACGCCTTTTGCGAGGGCATCGCATTTCTCCCGCACGAGGTGGAGCGGCTGTTCGCCGCCGCTGCGGACCATGGGCTTCGAGTCAAGCTCCACGCCGAGCAGCTGAGCAACCGCGGCGGCGCCAAGCTCGCCGCCCGCTACGACGCGCTTTCGGCCGACCATCTCGAACATGTCGACGAGGAGGGAGTGGCGGCGATGGCGGAGGCGGGCACCGTCGCCGTGCTGCTGCCGGGCGCCTTTTACGCGCTGCAGGAAACGCAGAGGCCGCCGGTTCAGCTGCTGCGCGATCATGGCGTGGCGATCGCCATCGCCACCGACTGCAACCCCGGCACCTCGCCGCTGCTGTCGCCGACCCTGGCGATGAACATGGCGTGCACTCTGTTCGGCCTGTCGCCGGAGGAAGCGCTCGCCGGCATGACCGTCAACGCCGCCCGCGCGCTTGGCCTCGAGCGCGAGATCGGCACGCTTGCTCCCGGCAAGGCGGCGGACCTGTGTGTCTGGCCGGTCGAAAGCCTGGCCGAGCTGGTCTATTGGATCGGCCTGCCTGGGCCTGAGCGGCGCATCTTCGCGGGGGTGGATGCTTAACTTCCCCGCTGATGCTGAGTAGGAGCGAAGCTCCGTATCGAAGCACGCATGCCCTTCGATACGCCACTGCGTGGCTACTCAAAGTGAGCGGGGGTGAGCTTGGACAATCGCAGGGACAACAGCCGCCGCATCCGCGCCCGTCGCGGGCCCAAGCTCGTCGCCAAGCACTGGACCACCGAAGCCGCCGCCCGCATGCTCCAGAACAACCTCGACGAGGAGGTTGCCGAGGACCCGCAGAGCCTGGTCGTCTACGGCGGCATCGGCCGCGCCGCGCGCAACTGGGCGTGCTTCGACAAGATCGTCGAGGTGCTGGAGCGGCTGCAGGAGGACCAGACCCTGCTTGTCCAGTCGGGCAAGCCGGTCGGCGTCTTCCGCACCCACCCCGATGCGCCGCGCGTGCTGATCGCCAACAGCAACATCGTGCCCAAATGGGCGAACTGGGAGACCTTCAACCAGCTCGATCGCGCCGGGCTGATGATGTACGGCCAGATGACCGCGGGCAGCTGGATCTACATCGGCACCCAGGGCATCGTTCAAGGCACGTACGAGACCTTCGCCGAGATGGGCCGCCAGCATTACGGCGGCGATCTCAAGGGCAAGTGGATCCTCACCGCCGGCCTGGGCGGCATGGGCGGCGCGCAGCCGCTCGCCGCGGTGATGGCCGGCGCCCATTGCGTCGCCATCGAATGCCAGGAAAGCCGGATCGAGAAGCGGCTGGAGACCCGCTACCTCGACCGCCGCGCGTCCACCATCGACGAAGCGCTGGAGATCATCCGTGACGCATCCGAGCCGACCAGCGTCGGACTGCTCGGCAATGGAGCGGAAGTCCTGCCCGAGATGCTCGCCCGCGGCATCCGCCCCGATGCGCTGACCGACCAGACCAGCGCCCACGATCCCGCCAACGGCTACTGCCCGATGGGTTGGAGCGTCGCCAAGTGGCTGGACATGCGCGAGCGCGATCCCGCCGCGGTTGCCGCCGCCGCGCGGGAGTCGATCGCCCGTCACGTCGAGGCGATGCTCGCCTATCGCGAGATGGGCGTGCCGGTGTTCGACTATGGCAACAACATCCGCCAGGAAGCGCTCGACACCGGCGTCACCCACGCCTTCGACTTCCCCGGCTTCGTCCCCGCCTACGTCCGCCCAATGTTCTGCCGCGGCATCGGCCCGTTCCGCTGGGTGGCGCTCTCGGGTGACCCAGAGGACATCTACCGCACCGACCAGCGGGTGAAGGAGCTGATCCCCGACGACCCGCACCTCCACCGCTGGCTCGACATGGCCCGCGAGCGCATCGCCTTCCAGGGCCTGCCGGCGCGCATCTGCTGGGTCGGCCTCGGCCAGCGCCACCGCCTCGGCCTCGCCTTCAACGAGATGGTCAGGAACGGCGAGGTCAGCGCCCCCATCGTTATCGGCCGCGATCACCTCGACAGCGGCAGCGTCGCCTCCCCCAACCGCGAGACCGAAGCGATGAAGGACGGCAGCGATGTGGTGTCGGACTGGCCCCTCCTCAACGCCCTCCTGAACACAGCCAGCGGCGCCACCTGGGTGAGCCTCCACCACGGTGGCGGCGTCGGCATGGGCTACTCGCAGCACGCCGGCATGGTCATCGTCGCCGACGGCACCGACGACGCCGCGCGGCGGCTGGAACGGGTGCTTTGGAACGACCCGGGCACCGGCGTCATGCGCCATGCGGATGCGGGCTACGACATCGGGGTCGATTGCGCGCGGGAGCAGGGGCTCGACTTGCCGATGATCGGCTAAGTGCTCCTGCGAAGGCAGGAGCCCAGTCCAGCGCGACAGCCCTGCCCTTGGCAGCGGACTGGACCCCTGCCTGCGCAGGGGTACAAGGCTTGCCAATGCTGCACCTCAACCCCGAAGGGATCGAACTCCCTACCTTGCGTGACCTATGGTCCGGCGCGCCCGCTCGCCTCGACGATGCCTCCATGCAGCGCGTCGCTGCCGCCGCCGGCTCGGTCGAGCGCATCGTTGCCTCGGGCGAGACCGTCTACGGGGTCAACACCGGCTTCGGGCTGCTCGCTCACACGCGCATCCCGGAGGACCGCCTCGCCGAGCTGCAGACCAACCTCATACTTTCGCACAGCGCCGGCCTGGGAGAGCCGCTGCCGCGCCACGTCACGCGGCTGATGATCGTCCTGAAGCTGCTTGGGTTGGGGCGGGGTCATTCGGGCGTGCGGCCGCTGGTGGTCGAGGCGTTGCAGCGGCTGCTCGATGCCGACGCCATGCCGGTCATCCCGTCGCAGGGCAGCGTCGGCGCTTCCGGCGACCTGGCTCCGCTGGCGCACCTAATTTCGACGCTCATGGGCTACGGCCGGGTCGACGTCGCGGGCGAGGTCATTCCCGCGCGCGAAGCCCTTCAGCGCATTGGCCTCGAACCCCTGCAGCTCGCACCGAAGGAAGGCCTAGCCCTGATCAACGGCACCCAGGCGAGCACCGCGCTGGCGTTTGATGCCCTGTTCGCGGGCGAGCGCGTCTTCGCCGCGGCGATCGCGGCCGGCGCGCTCTCGGTCGACGCGCTGAAAGGCTCGGCCAAGCCTTTCGACCGGCGCATCTCCGAACTGCGCGGCCAGCCGGGCCAGATCGCCGTCGCCGCCGCGCTCACCGACATGCTCGACGGCAGCGAGATCCTCGCCAGTCACGGCCGCTGCGGCAAGGTGCAGGACCCCTACAGCTTCCGCTGCCAGCCACAGGTGATGGGCGCTGCGCTGGACCTGCTCAACAATGCCGCGCGCACCCTCACGATCGAGGCCGCAGCCGTTACCGACAACCCGATCCTGTTCCCGTACAGCGACGAAGCGATCAGCGGCGGCAACTTCCACGCCCAGCCTGTCGCTTTCGCCGCCGACATCATCGCGATGGCCTTGTGCGAGGTCGGCTCGATCTCCGAGCGCCGCATCAGCGTGCTGGTCGACCCGAAGATGAGCGGCCTGCCCGCGTTCCTGACGGAAGACTCAGGCGTCAATTCCGGTCTGATGATCCCGCAGGTCACCGCCGCCGCCTTGGTCAGCGAAAACAAGAGCCTCGCGTTCCCCGTCAGCGTTGACTCGATCCCGACTTCGGCGGGTCAGGAGGACCATGTCTCGATGGCTCCGATCGCCGCCCGCAAGGCGTGCACCATGGCCCGCAACGCCGCCGGCGTGGTGGCGGTGGAGCTGATGGCCGCGGCCGAGGGCATCGATTATCATGCGCCGCTCAAGACGTCGGACCGGCTCCAGGCCGTCCACGCCGCCGTGCGCGAACTCAGCCCCCACTTCACCGCCGACCGCTACTGGGCCGACGAGATGAGCGCTCTCCAGGCGGCGGTGCTGGCGGGTGAAATCGTCCCCAACCCGCTCACCCTGAGTAGCGGCTGAAAGCCGCGTATCGAACGGGCGGCTTGTTGAAGCTTGGTGCTTCGATACGCCGCTTTGCGACTACTCAGCATGAGCGGAGATGGAGGTAACTAGCTGACCCGCGTCCAGCGCTGTTCCTTGCACAGCAGCATGCCGCCGATCGCGCAGCCCTTCACCTCGATGGCGTTGGGGCCGACCATGCGGACGGTCGCCGGCGCCCGGATCTTGCGCTTGGGCTCGAAGGCCTGGCCGCGATAGGTGTTCTTGCCGGCCGGGCGCAAATTGGTGAGGATCCGCGTGCCGATGAGGTTGGGCGTGCCGCCCTTGCGGGCGCCGGCCTTGGCCTTTTCCGAGGCGCGAACGACCGTGCCGCAATAGCCGCCGCCGCACGGCGCGACTCGCACGACGACATTGCCCTTGGGGTTGCGCCACTGGCCTTCAAGAGCGGCTGGGGGCGAGGCGTTGGCCGGCGCTGCGGCGGCCACGGCGCTGAGGGCTAGGCTTGCGAGAATCATCTTCATCCTCATGCGTTTAGCCGCCTTTTGTGGCGAAAATGGAACGCTCAGCTTGCATGGCGATGAACGCCGCAGGCGCTTGGGCGAGCGAGTCGCGGCATTGACTCTCCCCTACCAACAGTAGGAACATATAGGGAACAAGAGAGTCGTGAGTCGCCGTGTCCATCGCTTCGCCATCCACCGCCGATCCCCGCCTCAACGCATTGCGCGCCGAGGTGCGGGCGATCGAGTCCGCGGGCCATTTGGGCACCGCCGGGCTGCTTGCGTTCGGGATAGCGGATATCGACGAGCGTCTCGCCGGCGGCGGGCTGGCCCGCGGTGCGCTGCATGAGGTCGCGGGCGCCAGCGCCAGCCTGACCGACGATGCCGCCGCGACCCTGTTCGCTGCCGGCATTGCCGCGCGGCTGGAGGGCGTTGTGCTATGGGTCCTGACCCGCCGCGACCTGTTCGCGCCCGGCCTCGCGCTCGCCGGCCTGCCGCCCAGCCGCGTCATTTATGCCGAATGCCGCAAGGACGAGGACGCGCTGGCCGTCACCGAAGAGGGGCTGCGGCACGGCAGCCTAGCCGCCGTCGTCGCGGAGGTCGGGCGGGCCGGCATGACCGCCACCCGCCGGCTGCAGCTGGCTGCCGAGGATAGCGGCACGGCGGCGCTGCTGCTGCGCCGATGGCGCAGCGCTGCGGACCCGCTGCTCGTGCCGTCGGCTGCGGCGACCCGCTGGCGCCTGGCCTGCGTGCCCTCCGAGCCGCTGCCGACCGCGGGCATCGGCCGCCCGCGCTGGTCGATTGAGCTGGTCCGCCAGCGCGGCGGGCCGGCGCACCATTGGATCATGGAGGGATGTGATGAAGCGGGTCGCCTCGCTTGTCCTGTCGCGCCTCAGCATCGAACGGCTGCGGCGGGCGGCACCCGCGCCGCCGCCTAGTGCGCCGGTCCGGGTTGCGGGGCACCACGGCGCCTGGGTGCCGACCGCTCGCATCCCGGAGAACACCAAGGAGCGGCAGCAGCTGCTCGCCCTGCGCGAGCGGCTGGCGGAGGATGCTGGCCTGGCAACCGAAGGGACGCGGACCGAGGACTGCTCCTGCCCGCGCGGCGGCGGCTGGCGGCCGGGCGCCGGCTGGGCCAACCGCCAGGCCCGCCAGGCTGAGATCGACGCCATGCCCGCGCACCAGCGCCCGCCCATGCGCATGCTCGGCCGTCGCAGCGAACCGGCGCCACCCTTGCAGTTCCCCAGGGAAGGCCGGGGCCCAGGAGCGTCGCCAGGCGCTGCAATGGTTGATGTGGATGCACCGCCCCTGGCCACCACCCACCGCAGGGGCCAGCGCATTGTCCTCGCCGCCGTTTCCCCTGAAGCGGGCGCACTCGGCCTTCACCCCGGCATGCCCGCGACCCAGGCGCGCGCGCTGGTCCCCGAGCTCGACCTGCGCGACTCCGATCCCGAAGCCGACGCCGCCTTCCTCGCCCGGCTGGCCTTGTTCGCCGCGCGCCGCTGGACCCCGGCGGCCGCCGTGTCCGGCGCCGACGGCGTGTGGCTCGACCTCACCGGCGTCACCCACCTGTTCGGCGGTGAAGCGGCGATGTGCCGGCGTATCCTCCGCTTCTGCGCGCGCCTCGGCTTCACCGCCCGGATCGCGGTCGCCGGCACCACCGGCGCCGCCCACGCGCTCGCCCGCTTCGGCGCGGAGGCGGTCACCCTATGCCGCAATGGCGGCGAGGCGGACGCAATCGCCCCGCTGCCGCCGGCGGCCCTGCGCCTCGGCGAGCCCGCGCTGAGCGCCGCCCGCCGCTTTGGCATCGCCAATGTCGGCGAGCTGCTCGCCATGCCCCGCGGCCCGCTCGGCCGCCGCTTCGGCCAGCGCACGCTGGAGCGCATCGACCACGCCCTCGGCCGCGCCGGCGAGCCATTCCAGCCGATCGTCCCGCACGAGCCGCCGCGCGCGCTGCTGCGCCTGCTCGAGCCGATCGCCACCGCCGAGGCGATCGCCCAGGTGCTCGCCGACCTCATGGCCTTGCTAGTCGCCCAATTGGAGCGCGACGGCCTCGCCGTTCGCCGCTTGGGGCTGGTCTGCCACCGCGTCGACGGCGAGGAGCAAAGGCTTGCCGTCGGCACCGTCAGCGCCACCCGCGACGCCGCGCACCTCCTCCACCTGCTCAGCCTCAAGATCGAGCGGATCGAGCCCGGCTTCGGGATCGAGGCAATGGAATTGGTCGCCGTCCGCTCCGAGCCGCTCCGCGCCAGCCAGATCGGCCACGACCTTGGCGACGTGGCGGCTGCGCCCGACCTGCCGCCGCTGGTGGATCGAATCGCCGGCCGGATCGGCGCCGATCGCCTGTTCCGGGTCAGCGCGGTGGAAAGCGACGTGCCCGAGCGGTCCTTGCGCAACGCGGGGCCGCTCGACGAAGCGCTGGACTGGCCAAGCGGCTGGCCGCGGCCGGTGCGCCTGCTTGCCCGGCCCGAGCGGGTCGACAAGGTCATCGCCGAACTGCCCGACCAGCCGCCGCTGCGCTTTTCATGGCGTGGGCGAACCCACCGCGTGCGCAAGGCCGACGGCCCCGAGCGGATCTACGGCGAATGGTGGGCCCGCGCCAACGAGGCCGACGCCGTGCGCGATTACTTCCAGGTCGAGGATGAGGACGGCGCCCGCTTCTGGCTGTTCCGCCGCGGCGACGGCACCGACCCCCGCACCGGCGACCTCAGCTGGTGGATGCACGGAGCCATGGGGTGAGCGGGCTAGACGCGCGCGTCGACTGTCCGCAGGTGGCCAGCTTGGCTGTAGGACAGAAGTTTCCGGTCCGCAGTCAGCACCGGGCAGCCGAGTGCACGCGCTGTTGCGATAATGATCCGATCGGCTGGATCTCCATGGATGTCACCTGGAAGCTGGCCGGCGGCAACTGCGATTTCAGACGTGATCTCGGCCAGCTGAATCCCGCTTTCGATAACCACATCCGTCCATTCATGGATTGGCAACTCGAACGAAATCCTGCCCTTTCGCAGCAGCATCGATGTTTCCCACAAGCTGATGGGAGACAAGGAAAGCGTTTCATCCTCCAATCCAAGGTTGATCAGGTCGCGTGCCTTTGCGCCAAGTTTTCTCTCGCCCAAAGAAAACCAGATAATTGGATGGGTATCGGTCAGGATCACCGAACATCTGCTCCTGGATCGTCGCGGTCGCTATCGAGTTCCGCGTTCCATGGGCCATCGTACGCAGGCTCCTCCGGAGCGAAGTCAGGGGCGATCCAGCCTTTTGCGAAACCGAACTCGAACTTGGTACGCAACTTGGGTTCGGACTCAGCGGGTTTTATTTCAACCAGTGGAATGCCGCGGTGAGTGATTGTCACCGCATCTCCAGTACGCCCGATTTCTTTCATGATGCGCAGGCAATGCGTCTTGAACTCGGCCGCTCCGATCAACTTGCCCATGCGCGCTCTCCTCAACTGGTCACTTCATATAGTCACTTCGCTGTTTGCGGGCAATCGTGACCTACGTGGAGCTTAACGCGACCACGCATTTCTCCTTCCTGCGCGGGGTGTCGTCGTGCGAGGAATTGTGCTCGGCCGTGGCGCTGCTCGGCTACGCCGAGCTCGGCATCACCGACCGCAACTCGGTCGCCGGCCTGGTCCGCGCCACCATCGCCGGCGAGCAGACCGGCATCCGGCCGGTGCTCGGCTGCCGGCTCGACCTGGTGGATGGAAGCGCGCTGCTGGTCTGGCCGGAGGATCGGGCCGCCTGGTCGCGGCTGACCCGCCTGCTGACCGTCGGCAAGAAGCGAGCCGACCCGCGCAAGGGCGAAAAGGGCCAGTGCTTTCTCCATTGGGAAGACGTCGGCGCCTATTCCGATGGGCTCGTGGCTGCGCTGCTGCCCGACCAAGCCGATGCAGTCGCCGCCGTCCAGCTCGCGCAGGTCAAGGACATCTTCGGCTCGCGCGCCCACCTTGCCCTGAGCTTGCGCCGGCGTCCCGGCGACTACCTGCGCCTGCATGACCTGGACGCGTTGGCCCGCCGCTTGGGGGTTCGCAGCCTGGCCGTCGGCGACGTTCTTTACGATTCACCCAGCAAGCGCATGCTTCAGGATGTGGTCACCGCAATTCGGCACAAGTGCACGGTCGACGAACTCGGTTTCAAGCGCGAGCGCTTTGCCGACCGCCACCTCAAGGCCGCGGCCGAGATGGAGCGCCGCTTCGCCGCCTTCCCCGACGCCATCCGCGCCACCCGGGACATCGCCGACCGCTGCACCTTTTCCTTGCGCGCGCTCAGCTACCAATATCCGGACGAAGCGGTGATGAGCGGCCGCTCGCCTCAGGAGGCGCTCGAACAGATGACCCGCGAAGCGCTTGCCCATCGCTTCCCCGGCGGCGTCCCCGACCAGTACCGGCAGCTGCTCGATCATGAGCTCGGCCTCGTCGGCAAGCTCCGGTACGCGCCCTACTTTTTGACCGTGAACTCGATTGTCGCCTTCGCCCGCAGCCAGGGCATCCTCTGCCAGGGCCGCGGCTCGGCTGCCAATTCGATCATCTGCTTCGTCCTCGGCATCACGTCGATCGACCCGATCGCGCACGAATTGCTGTTCGAACGCTTCATTTCCGACGCCCGCAACGAGCCGCCCGACATCGACGTCGATTTCGAGCATGAGCGGCGCGAGGAAGTGATCCAGTGGATCTACGAAACCTACGGCCGCCGCCACTCGGCGCTGACGGCGGTGGTCAGCCGCTACCGTTCGCGCGGCGCGGTGCGCGAAGTCGGCAAGGCGCTCGGCCTGCCGGAGGACATGACCGGCGCGCTCGCCGGCTCGGTGTGGGGCTGGTCGAACGACGGCGTCGAGCAGAAGCATCTCGACGAGCTACACCTCGACGGCAGCGACCCGCGCCTGGCGCTGACGCTCGACCTCGCGCGGCAGCTGATCGGCACGCCCCGCCACATGAGCCAGCACCCAGGCGGCTTCGTCCTCACCCGCGACCGCTTGGACGACCTGGTGCCGATCGAGCCGGCGGCGATGGACGACCGCCAGGTGATCGAATGGGAAAAGGACGACATCGAGGAGCTGAAGTTCATGAAGGTCGACGTGCTCGGCCTCGGCATGCTCGGCTGCATGCGCCGCGCCTTCGACCTGCTTGCCCAGCACAAGGGGCTGCGGCTGACCATGGCCGACCTCCAGGCCGACGATCCGGAGGTGTTCGCAATGATCCAGAAGGCGGACACGCTGGGCGTGTTCCAGATCGAAAGCCGGGCGCAGATGAGCATGCTGCCGCGGATGAAGCCGAAGGAATTCTACGACCTCGTCATCGAAGTCGCGATCGTCCGCCCCGGCCCGATCCAGGGCGACATGGTCCACCCCTACCTCCGCCGCCGCGAAGGCAAGGAGAAGCCGGAATATCCCAAGCCGGAATTGAAAGCGGTGCTCGAGCGGACGCTGGGCGTGCCGCTGTTCCAGGAACAAGCGATGAAGGTCGCCATCGTCGGCGCCGGCTTCACCCCCGCCGAAGCCGACGCGCTCAGGCGCTCCATGGCGACCTTCAAGTTCACCGGCGGGGTCAGCCAGTTCTACGACAAGCTGGTCGAGGGCATGGTCAGCCGCGGCTACCCCCGCGATTTTGCCGAGCGCACCTTCAAGCAGATCGAGGGCTTCGGCTCCTATGGCTTCCCCGAAAGCCACGCGGCGAGCTTCGCCAAGATCGCCTACGCCTCATCGTGGATGAAGTGCCACCATCCCGACGTGTTCTGCGCGGCGCTTCTCAACGCC
>CADCVY010000085.1:0-1153 GCA_902806275.1 uncultured Sphingomonas sp. | reverse complement strand
AGCCAATGGGCTTCTACGCCCCCGCCCAGATCGTCCGCGACTCCCGCGAGCACGGCGTCGAGGTGCGGCCGGTGTGTGTGAACGAGAGTCGATGGGATTGTACCTTGGAAAGCCCCTCTACCGCTTGCGGGAGAGGGAGGGGCCCATTGCGCCAGCAATGGGAGGGTGAGGGCCTGTCGGGCGAACCAGCGCTTGCTTCCAGGACAGGCCCGCCCCCCAACCCCCTCCCGCAAGCGGGAGGGGGAGCTTATCTCCCCCTCCGCCTTGGCCTGCGGATGGTGAAAAGCCTCGCCAACCTCCATGGCGCGCGGATCGTTGCCGCTCGCGGTGACCGGCCGTTCACCGGCATCGAGGACGTGTGGAAACGCTCGGGCGTGCCGGTCGCGGCGCTTGAACACCTTGCCGATGCCGACGGCTTCGCCTGCTTCGGCCTCGACCGGCGGCAGGCGCTGTGGCGGATCAAGGCGCTGGGCGAAGCGCCCTTGCCGCTGTTCGCCGCCGCCGATGCCCGCGAGGAAGGCCGCGAGCCGGCCGTCGCGCTGACCCCGATGAGCGACGGCCGCGACGTGGTGGAGGACTATCGCGCGATCCAGCTGTCGCTGCGCGCCCACCCGCTGACCTTTCTCCGGCCGGAACTCGCCGCAATGAAGGTCACGCCGTGCGCCGACCTGGCCGGCATCAAGGACGGCCGCCGGGTCAGTGTTGCCGGCATCGTCCTGGTCCGCCAGCGGCCCGGCTCGACCAACGTCACCTTCATCACCATCGAGGACGAAGGCGGCATCGCCAACCTCATCGTCTGGGCCAATCTGTTCGAAAAGTACCGCCGGGTGGTAATGTCGGCCGGCATGCTCAAGGTCGAAGGGATGGTCCAGCGCGAGGGCGAGGTGATCCACGTCATCGCCCAGCACATCGAGGATGCGACGCCGATGCTCGGCACGGTCGGCGACATGGCATTTCCCCACAAGCCGATGCCCGCCGACGGCGCCAGCAGCGGCGGCTCGCCCGACCCGCGCGAAAAGCGGATCGTCCGCCCCCGCGACGTCTACATCCCGCCGTTCACCCACGCCGCCGCCAAAGGCCACGACATCCCGCTCAAGTCGAGGAACTTTCATTGAAAAGTTCCTCCCTGCCGCGCAGCGGTGGGGAGGGGGAC
>CADCVY010000084.1 GCA_902806275.1 uncultured Sphingomonas sp. | reverse complement strand
CAGCACCCACGGCAGGATGCCCATCAATAGCTGCGTAGTGCCGCCCGCCTCGCCCGCGGGGGCGACCTGGATCATGCTCATGTGAATGGGTTGGCTGGACATAGACGCTCTGCAGACTTTCCGTGAAATGGTCGGGGCGACTGGATTCGAACCAGCGACCTCCACACCCCCAGTGTGATGCGCTACCAGGCTGCGCTACGCCCCGACTGGCCCGCGCATCTAGGCAGGCGGCCGGGTCAAGGCAAGGTGCGGCGGGAGTGCAGGTGGCGCGGCGACGGCGGAAACGGAAGGGAGCACGGGGGTTCAGGCGCATTGCGCTGGCCATCCTCGCCGCTCCCGGCCTGTACCTGCTGGCGGCGCTGGTCGGGTCACTGGTGCCGGTCAACCGCAACTGGACGGAGCCGGCGCGCGGCACCACCGTCTACCTCGCCGACAACGGCATCCATGCCGACCTCATCATGCCGGTCAGGGCGCAGGGGCTGGACTGGGCGCCGCTGCTGCCGAAGCGCGATTTCGCTGCTGCACCACGAGACGCCCGCTGGGTCGCGTTCGGGGCCGGCGAGGAGCGCGTCTATCTCGACACCCCGCGCTGGCGCGACATTCGCTTAAGCACCGTGTGGTCGGCGCTGACCGGCGGCAAGCGGGTGCTGCATGTCGAATATGTCGCCAAACCGGGATACGCGCTGCGCGAGATCCGCTTGCGCCCCGAAGAATATCGCCGCTTGTGGGCAGCGGTCCGCGCCGATTTCGCGCTCGACGACCGCGGCCGGCCGCGGGTCATCGACCATCCGGGCTATGGCTGCTGCGACGCCTTTTACCGCGCGACCGGCAAGGCAAGCGCGGTCCGCACCTGCAACAGCTGGGTCGCCGACCGGCTGCAGCTGGCGCGGGTGAAAACGAGCCTGTGGCCGCCCTTCGCGCCGGGGCTGTTGTGGCGGTATCGCCGGAGCGCCCTTCGAGACGCAACTTCGAAAAGCTCAGTGGCTCCTCAGGGTGAGCGGTTTTAAGTCGCCGCTCATCCTGAGGAGGGACTGAGTAAGCGAAGCGCATCGAAGGCCCGTCTCGAAGGACTAAAGCACGTACCTGCTCAAATCCGTGTTCTTCGCAATGCCGGCCAGCTGCTGGTCCACAAAGGCAGCATCCACCGTCAGCGTTTCACCGCCGCGGTCCTCGGCCTCGAAGCTGACCTGCTCCAGCAGCTTTTCCATCACCGTCTGCAGTCGGCGGGCGCCGATGTTCTCGACCGTTTCGTTGACCTCCGCGGCGATGCGGGCGAGCGCGGCGATGCCGTCCTCGGCGAAGCGGATGGTGACGCCCTCGGTCCCGAGCAGCGCCTGATATTGCTCGGTCAGGCTGGCGCGGGTGGCGGACAGAATGCGGACGAAATCCTCCTGCGTCAGCGCCTTGAGCTCGACCCGGATCGGCAGCCGCCCCTGGAGCTCGGGCAGCAGGTCGGCCGGCTTGGCGGTGTGGAACGCGCCCGAAGCGATGAACAGGATGTGGTCGGTTTTGAGCGGCCCATACTTGGTCGCCACTGTGGTCCCCTCGATCAGCGGCAGCAGGTCGCGCTGGACTCCTTCGCGGCTGACCGAGCCGCCGCGCACGTCGCTGACCGCGATCTTGTCGATCTCGTCGAGGAAGACGATGCCGTTGGCTTCGGCGTCCGCGAGCGCGACGCGGTTGACGTCGTCGGGGTCGAGGCGCTTGTCGGCCTCCTCCTCGGTCAGCCGATCGAACGCTTCGGGCACCTTGAGCTTGCGCCGCTTCTTGGGCGCGCCGCCCATGGCTTTTTGCATCATCTCCGTAATGTTGATCATGCCGCCGCCGTTGCCGGGCAGGTCGAACGGCAGCGCCGGCGCTTCAGTGACTTCGATCTCGACCTCGGCATTGGCCAGGCTGCCATCGGCAAAGCGTTGGCGGAAGCTGGCGCGGGTTGCCTCGCTCGAGCCTTTGCCGGTCAGCGCGTCGAGCAGGCGGTCCATCGCCGCTTCTTCCGCGCCCGCCTTGACCGCGGTGCGGCGGCGTTCGCGCTCCAGCCGCACCGCTTCCTCGACCAGGTCGCGGGCGATCTGCTCGACGTCGCGGCCGACGTAGCCGACCTCGGTGAACTTGGTCGCCTCGACCTTGACGAACGGCGCGTCGGCAAGCTTAGCCAGGCGGCGGCTGATCTCCGTCTTGCCGCAGCCCGTTGGCCCGATCATGAGGATGTTCTTGGGCGTGACCTCGTCGCGCAGTTCGGGGCCGAGCTGCTGGCGCCGCCAGCGGTTGCGCAGCGCCACGGCGACCGCGCGCTTGGCGTCGGTCTGGCCGACAATGTGCTCGTCAAGCGCGGCAACGATCGCCTTGGGGGTGAGCCTGTCCTTGTGGGCCGCAGTCGCGGCGGAGGAAATGGGAGCCTGATAGTTCATCAATGGCTATGTCGGGGGCTGCGCGCCCGCCTTCAAGCGGCGCAGCGGAAGCCGGCCATCAGTTCGCGATGTGACTCGACGATCCCGGCGACGGTTTGCGGGTCGGGCACCGTCGACCATTGGTTGCGCTCGAACGTGCCGCCGAGGATAGTGCCGTCGGCGCGCGGGAACATGTATCCGGCGCGGCCGGTGAAGGCGTAGTTCACCTGTGGCTGCGGCGCGAGGATCGCGAGCTGGCCGCGGATCGGGATCAGCTCGGTGTCGCCGAATAGATCTCGCGCGCCGAGCCCCGTGCAGTTGAAGACCAGGCTTTCGGACAGGGCTGCGACATCCTCAGGCGTGGCGAACTTGCGCAGGTGGATCTTGCCGCCAGCCTTGAGCACGTCACGCATGAGCTGCTGCATGAAGCGGCCGGTTTCGACGTACATGGTCTCGTAGCGGACGACACGGTCCAGCGGGAACGGGTGCTCGCCCCGGGGCAGGTGCCGCCAGCCGACGGCGGCGCGCTGCATGTATCGCGGCGCCTCATCGTCCTGCGTTTCGATGTAGGTCGGCAGCGAGCGGACGCCATATTCGTCGCCTTTCATCAGCTCGAACCGGCGGATGCTGTAGTCGAGCGCGGCGTCGAATTGGCGGTACCATTCCGGCGTGACCGCGCTTTCGCGGAACAGGGACGACGGCATGATCTGCCCGCCGGCGACCCACGAGGTAGTCTCGGGCGGCAGCGCGGCGGTGTAGATGGCGACTGGGAAGCCCGCTTCCTGCACCAGCCGCGCGGTGGTCAGACCGACAATGCCAGCGCCGATTACGGCAACGGGACCGCTGTGACCCTGCAGGCCAAGGTCGGTCGCAAGCCGCGCCGTTCCCCAGCTGAAGGTGATGCCGGAGCCGCCGTGGCCGTAATTGTGGACCAGCGCCTTGTCACCGAGAGGGTCACGGCGCACGAGGAAGCCGCGGGCACGCCATGGCCGCAGGCCGGCGACGGTGCGGATGACGCGGCTGGGGTCGACATCGACCTTAGGCAGCGCGGCGCAGGCATTCTCTTGGACGCGGGTGGTGGCGCAGCCGGCTAGCAGGGCTGCGGTGCCGGCGGTCGCGAAAGTTCTACGGTCGAGGAACATCACTACGTCCTTCGATACGGCATATGAGCTTCGCTCAATGCCTATTCAGCATGAGCGGAATATGTATGAGGCCCGCTCATCCTGAGTAGCGGCTGAGCGCAGCGAGGCCTCGTATCGAAGGGACGGTCATTCCCCGACCGTCTCCACCGTCAGCCGGTCGTTGGTGAACACGCACACCTCGGCGGCGATCGCCATCGCGCGCCGGGCCAGCACTTCGGGATCAGCCTCGTACTCGGCCAGCGCCCGCGCCGCGGCGAGCGCGTAATTGCCGCCCGACCCGATTGCGGCAATGCCCGCCTCGGGCTCCAGCACGTCGCCGTTGCCGGTGAGGATCAGCATGATGTCGGCGTCGGCGACGATCATCAGCGCCTCGAGGTTGCGCAGGTACTTGTCGGTGCGCCAGTCCTTGGCGAGCTCCACCGCCGCCCGCATCAACTGGCCGTGATATTGCTCCAGCTTGCGCTCCAGCCGCTCGAAGAGAGTGAAAGCGTCGGACGTCGCGCCAGCGAAACCGCCAATCACCTTTCCATCCTCGCCGATGCGGCGGACCTTGCGGGCGTTCGGCTTCATCACCGTATTGCCCATCGAGACCTGCCCGTCCCCGGCGACGACGGTCCTGCCGCCCTTCTTGACCCCGAGGATTGTCGTTCCGTGCCATTGTTCCATGCTCGGCATGTGGTGCGCGGCGTCGGATGGCGCAACGTCAGCGCGAGCGGGCAAGCAGGAACCTGGCGCTTTCGTCCAGCACCGGCGTCCGGTTGCGGAACGGCCGCGACAGCGACGAAGCGAGATCGACGTGGTTGGCTCGAGGGTAGAGCCGCAACTCGACCTCCGCGCCCTCCTGGCGCAGGCGCTCGGCAAGCCGTTTGGCGTTGCGGGGCAGAACCACCCGGTCGCTGGTGCCGTGGGCAAGAAACAGCGGCGGAGCATCGCGGCGGGCGAAGGTGATCGGCTGCGTCTCCGCCGGGTTCTTCCACTGCCCGAAGGCGGCGCCGCCCCGGGCCTCGGTGAAGGGATAGAAATCGTACGGTCCCGAGAGCAGCGCCGCCGAGCGGATGATCTTCGGATCGACGCCCGCGCCCCGCAGGAACTTGGGGTCGAGCGCCAGCATGGCCGCGTTGTAGGCGCCCGCCGAGTGGCCGGCGAGCGTGATCCGCTTCGGGTCGCCGCCGTAGCGAGCGATGTTGTCGCGCACCCATTTGACCGCGAGCGCACCATCCTCGACAAAGGCGGGAAAGTGGACCGTGGGCACCAGCCGGTAATCGGGAAGCACGGCGATGAAACCCTTGCTGGCATAAGCCGCGCCGGCAAAACCGTATTCGCTGCGCGATCCTTCCGCCCAGCCGCCGCCATAGAAGAAGATCACCACCGGCAGCGGTTCGGCCGCCCGGCCGCGCGGGGCCCAGACGTCGAGCTTGTGGCGGATGTCGGCGCCGTACGGAACCGCGGCCGCGACCCGCTTGGCCTCCGCGGCCGAGGTGAGGCGGTCGACGCTGGTGAGCAAACCGGCCGGCGTGCAGGCGGTCATCGCCATCAGCGGCGCCGCCCATGCCCAGCGTTGTGCGGCCAGATTGCGACGCTTGGGAAAGGATGTGTGTTGGACCATCTCGCGCATGTGGGCAGCCCGGCCGGGCCGGGCAATGGCGATGGTCCAGCGGCTGGCCTCAACCTTCGATTGCCGCTCCACCCACTTGATCAGCTCGTCGAGCTGGATCGCCTGCTCGGTCGCCGTCAGGCGGTCGGCGAGACGAAGTCGGTCTTGATCGGCGGCTTCATCAGGCTGGCCGGCGGCCGCGGGTAAGCGGGGCACCGGCACTGCTCCGCGAAGGCGGGGATCGGCTGCGGCCGCGGCTGCTTGGCTGCGCAGGCGGACAGCGTCAGTGCGAGCAGCGGCAAGGCGCTTTTCAAAGTCATTGGAGGTCCTTTCGTTGATGCTAGCCTGCTGCCCGCGAACTCGCTCCAGGTTGGCATGGTCGGCGGCGCGGGCGGCCTCGGCGGCGCGGCGGTGATCGAGCTCGGTCTGCCCGTGCGCCGCCTGCTCCTGGCGATAAAGCAGCTCATAATGGCAGCTCTGCTTGCGCCAGTGGCGGGTGTCGGCCTGCTGCAGCAGCAGCAGCACCGCCAGGCATAGGAGGCGGCCATGCCGGCTGCAGCGCCGGGACTGAACAGACGCAGGTTCATGGCCGGGTGCAGTCGGCTTCGACCGACGCGCCGTCGCTGCTGGCGCTGACCTTGAACCGGCCGACCGGCCCGCCGGCGAGCAGGCCGACAATGACCGCTATCATCGCGATGATGAAGCCGCCGAGCGACCAGCCGAAGATGGTGACGATGCTATGCTCTTCGGCCGACGACCAGCTGCCCCACATCAGCAAGGCGACGGTGCCGACCGCGCACGCACCGCAGAAGATGCCCGCCGCAGAGGCGAGGATGCCGTAGACCAGCCGCTGGCCCTCGGCGAAGGTGCCGTGCGGTGGCAGCGGCCTCAGCGGCCAGCTACCGAGCGTAAGTTCACTAAAGTCACGCGGTTATGCAGCATTTTGTGTGTCCTTTAGCCAAACCGGTTCGCAAGCCAGCCGTAGAGGAAAGCTTCGTTCGCAGGCCGGCGCTCGGCGAGCCAAAGGTAGCGCTCGCCCTGCAATGCCTCGAGCGCACGGAGCAGAACCGCCTCTCCACTCCCCTTGCCGCGAACTGCGAAAAAGGCGTCGAGCGCTTTCAGCGTCACGTCGCCGATGCGGCCGATGGGGATCACGGTCGGAATAGTCGTTGCCATGCCGGTTCAAAGCGGTCAGCGCCCGCTGGAGAAAGGTCGCGGCGACCCCCGGCCCCATGTTGACGCCGGTGTCGGAACAGCTCCTCGGCGATGCGAAGGCTACGCCGAGATGGTCTCCGCCTCTTCGCGCGGCAGATGGCTGATTGGCCCGCGATAGCCATGCGCCCGCGCAACCGCTTCCGTGATCCCGAAGCAGGTCGGCCCGCCCCGGTCCGCTGGGCGGTTCACATAACCGCCCTCGCGCTCGAGCAAGCTGTCAATCAGGCGCTCCACTGCCACATCCGTCACGACACATTCTCCTTTCGAGTCGTGCGGTTTGTAACCAGATAGGTGGTCTGTAGGAAAGGCTGCGAACCATTTCGTCATCCTGAACTTGTTTCAGGATCTACTTTCCCACGACCCAGGAGCTTGGAAGAATGGATGCTGAAACAAGTTCCGCATGACGATCCTACGGCACCGATGAGCGGGCTGGCGACGGTTTGCTGCTGCGGCTAACCTGCTGTCATGACCTCACGCTTCCTGCTCCCCCTCGCCGCACTTGCCGCCTTTGTCTCCTTCCCGGCCGAAGCGGCGCTTTCCCGCGCCGAGCAGCGCATGTTGACCACGGTCGACAGCGAACAGGGCCGCACGCTTGGCCTGCTCGAGCGGTGGGTGAACCAGAACAGCGGCTCCCTGAACATCGCCGGTGTCAAAGCGGTCGCCCAGATGGTCAGGCCCGAGTTCGAAGCGCTCGGCTTCAAGACCGAGTGGATCGATCTCAAGCGTGTCGGCCGCGCCGGGCACTTGGTCGCTCGGCACAAAGGCAACGGCCGCGGCAAGCGCATGCTGCTGATCGCGCACCTCGACACCGTGTTCGAACCGCACTCACCGTTCCAACGCTGGGTCCGGCGCGGCTACCAAGCCGAGGGGCCCGGCGCCGGCGACGACAAGGGCGGCATCGCGGTGATCGTCGCGGCGCTGCGGGCGATGCAGGCTGCAGGCACGCTGAAGAATGCGGACATCACCGTGTTCATGACCGGCGACGAAGAGGATGCGGCCAGCCCGATCGCGGTCACGCGCGACCCCCTGATCGCAGCCGGCAAGTGGGCCGACGTCGCGCTCGATTTCGAAGGGCTGGCCGTCGAAGGCGGCCTCGACATGGGGTCGACCGCCCGGCGCAGCTCGGACGGCTGGACGGTTACGGTGACCGCCAAGAGCGGCCATTCCAGCGGCATCTTCGGCGCCGATGCGGGCTATGGCGCCATCTACGAGCTGGCGCGGATCATCGACAGCTTCCGCCGCGAGCTTCCCGAGTCCAAGCTGACCTACAATGTCGGGCTGGTGGGCGGCGGCGAAACGCTGGAGCTGGGCGCCGACAAGATCCGTATCGGCGCAACCGGAAAGACCAACATCATCGCGCCCAAGGCGGTCGCCCGGGGCGACCTGCGCGCGCTGACGCCGGAGCAGATCGCGAGCACCAAGGCGAAGATGCAGGCGATCGTCGCCCAGTCGCTGGCGGGCACCAAGGCCGAGCTCAGCTTTGACGAAGGCGGCTACCCGCCGATGGCGCCGACCGCGGGCAACTTGGCGCTGCTGGCCCAGCTAAACGCGGTCAACACCGACCTTGCACTACCGGAGATGCGCGAGCTCGACCCGGCCAAGCGCGGCGCCGGCGACATCAGCTTCGTCGCCAGGGACGTCGACAGCCTGGCCGGGCTCGGCGCCGCCGCCCGCGGCAGTCATGCCCCTGGCGAGACCGTCGACATTCCGTCGATCTTTCGCCAGGCCAAGCGCGCCGCGATCCTGATGAGCCGGCTGGCCGCGGAGCGGCGCTGAGGCAGATGCCACGAGCGGTGGCGGCGCGGGCGATCGTGTCTGATCCCTGGCCCGAAGGCGATTCTTCCTGAGGTCACCCGTTCGGGCGATAGGCTGCCGCGCGCCCATCCTGTATTTCGAGGTCAACAACAGGGGAGCGCAACAATGCCAGTGATCGGAATGGGAGGCTTTTTCTTCCGGGCCAAGGACCCGGCAGGGCTGAAAGCCTGGTACCGCGACCATCTCGGCGTTGGCGGCGGCTGCGGTGCGGACGAGAACGGCGAGCCTAACGAGTGGGTATGGTTCCACGAGGGCGGGCCAATGGTGTTTGAGCCGTTCAAGCAAGACAGCGACTACTTCTCGGCCGACAAGCAAACCATGATCAACCTGCGCGTGCGGGATTTGGACGATTTGCTCGACCAGCTGCGAGCGGCAGGCATCGATGTGATCACCAAGGACGAGTGGGACTCGATGGGCATCGGCCGCTTTGCCCGCATCCATGACCCCGAAGGCAACGCGATCGAGCTGTGGGAGCCGGCGCAGTGAGGTACGCGAAGCTTGCGGAGCATCCCGCCTAGCTGTTGCACATGTGCCGCAACCGCCGGGCGAGTTCTGCCTTGCGAGCAGCGAATGCTTGTTCCCGACGCGTTTGTGCTTTCTAATCCCGGCGCTTGCCGCGCGGATGACGCGCGGCTCGGGGGAGAAACAGGATGAACGCTCGCCGTATCGCACGCGCCTTGACTGGCGCCGCCGTGGTTGCTGTCGCGGCAGCTCCGCGGGGCGCAGGCGCACAGCAGATCGAGACCATCGTCGCGTTCGGCGAGAGCTATGCCGATGACGGCAACCTGTTCGAGATCCTCGGGTTCAACCCTGCCCCGGCGGTCTACCCGACCGGCCGCTTTTCCGGCGGCACCAATTATATCGACACGCTTGCACAAATCCTCGACGCGGACGTCCAGAACTTCGCGATCGGCGGCGCGCTGACGGGCAACACCAATACCAACGCACCGGGGCTGCCTGGCTTCCAGACGGAGTTCGGCGCATTCCTGAGCGGTGGGGGCGGCGTCTTTCCGACGGTCACCGGCACGTTCGACGAAGACGACCTGCTGGCGATCTCGATTGGGGGCAACGACGCCCGTTTTTACCAGCAGACTGGCGGCACGCTTGCAGGCGCCCCTGCCGCAGCGGCAGTTTCGGTCGGCCAGGCCACCGCCGGGCTTGACGCCCTTGTCGGGGCAGGTGCGCAGAACATCAGCTTCCTCGCCGGAAACACGGCCGGTTTGCCAGAAGTCGCCAACGATCCCAACGCCCGGGCCATCCGCAACGCCTTCTCGACCACGTTCAACACCGGGATCCAGTCGGCTCTCGCAGGCTATGCGGATGACGGCGTCATCGTTCACTATCTCGACCTGACCACCATCGCCGACCAGATCGCCGCCAACCCCATGGCCTATGGCCTGACCAGCGCCGGCGCCTGCGCGCCGGCACCGCAGTGCATCACCAATTTCACCTACCAGAGCCAGTTCCTGTTCTACGTCGACAATTTGCACCTGACGTCGGCCGGCTTCGCAATCGTCGCGCGCTATGTGGCGGCGCAGCTTGCCGCCCCGTTGACCTTGCAGGGACCCGCTGAACTCGGGCTCGATACGGCTCGCCAGTTCGGCCGCACTTTGTCGAGCCGCGTGGACGTCAACGGCCGCGACCCCACCGACCCCGGCCTGCGGCTGTTCCTCGTCGGCGACCATTTCTCGCGCGATGAGGATGCCACCGACACCAACGACCAGTTCGACAGCGATGGCGTCGGCGCCACGATGGGTGCCGAATACAGCTTCGGCACCGGGGTTGTCGGCGCTGCGGCGAACTTCATCCGTCCCCGCCTGCGGTTCGGCCTCGACCAGTCAACCATCGACAGCAAGAGCTGGCAAGTCGGCGCCTATGGCGGCTTCGGCATGGGCGGCCTGTTCGGCCAGGGCTATGCCGGGTTCGGCAAGGACAGGCACCGGATAGAGCGGGTCGGCGTGGTCAGCGAACTCGACGCGCGGCCCGATGGCAGCCACGTGACGGCCGGCGCCAAGGCTGGTTACCTCGTGCCCATGTGGCGGTTCCGGGCTGGTCCGATGGTCGCGATCGATCATGCGCGCGCGAAAGTCGACAGCTACACCGAAGAAGGCGATGCGGCGCTGACGCTGAACGTGTCCAGGCAGAACTTGCGTTCGACCACTGGGCAGCTCGGCATCGAGGGTCGGGGGAGCCTGACCGAGGGCGTGCGGTCCTACGTTTCACTCGCCGCCGAGCGCCAGCTGTCAGGCAACGCCCGCACCATCCGCTTATCGCAGACCAGCGCGCCGGGGATCGTCAACCAGTGGGACACGTCGCGGCCGAAGGAGACCTATGGCCGGATCACCAGCGGCACCAGCATCGACCTGTGGGACGGCGTCAGCCTGACCACGACCGTCAGCACGACATTCGGTCGCGACGGCGGCGATGACCTCGGCCTGCAGGTCGGGTTCAAGGCGGGGTTGTAGGCTAGGCGGCAGCTGCGCGGTATTGCGGCTCAGGAATGTCGATCCCTACTTCACGCGCAGTCTCGAGCCAGCCCTCAATCGCATCCTGAATGTTCGCGATTGCCGCCTCCGGCGTCTCGCCGTGAGACGAGCAATATTTCAGGTCCGGCACGCCGGCTATCCACAGCCCGTCGTCGTCCGACCAGAACACGTTGATATGATAATGCGGCGCTCTCACTCAGCGATATGTAGGTCGAACTCCCTAATCACCGCAAGAAGGCGCTTCACCTGATAGGGCACCGCATCCTTGCCGTGCGGGCTGAGCGGTCAAAATGCTCGGCACCACCGGGTGCTTGTAATTCTTGTGACTTCCTTTCCCGCCCCGTTCGACGAAGCCGAAAGCTGCGAATAACGATTGCAGCTGGCGAAAGCTTATGACCACGTTCGGATTCGCAAGGAGCTGTTCGTACAGCTTGGAGGTCTTGGTCATGGCTGCAGCTATCCCTTCGTGCAGCCCTTTTGGATCACTCGCATACAAAGCGCGATTGAACACTGGCCAATTAACGTCAATCACGCCGCCCTCCCGCGAACCGCGTCCTTCCCTGCTTCCCGAACCGCGTCTTCCGCGTTCCCGGTTTACCCTCGCTCGAGTTGCCCAGCGGCCTTGGCGCGACGCGTTGGTGCTGGGGGATGCCGAGGTCGTCTTCCTCGAGGCGGCGGATTTCGTCGCGGAGGCGGCCGGCCTCCTCGAACTCTAGGTCGGCCGCGGCTTTGCGCATGCGCTGCTCGAGATCGGCGATGTACGCCTTGAGGTTGTGGCCGACGAGGTGCGGCCGCTCGTCGTCGCCGGTGTCGATCACCACGCCGTCGCGGGTTGCGACGTGAGCCAGGACGTCGTGGATCTGGCGCTTGATCGTCTCCGGCGTGATGCCGTGCTCGGCATTGTAGGCGAGCTGCTTTTCGCGGCGGCGGTCGGTCTCGTTGAGCGCGCGCTCCATCGATCCGGTGACCCGGTCGGCGTAGAGGATGGCGCGGGCGTCGACGTTGCGGGCGGCGCGGCCGATGGTCTGGATCAGCGAGGTCTCGGAGCGGAGGAAGCCCTCCTTGTCGGCGTCGAGGATGGCGACCAGGCCGCACTCGGGGATGTCGAGGCCCTCGCGCAGCAGGTTGATGCCGACCAGGCAGTCGAAGGCGCCCAGGCGCAGGTCGCGGATGATCTCGATGCGCTCCACCGTGTCGACGTCGGAGTGCATGTAGCGCACGCGCACGCCCTGCTCGTGCATGTACTCGGTGAGGTCCTCGGCCATCTTCTTGGTCAGCACGGTGACCAGGGCGCGGTAGCCCTTCTTGGCCACCTCCTTCACCTCGGCGATGACGTCGTCGACCTGGTTGTGGGTCGAGCCCGTGACCGGTCTTACTTCAACAGGAGGATCGATTAGGCCGGTGGGGCGGATCACCTGCT
>CADCVY010000083.1 GCA_902806275.1 uncultured Sphingomonas sp. | reverse complement strand
GCGCGCTGCGCAACACGCAGGCGGTCGCCGTCGACCAGGCGCTGCAGGGCAAGGTGGCCGGCGCGCAGATCGTGCAGAACTCCGGCAACCCGGGCGGCGGCGGCATCTCCGTCCGCCTCCGCGGGACCAGCTCCTTCATCTCGGGCTCCGACCCGCTCTACGTCGTCGACGGCGTGATCGTCGACAACAGCTCGGCCCAGCTCCGCGACCTCGGCGCGCGCAGCAACGTGCAGAACCGGCTCGCCGACCTCAACCCGGCCGACATCGAGCGCATCGAGGTGATCCGCGGCGCCGCGGCGGCCGCGCTCTACGGCTCGCGCGCGAACAACGGCGTGGTGCAGATCTTCACCAAGCGCGGGAGCGTGGGCCGGCCGCGCTTCGGCCTCACCTCGCGCTACGCCTCGAGCGCGCTGCGCGAGCAGCAACCCTTCAACCTCTACCCCTTCGACGCCGCCGGCCTGCCGATCGCCAAACACGGCAACCGCAGCGTTAGCTCCAAGTGCGGTTCGGCCGATGTCCTCGAAGCCCTTGGGATGAGGCTTGACGTGCCGGCGACACGGGCTCGGCGCCTGCTTGACGAGACCGGGTTCTGTTTCCTTTTCGCGCCGGCCTACCATCCCGGCATGAAGCATGCTGCGCTCGTGCGCCGGCAGCTGCAGGTGCGCACGGTGATGAACCTGCTGGGGCCCTGCATCAACCCGGCCCGGCCCCCGGTGCAGCTGCTGGGGGTCGCCGATCCCAAGATGCTGCGGCGGATCGCAAGCACCCTCGATGCGATGGGAGTGCGGCAAGCTTTGGTGGTTCATGGCGGCGGAGTCGACGAGGTCGCGCTGCATGCGGAAACGCGTGCGCTTCGTGTCTCAGATGGGATTGTCGAGGAGGTCGAAATTACCCCGGAAGAGGCCGGCCTGGCCCGGGCGCCGTTAAGCGTTGTGACCGGCGGTGACGCGGCCGAGAACGGCGCTCGTCTGCTCGCTTTGCTGGAAGGCGGCGGCAGCGGGCCGGAGCGGGACATCGTCGCGCTGAATGCCGGCGCCTTGCTGATGACGGCCGGTCTTGTCCGGACGCTGAAGGACGGGGTTGCCGTGGCTGCCGACACGCTTGCTTCAGGCGCAGCGGGCAAGGTGCTCAACCGGTGTATCGAGGCGAGCAATGACTGAAGCGCAAGGAGTTCTCGGCCAGATCATCGCTGCCAAGCGGCAGGAACTGCAAGGGCGCTATGCCGCCGTGTCGCTCGATGCGCTGCGCGGCCAAGCCAGGCCAACCCGCCGCAGCCTGGCAGAGGCCGTAGCGAGGCCCGGCGCGCGCTTCATCCTCGAAATCAAGAAGGCGTCGCCGTCGCAGGGCACGATCCGCAGCGGAGCGAACGTAGCCGCAATCGCCAGCGGCTACGCGCCCGTTGCCGACGCACTGAGCGTATTGACGGACTCCGCCTATTTCGGGGGTTCGCTTGACGATCTGCGCACCGCGCGGGGCGCATTCGCCGGCCCGATCCTCGCCAAGGACTTCTTCATCGATGCGCGGCAAGTGGCGGAGGCGCGGATTGCCGGCGCCGACGCGATCCTGGTCATGCTGTCGGTGCTCGACGACCAGCAGGCGCGCGCCATGATTGCCGAGGGCGCCCGCTTCGGCATGGACGCCCTGGTGGAGGTGCATGACGAAGCGGAGATGCGCCGCGCGACCGCGCTCGGGGCGAGGCTGGTCGGGATCAACAATCGCGATCTGCGCGATCTTTCCATCGACCTCTCAACGACCGAGCAGTTGGCCCGGCTCGCTTCCGACTGCCTGCTGGTGTCGGAGTCCGGCATTCAGTCTCGCGCAGACGTCGAGCGCTTGTCGGGCCAGGTCGACGGGTTTCTGGTCGGCTCGTCCGTGATGCGCGCGGATAATCCTGCATTGGCAGCGCGGGAGCTAGTGTTCGGCCGCGTCAAGCTGTGCGGGCTGGGCCGGCCGGAAGACCTGGCCGCGGGTGCCGCGGCGACCTTCGCCGGCTTTGTGTTCGTGCCCGGCAGTCCCCGCCACGTCACCGCGGACCAAGCCGCTCCGCTCGCGGGGCGGGCGCGCCGGGCCGGCATGTTGCCGGTCGGCGTCTTTCGCGATGCACCGCTTGGTATCATCGGCGACGTTGCCACCCTGATGAACCTCCACGCGGCTCAGCTGCACGGGTCCGAGGACTTTGAATATGTCCAGGCACTCCGGCGCGAGCTTCCGCGTGGGTGCGAGATCTGGAAGAGCGTGAGCGTTGGCCGCGACCCGCTGAGCGCCCGAAGCGGGGACCGCATCGTGTTCGACAATGGCGACGGCGGCACTGGGCGCAGCTTCGACTGGCAGGCGATCCGCGGTCATCGGCTGCTTGGCCGAAGCCTGATCGCGGGTGGCATCGGCGCCCATAATGCTCGAGCGGCTTTCGCGCTCGGTGCCTATGCGATTGATGTCGGCTCGGCCGTCGACGCGATGCCTGGGCGCAAGTCTTCGGCCCGTATCCGCAACCTTTTTGAGAGGCTGCGGCCGCCGTCGCGCGAGGACCTGCGGCAGTGCGCCTAGACGGCCGCTTCGGGCGGTTCGGCGGTACCTACGTCCCGGAAATCCTGATGCCCGCGCTCGAGCAGCTCGAGGCCGCGTTCCTCGATGCGCAGGAGGACCCGGCTTTTGCGAGTGAGCTTAGCGCCCTGCTTGCCGACTACGCCGGCCGCCCGACGCCGCTGACCCGCTGCCGCAACCTGCCGTCGAACATCTTTCTCAAGCGCGAAGACCTTCTCCACGGCGGCGCGCACAAGACCAATCAGGTGCTCGGTCAGGGGCTGCTCGCGCAGCGCATGGGCAAGACCCGGCTGATTGCCGAGACCGGTGCCGGCCAGCACGGCGTTGCGACAGCGATCGTCGGCGCCCTGCTCGGCTTTGAGACGGTCATCTATATGGGTGCCCATGACGCCGAGCGGCAGGCGCTGAACGTGTTCCGCATGCGGCTGATGGGCGCTGAGGTGGTGCCGGTCGAAAGCGGTGGGCGCGGGCTGAAGGACGCGATCAACGAAGCCCTGCGCGACTGGTCGGCAAGCTTCGAGACGACCCATTACCTGCTCGGCACGGCGGCTGGCCCGCACCCGTTCCCGCTAATGGTGCGCGAATTCCAGCGCGTGATCGGCCGCGAGGCGCGGGCCCAGATGCTGGATCAGCTGGGCCGCTTGCCGGACGCGGCGATTGCCTGCGTCGGCGGCGGTTCCAATGCGATCGGCCTGTTTTCCGACTTCATCGAAGACGACGTGCGGCTGATCGGGGTGGAGGCGGCCGGCAAGGGTCTGGACGGGGCCGAACATGGCGCCACCCTGCTACGCGGCCGGCCCGGCATCCTGCATGGCGCCGAGACTTACGTCCTCCAGGACGAGGACGGCCAGATCGCCGAGAGCTGGTCGGTGTCGGCCGGCCTCGACTATCCGGCCGTCGGCCCCGAGCACGCCCATCTCAAGGACAGCGGCCGGGCGACATATGTCGGGGCGACCGACGTAGATGCGCTCGCGGCCTTCAAGGCACTGGCGACGAGCGAGGGGATCCTGTGCGCGTTCGAGTCCGCGCACGCGCTCGCTTATGCGCTGCAGCTAGCCGACGAGGAACCGGACTCGATCCTGCTGGTCGGACTTTCCGGGCGCGGCGACAAGGACGTGGCCCAAGCGCAGCAACTGCTCGGTCCCTCGGCGTGAACCGCTACGGCGCGATGTTCGATCGTCTTGCCGGAGCCGGCGGGGGCGCGTTCGGCGCGTTCGTCATGCTCGGCGATCCCGACCTGCCGGGCAGTGCGCGCATGCTGCGGCAATTGGTCCAGGGCGGCGCCGACATGATCGAAGTTGGGATCGCGTTCAGCGACCCCGTTGCCGACGGTCCCGTTATCCAGGCCGCCGCCAAGCGCGCGCTGGCGGCAGGTGTTCGCGTGAACGATTGCTTCGGCCTGATCGCCGAGTTCCGCGCCGACCATCCCGACGTTCCGGTCGGAATTCTTACCTACGCGAACCTGGTCGTGGCCGGCGGCCGGCAGCACTTTTTCGACCGCGCAGCGAGCGCCGGAGCGGACAGCCTGTTGATCGCCGACTTGCCGGCCCGTGAGGCGGCACCGTGGGCCGAGGAGATGCGCCGGGTCGGTATCGACCCGGTCCTCATTGCGGCTGCGAACACGCCCGCTGAAACGCTGGCAGCGGTGGCGAGCATCGGCAGCGGCTATACTTACTGTGTCACCCGCGCGGGCATCACCGGAACCCACGCCGAGGCGCGGTTTGACGCCGCCCTGATCGAGCAACTGCGCGGGTTGGGCGCAGCGCCGCCGGTCTATGGCTTCGGCATCTCGCGGCCCGAGCATGTCCGCTCGGCTCTGGACGCCGGTGCGGCAGGCGTCATCTGCGGCTCGGCAATCGTGGCCTGCGCCGCCCAGGGCGGCGACGTTGCCGGGCTGGTTGCGCGGCTCAAGGCCGCGACACGGAACGACTCGCCTCCGCAATGATTGAATCGCCTTCAGGCAAGGAGGCATATCGAACATGGCAGCGCGGCCGATCTGGCGAGGGCAAATCCGGCTCGCTTTGGTGTCGATCCCGGTTGAAATCTACTCGGCGACCAAGAGCGGCGCGGCAATCCAGTTCCACCAAGTGCACGAGCCGACCGGCAAGCGCATCAAATATGAAAAGGTCGTGCCCGGCGTGGGTCCCGTCGCCCTCGACGAGATCGTCAAGGGCTACGAGGTGTCGAAGGGCCACTACGTCCTGCTCGACCCCGAGGAGATCGAAAGCGTCAAGCTCGAGAGCCGAAAGACGCTCGACCTCGTCCAGTTCGTCGACACCGATGAGATTGACGCGATGTATTATGAGAAGCCGTATTTCGTCGTGCCCGCTGACGATCTGGCGGAGGAAGCGTTCGTCGTCCTCCGCGATGCGCTGCGTTCCGCCAAGAAGATCGGCGTCGGCCAGCTCGCCATGCGCGGGCAGGAATATGTCGTGGCGCTGAAGCCCTGCGGCAAAGGCATGCTGCTGGAGACCCTCCGCTACGCCGAGGAGGTCAACAAGGCCCAGTCCTATTTCCGCGAGATCGAGGATCGTGAGCCCGACGCCGACCTGCTCGACATGGCGTCGATGCTGATCGAGCGAAAGACGGGCAAGTTCGACCCTTCGGAGTTCCACAACCGCTACGTCGATGCGCTGAAGGGGCTGATCGAGGAAAAGCAGCGCAAGAAAGGCGAAAAGGTTATCCAGGACCCCGATGCCGACGAAGCGCCGAGCCGCGGTTCCAACGTCGTTGACCTAATGGCGGCGCTGAAGCGCAGCCTGGGCGAGGATGCGGGGAGCGAGGGCAAGGAGAAGCCGAAAAAGGCTGCGCCGGCGAAGAAGCCGCCCGCGCGGCGGACCGCCAAAGAGCCAGCCAAAAAGGCTGCCGGCGCTCGGCGGTGAGTGCCTTCTCTCCCCACTTCCGTTCGCCCTGAGCTTGCCGAAGGGCTGCCCTTGTTCAATCATGAAGTCATAAGAACAGTGCCTGGACAAGCTCAGCACGAACGGCGTGGGGGTCGTCGCTAGTGCCGGCCCGCAAGCTCGACATCGAAACCTACAACGCCAAGCGCGACTTCGCGAAGACGAATGAGCCCAAGGGCCGCACGCAAAAGGGCAAGGGCGACAGCTTCGTCGTTCAGAAGCACGATGCCTCGCGGCTGCACTGGGACTTTCGGCTCGAACTCGACGGCGTGCTCAAGAGCTGGGCGGTGCCCAAGGGCCCGAGCCTCGACCCGGGCCAGAACCGCCTGGCCATGCGCACCGAGGACCATCCGCTCGACTACGGCGACTTCGAGGGCACGATCCCGAAGGGCGAGTACGGCGGCGGCACCGTAATGCTGTGGGATCACGGCCGCTGGATCCCGGAGCCCGGCAAGGACCCGCGCAAGACAATTGAGGAAGGCCATCTGCACTTCCGCCTCGAAGGCGAGCGGATGCAGGGCGACTGGGTCATGTTCCGCCTCAAGGGGAAGCCCGGCGACCGCTCGCAGCCTTGGATGCTCAAGAAAGTGACCGACGACTTCTCCGATCCGGACCATGGCGACGCGCTGGTCGATGCGCATGTGACCAGCGTTACCACCGGCCGCACCATGGCGGAGATCGCCGCGGGCGAGGACGTCTGGCGCTCAAACCGCGGCGGTCAGAAGGGCGGACGGGCGAAGAAGAGTGCCGGCCAGGCGCCGCCGCCCTTTGAGGAACCGCAACTTGCGACGCTGGTCGACGACGTGCCGACCGGCAATGCCTGGATCCACGAATACAAATATGACGGCTACCGCCTGCTGCTGTCTGTCGGGGATGACGCCGCAACCGCTTGGACGCGCAACGCCAAGGACTGGAGCGACAAGTTCAAGCCGCTGGTCAAGGCGGCTGCCAAGCTGCCTGCGGGCTGCCTGATCGACGGCGAAGCGGTCGCGCTCGACGACAAGGGCAAGCCCAGCTTCCAGCTGCTGCAATCGACGCTCAAGGGCGGCAGCGCCGACCTCGCTTTCTATGCCTTCGACCTGCTGATCGATCGGGGCGAAGACATCCGCCACTTGCCCAACATCGAACGCAAGGAGCGGCTGGCCGCCTTGCTCGAGGGCGTGGCGCCGCCGCTGCTCTACGGCGACCATGTGGTTGGCAAGGGCGAGGCGCTGTTCGACGCCATCTGCAAGGACGGCGGCGAGGGCATCATCTCGAAAAAGGCCGATGCGCCGTACCGGGGCACGCGCACGCGCTGCTGGCTCAAGATCAAATGCATCCAGCGGCAGGAGTTCGTCATCGTCGGCTGGTCGGACAGCGACAAGCGCCGCGGCTTCCGCTCCCTGCTGCTGGCGCTAAAGGAGGGCGGGAAGCTGACTTATGCCGGCAAGGTCGGCACCGGCTTCAATGCCAAGACCATTGAAGAAATGATGGAGCGGATGCAGCCGCTGGCGGTCGATGTCGCGCCGGTAGAGGTGCCGCGCGCCGACCGTCGCGGGGCCCACTTCATCGAGCCGAAGCTGGTGGCGGAGATCGCTTTTACCGAGTTCACGACGGATGGAATTCTGCGGCATCCAAGCTTCATCGGGCTCCGCGAGGACAAGCCGGCGTCGCAGGTCGTGCGCGAAACGCCCACGCGTTTGAGAAAGTCCGGGAAGAAGGCGGAGCGCTCGACCCCGGAGAGCCTGGGCGTCCGCATCAGCAATCCGGAACGGGTAATCTATCCCGAAGACGGGGTCACCAAGGGCGAACTCGCCAACTATTATGCCGCGCTCGATCCGCTGATCATGATCGACGCCGCGCGCCGGCCGATTACCTTGATCCGCTGCCCCCAGGGCCGGTCTAAGAAGTGCTTCTTCCAGAAGCACGACAGCGGCACCTTCGGCGAGCACGTCAAGCACGTGCCGATCAAGGAGCGGAAGGGCGAGGTCCAGGACTATCTGTGGTTCGAGGATATTCGTGGACTGCTGTCGGCGGTGCAGATGGGAACAATCGAGTTCCACGGCTGGGGCAGCCGCAGCGACGAGGTCGAACATCCCGACCGGCTGGTGTTCGACCTCGATCCGGACGTCGGCCTCGACTTTGGCAAGGTGAAGGAGGCCGCCTTGCGGCTGCGGGCACTGCTTGCCGACCTCGGCCTCGAGACCTACCCCCTGCTGTCGGGCGGCAAGGGCCTGCACGTCGTCGCACCGCTCGATGCCAGGGCCGATTGGACGGCCGTTGCCGACTTCGCCGAGCGCTTCAGCCGCGCGATTGCCGAGGCCGAGCCGGAGATGTTCACCGCCAACATCCGAAAGGTCCAGCGCAAGGGCCGCATCTTCCTGGATTGGCTGCGCAACCAGCGCGGATCGACGGCGGTGCTGCCTTACTCGGCGCGCGCCCGCGAAGGCGCGCCGGTGGCCGCGCCGATCGGCTGGGAAGAAATCGACAAGTACCAGGGCGGCAACCACTTCAGCATCCGCGACGCCGACGAGCTGATCGAGCGGGCCTCGTCGAAGCTGCTTGCGGGATGGGGTGGGGCAAAGCAGTCGCTGCCGAATGCCTGAAATCCTCCCTGGCATTTGCCGGGGAGGGGGACCGCCAACGGCGGCGGAGGGGTTCTTCTGCGCTACTGATCAGAACCCCTCCACCAGCTTCGCTGTCCCCCTCCCCGCGAAGGCGCGGGGAGGATAAGGTAGGTCGCATGCATAAACTCCGCGCCGCCGCACTTCCGTTCCTGCTCCTGCTGACCGCCGCTTCTCCGGTGGAACTGGCGCGGTGGCGGGCCACCGCCGACCGCGTGACCATCACCCGCGACGACTGGGGCATCGCGCACGTGCACGGAAAAACGGACGCCGACGCGGTGTTCGGCATGATTTACGCGCAAGCCGAAGACGATTTTCGGCGCATCGAGGACAATTACCTGACAGCGCTTGGCCGGACTGCCGAAGCGGAAGGCGAAAAGGCGATCTGGCAGGATCTCCGCGCCCGGCTCTACGTCAGCGAGGCGGAGCTCAAGGCCTATTACGCGCGCAGCCCGGCGCGCATGCAGCGGCTGATGAACGCCTGGGCCGATGGGCTCAACTACTTCCTCGCCAGGCACCCGGACGTCCGTCCACGCGTGCTCAAGCGGTTTGAACCGTGGATGGTGCTCAGCTTCACCGAAGGCAGCATCGGCGGGGATATCGAGAAGATCGACCTAGGCGAACTGGAGCGCTTCTATTCCGGCAAGCGCACGCAGGCGTCAGCGGTGCGCGACAGGGAACCGCGCGGCTCCAACGGGATCGCCATCGCGCCGGCCTTGACCCGCGACGGCAAGGCGCTGCTGCTGATCAATCCGCACACCAGCTTCTTCTTCCGCTCCGAGCAGCAGGTCAGCAGCGGCGAGGGGCTCAACGTCTATGGTGCGGCGACCTGGGGTCAGTTCTTCATCTACCAGGGCTTCAACGGCAGCGCCGGGTGGATGCATACGTCGAGCGGTGTCGACAACGTCGACGAGTTTGCCGTCGACACCGTGCAGCCGGAATTGGGGCCGCGCTACCGCTACGGCAACAGCTGGCGGGAGTTCACGAAGCGGCAAGTGACGATCCGCTATCGCAACAAAGATGGGCGGCTCGTTGCGCGAAGGTTCAACACTTTCGCCACGCACCACGGCCCGGTGGTGAAAAGCGAGCAGGGCAGGTGGGTCGCTTTTGCCATGATGAACCGGCCGGTTGAAGCGCTTCAGCAGAGCTTCGGGCGCACCAAGACGCGCGATCTTGCCAGTTTCCTCAATGTCGCTCAGCTAAGAGGCAACAGTTCGAATAATACAATCTTTGCTAGCAGCAAGGGCGAGATCGCCTACCTGCACCCGCAGTTCGTGCCCCGCCGCAATGACCGGTTCGACTACAGCAAGCCGGTCGACGGCAGCGATCCGGCAACCGACTGGGGCTCGCTACACGCGGTGCAGGAGCTGCCCAACGCCATCAATCCGCCGAACGGCTGGGTGCAGAACACCAACGCATGGCCGTACCGCGCCGCCGGCGAATTCAGCCCGACCCCGGTCCGCTATCCGAAGTACATGGACCTGTTCGGCGAAAACTTCCGCGGCCTGCGCGCGCAGCAGCTGCTTACCGGCAGCCGCGGGTGGACGCTCGATCGCCTGCAGGCGGCGGCGTTCGACAATTACCAGACCGGCTTCGCGGCGCTGATCCCGACCTTGCTGCAGGCTCATGACGCTTTGCAGAAGAACGATCCGCGGCGTGCGCAGCTAGCGGCACCCATCTCGGCGCTGCGGGGCTGGGATTTCCGCGCGGGACTCCAGTCCGTGCCGCAATCGCTGGCCATGTTCTGGGGTGAAGAGCTGCGGCGCCTGCGCGCAGCGCCAGCCACAGAGCCGGGCAACATCGCCATGATGCAGCTTGCCCGAAGAACGTCCGCCGCTCAGAAACTTGACGCTTTCAGTACCGCGGTCGCGCAACTGCAACGCGACTTCGGGCGCTGGCAAGTGCCATGGGGCGAGGTCAACCGGCTGCAGCGGCTGCCCTCCACGAGCGCAGCCAGGTTCAGCGACGACGCGGCGAGCACGCCGATTCCGTTCGCGTCGAGCGTGTGGGGCTCGCTCCCGGCGTTCGGGTCCAAACCGATGCCCGGCACCAGACGCTGGTACGGCGAACGTGGCAACAGCTTCGTCGCCGTCGTCGAGTTCGGTCCGCGAGTCCGGGCTCGTGGGGTCAGCGCCGGCGGCGCTAGCGGCGAGCCCGCGTCGCCGCACTTCAACGATCAGTCGCAACGCTATGCGTCAGGCGCCCTGCGCGACGTGTACTTCTATCCTGAGCAACTCAAAGCGCACACCGAACGCAGGTACCGTCCGGGCGACTAGCTTTCGTTCAACGGGAAGCGGAGCACGGCCGTCAGGCCGTCGGACTGCCATTGACGGTCGATCGTCCCCTTCAGGTCCGACTTGACGCTCATCGCAATCATGCGGTGGCCAAAGCCGCTTCCAGGCACATCGCTTGTGCATGGCACCCCGCGCTCCCGCCATTCCAGCTCTACCGTGCGGTCGTCCTGCGTCCAATCAAGCGCCAGCCGGCCATCTTCGTTGCACAAGGCGCCGTACTTGACGGCATTCGTGTAGAGCTCGTGCAGAATCATCGACAGGCCGAGCACCTGCCCCGGCTTCAACAGGATCTCGGGGCCGCCGAACTGCGCCCGACCGGCGCTGACGTCGGCGCGAAGCACCCGCTCCACCAAGGCCGTCAGAGACACGTCATGCCAGACCTGCCCGACGAGCAGTTCGTGCGCCTTGGCAAGGGATTCCAGGCGGCCGGCGAAGGCGGTCGTGAAGCTGTTCACGTCCGGTGAAACCCGGGCCGTTTGCTGGGCGATCGCTGCGACCACCGTCAGCATGTTCTTCACCCGGTGCTCGGATTCCTGCAGGATGCGCTGTTGGCGCTCGGCTTGCGCCTTCCGCTCAGAAATGTCGCGCAGAAAGCCGATGAACAGGCGTTCGCCGAACTGATCGCTGGGCGCGACCGATAGCTCGATAGGGAACTCCTCACCGGCCCGGTTCTGCGCGGCGACTTCGATGCGGCGGTTGAGCACTGGCCCTTCGCCGGTCGCGATATAGTGGGCGAGGCCGCGCTCGTGCGCCTCGCGGTAGGCGGGCGGGACGATCAGGGCACTGAGCCGTTGGCCGTGCGCCTCTTCGGCGGTCCAGCCGAAGCTCGCCGCCGCATGGTCGTTCCAGCCGATGATGTTGCCGCCGAGGTCCATCACGACAACCGGGTCCAACGCGGTGTCGAGCACGGATTGCAACCCTGCGTGCAGTGCCCCCCAGATCATATTCATTCCGCAGGCATACGGACTTTTCTGAACTGTTCCAGTGACTTTTAGCCTGTAGTCCTAGTCCGCGAAGCGGTCGGTCGCGCGGACCAGCCCGTCGAGAATGCCGGGCTCGTTGTACAGGTGCCCGCCGTCGGGGACGATGTTGAGCTCGACCTCCGGCCAGGCCTTTTTCAGCGCCCATGCGCCCTTTGGCGGGGTGCAGCTGTCGTGCCGGCCCTGGACGATCACGCCGGGGATGCCGCGCAGCTTCTCGGCGCCGCGCAGCAGCTGTCCTTCTTCGAGCCAGCCCCCCTCGGCCATATAGTGGTTCTCGATCCGCGCGATCGCCACCGCCACGTCCGGGCTGGTCATATGGTCGACGGTTGCTTCGCTCGGCAGCAGGGTCACCGTCATCGCCTCCCACTTGCTCCACGCCTGCGCGGCGCGCAGCTGCTCGTCGCCGTCCTCGCCGGTCAGGCGCTTGCGATAGGCCGCGACCAGGTCGCCGGGCTCTTCCTCGGGGATGATCGAAGCGAACTCGTCCCAGCCGTCGGGATAGATGGCGGACGCGCCGCCTTCCTTGTACAGCCAGTCGACTTCATGCTGGTCGAACAGGAAGATGCCGCGCAGCACCAGCTCGGTCGCGCGCTGCGGATAGGTCTGCGCGTAGGCGAGCGACAAGGTCGACCCCCAACTGCCG
Organism: uncultured Sphingomonas sp.; assembly: GCA_902806275.1. Lineage (GTDB taxonomy): Bacteria > Pseudomonadota > Alphaproteobacteria > Sphingomonadales > Sphingomonadaceae > Sphingomicrobium. The sequence goes on along the minus strand of CADCVY010000083.1, from coordinate 452 downwards.
CCGAACACCATCCACCTGTCGACCTTCGCCACCTGCTCGCGCAGCTTTTCGACGTCGTCGACCAGATGCCAAGTCGTGTTCGCTTCCAGGCTCGCGTAGGGCGTCGACTTGCCGCAGCCGCGCTGGTCGAACACCAGGATCTTGTACTTGTCGGGATTGAACTGCCGCCGGTGGTCGGGGCTTGATCCGCCGCCAGGCCCGCCGTGAAGGAACACGACCGGCTTTCCGTCCGGGTTGCCGCTCAGCTCCCAGTACAGGTGGTGCCCCTCGCCGACTGCGAGGTGGCCCGTCTCGTAGGGCTCGAAGGCGGGGTAAAGGGTGCGGCGGCTGTCGGTGCGCATTTCCATCAAAAGCTGAATTCCCCGTAGATGCGGCTGACGTCGCCATTCCATTCATTGTGGTACTTGTCGAGCAGCCGGTCGGCCGGGGTAAGGCCGCTGGCCACGACATCG
>CADCVY010000082.1 GCA_902806275.1 uncultured Sphingomonas sp. | reverse complement strand
GATCCAGAGCCTCGCCGAAGGCCAGGTGATCGAGGGCATAGTCAAGAACATCACCGACTACGGCGCCTTCGTCGACCTGGGCGGCATCGACGGCCTGCTCCACGTCACCGACATCAGCTACAAGCGCGTCAACCACCCGTCCGAAGTGCTCAACATCGGCGACACGGTGAAGGTGCAGATCGTTCGCATCAACCGCGAGACGCAGCGCATCAGCCTGGGCATGAAGCAGCTCGAAAGCGATCCGTGGGAAGGCGCATCGGCCAAATATCCGGTCGACGGCGTGTTCACCGGCCGCGTCACCAACATCACCGAATATGGCGCCTTCGTCGAGCTGGAAGCCGGCATCGAGGGGCTGGTTCACGTTTCCGAAATGAGCTGGACCAAGAAGAACGTCCACCCCGGCAAGATCGTCAGCACCAGCCAGGAAGTCGAGGTCAAGGTCCTCGAGGTCGACGAGGAGAAGCGCCGCATTTCGCTCGGCCTCAAGCAGGCCCAGAGCAATCCCTGGGAAGCGTTCGCCGAAGCGCATCCGGTCGGCAGCGTCGTTGAGGGCGAAGTCAAGAACGCCACCGAATTCGGCCTGTTCATCGGCCTGGACGGCGACGTCGACGGCATGGTCCACATGTCCGACATCGCCTGGGGCGTCTCGGGCGAGGAAGCGCTCGGGCTTCACCACAAGGGCGAGGCGGTCAAGGCGCAGGTGCTCGACGTCGACGTCGAGAAGGAGCGCATCTCGCTCGGCATCAAGCAGCTCGAAGGCGGCGGTGCTGGTGCCGGCGCCGGTGCGGCCGCTGGCGGCGGCGAGGGTGCCGGTGCTGGCGCCGCTGGCGGCGTCAAGAAGGGCGCCACCGTAACCGTCACCGTCCGCGCGGTGCAGGATGCCGGCCTCGAGGTGCAGGTCGGTGACGATGGCGCCAGCGGCTTCATCAAGCGCATCGATCTTGGCCGCGACCGCGACGAGCAGCGGCCCGAGCGCTTCCAGCCGGGCCAGAAGTTCGACGCCATGGTGATCGGCTTTGATCGGTCGAAGAAACCGAACTTTTCAATCAAGGCGATGCAGATCGCCGAAGAGAAGCAGGCCGTAGCGCAGTACGGCTCGTCCGATTCGGGCGCATCGCTCGGTGACATCCTCGGCCAGGCGCTCAAGGATGCCCAAACCAAGGGCGACAAGAAGAAGTAAGCGGCAGGAAGTGCCGGGAATGGCGGCGTTTCTTGCTGGAACGCCGTCAGATCCCGCTTGCGCCGGACCCGCTTTCCTGACAGCGTCCCGTTCAGGGGTCCGGGGGGATAAATCGGGCCGTTCACTCCTTTCGCGGGGAATGACAATGATCCGTTCCGAATTGGTCCAGCAGCTGTGCAACGATTTCCCGGATCTTACTCAGCGTGAGGTCGAGGGCGTGGTCAGTGCCATCTTCGACTCAATCACCGAGCAGCTGGCCAAAGGCGGCCGTGTCGAGCTGCGCGGCTTTGGCGCCTTTTCAACCCGCGGCCGCGATGCCCGCGTCGGCCGCAATCCGCGCACCGGCGAGTCGGTTTCGGTCAATGCCAAGCGCGTGCCCTACTTCAAGCCGGGCAAGGAAATGCGCGAGCGGCTGAACCTGCAGGAAGTGACGGCGGAATAAGCGGGTCCGTGCTCCCGCGAAGGCGGGAGCCCAGTGCTTTTTTTCGAAAGTAAGTAGAACTAGGCCTCTGCCTGCGCAGGAGTACTCCGCGCTTGACGGGCCGGTCGGTCCGCCCAACAAGCCCGCCGTGCGGACGTGGCGGAACGGTAGACGCTGGAGACTTAAAATCTTCTGCCCCCTGGGGCGTGCGGGTTCGAGTCCCGCCGTCCGCACCAGACGGCGCCCGTAAGCGCCGTCAATCACGCGGAATCGCGCGTGAGTCCCGCTGCGGGACAGGCGGAGCCAAGCTCAGCAATCGCCGTTTTGAGCATGGTTAAACCCGCGTTAGGATTTCAGTTATGCAGCTTGCCCGCTCGGGGATTGCCCAGGACCCGCGCCGCTTTGGCCGTTGCCAGCCGCGAACCAATCCCGTCGCCGCGATGCACGCGTCGGTGTCGGACGATGTGAAGCTGTTCGGGACGACGTTCGCCGCGGGCTTCGTGTTCGTCTCAATGCTGCTTGCCTGAGCTTAGTCGCAGGCCTGATGAAGCTTCCAGCCTAGCCAGGCCGCAATCACGCTGGCGATGGCGACGATCAGCAAGCTGTCCGCGACCGTCACTCCGGACATCACCGCCAACGTCAGGATCATGGTTGCCGCCACCATGAAGCCGGCGTTGACGATGTTGTTTGCCGCAATCGTCCGGGCGGTCTCGGACTTGGGCACCGTTGTGGTCAGAAAGGCGTAGAGCGGCACCACGAACATCCCGCCGGCGACCGCGACTCCGAGCAGGTCGACGATCACCATCCAGCTATTGGGCACGGTCAGGAACGTCCAGATGTCGTGCAGCCCGCCGGGATGCGCGGGCCAGTTGCGCACCCGGCGGAACAGGTCGAGCACGAAGACGCCCATGCCCAAGGCCGACGCGGGCGAGTAACGCGCCGACACCTCGCCCTTGAGCAGCAGGTTCACCAGCACCGACCCGACCGCGACCCCGACCGAGAACACCGCCAGGAACAGGGTCGCGACCGTCTGGTCGGAACCGAGGCTGTTCTTGACCAGCGGCGGGAACTGCGCGGCGAGCACCGCGCCCATCGACCAGAAGAAGCTGATCGCGAGGATCGCCAGGAACAAGCGCCGGACGTGCAAGGTCGCGCTGACCAGCCGTATCGACGCCCGCAGGATGTTCCAGTCTACGTTGCCCTGAGCGTTGGTGCCGCCATCGGCGACCGGCGGGGCCGGCGGCACGAGCCCGCCCGCGATCCGGCCCAGGATCGCGACCGCCAACACCGCGCCGGCGGCCACTTCGGCATGGTAGCTGCCGTCAGGGCGCTGCAGCACCAGCAGCCCGCCGAGCAGCGTCCCGCCGAGAATGGCGATATACGTGCCCGCTTAGACCAGCCCGGTGCCGCCGAGCACTTCGTCGCGTTCGAGATGCTGGGGCAGGATCGCATATTTGATCGGCCCAAAAAAGGTCGAGTGGACGCCCATCGCGGTCAGCGCGGCAAGCAGCAGCGGGATGTTGTGCAGCAGCAGCCCCGCGGCACCGAACAGCATGATCAGGATCTCGGCCGTCTTCACCAGCCGCACGATGCGCGCCTTGTCGATGCCGTCGGCCAGCTGTCCGGCCAGCGCCGACAGCAGGAAAAAGGGCGCGATGAACAGTCCGCCGGCAATGGCGCTGAACGTCGCTTCCTGCTCGGCGTCGCCATAGATGCCGTAGATGACCAGCAGCACCATGGCGGTGCGGAACAGGTTGTCGTTGAACGCACCCAGGAATTGCGTGACGAAAATCGGCAGAAATCGCCTGGTTTTCACTAGGTGAAGGGCATCGTGCATCAGCGGAGGGTCTGGAGCCGGATGGGCTTCAGGCGCGAACTCATGGGGCAGGGGTGTAGCGGCTGTTGGGCGGGCGGCAAGAGTCCTTGGCGCGCCTCAACTGACATCCTTGTTAACGCGCGGTCGGATTGGAGCCACCTTCGGGCGAAACAGTGGAGCGTTCTCGGAACTCTGACCCGCCTCCCACTGTTAACCCTTTCATATTCCTGAACAGAAAGGCAGACTATGCAGCAGCCTCCATCACAGAACGCGGGCACGGGCAGCGAGTTGGCGGCCGATGCCAAGCAGGTGACCAGCAAAGCGGCCGATCGCGTGCACAGCGAACTGGACGCCCGCAAGGGTGACGCGGCGACCCAGGCCAAGAGCGTTTCCTCTGCCATTCAGAAGGCGGCGGGCGAGCTCGACGAGGGCGCTCCCGCTTGGCTCAAGTCGGCTTTTCAGCAGGGCGCCGACCAGATCCAGCGCTTCGCCGACAGCATCGAGCAGAAGGACTCCCGTCAGCTGATGAATGATGTCCAGTCCTTCGCCCGCGAGCGCCCCGGCGCTTTTCTCGCCGCCTGCGCCGCAGCCGGGTTTGCCGCTGCCCGCATCTTCAAGGCTGGCGGCGAATCCACCAGTCAGGGGCAGCAACGGTTCGGGTCTTCGTTTGGCGACGAGCCGGCGTTCCAGACTTCCCAGCAGCCGCAGTCGAATTATTCGGCAAGCTCTCCGGGAGAGTTCGTATGACACAACGCGACACGCCTTTCCCCGACCCGCATGAGGATCACCTGGTCCGGGTCTCGGACAAGCCAACGTCGGGTACGCCCGCCGGCACCACCGGCGGCGATGACAACATCGTCGACCTGCTCCGGCAATTGGTCGGGCAGGGGTCGCACCTGGCCGAACAGCAGCTCAGTCTGATCAAGGCGGAGATCCGCGAGTCCACCAACGATGTCAAAGCGGCAGTGGGCGCGATGGCGGGCGCCGCGGTAGTCGGCATTGCCGGTCTTGGCGTCGTGCTGATGGGCCTTGCCTACCTGCTTGGCGACCTGATCGAGAACGATGGTTTGGGGACGCTGATTGTCGGACTTGCCACCCTCGCGCTGGCCTACGTCCTCTACAGCGCCGGCGCCAAGAAGATGAGCGCCAGCAACCTTGCGCCCGACCGCACCCAGCGCACCCTGCAGCGCGACGTCGAGGCGGCGCGCGGCAACCTTTCCACGGAGAACAAACGATGAGCGACACCCGCACCACGGAAGATCCCGAAGTGATCGAGCGGGACATCCGCCGCACCCAGGACGAGATGAGCCGCACCGTCGACAAGATCGGCGACCAGCTCAGCATCAAGAACGTGTTCAACGCCCTGCTCGACAAGGCGGACGAGAACAATGTCGATGCCCGCTACCTGCTCGATGGCGCCCGACGCAATCCGATCGCGCTCGGCCTAATCGCAGCCGGTGCCATCTGGCTGGTCAGCGACAAGGACAGCAAGTTCCCGTCCAAGAGCTCATTCAAGCCGAATAACGGCGATACTGACATCGATTATTCGGACATCGACCACCGCGACTATGTCTCGCACATGTCATCGTTCGAAATGCGCGACGACGAAGATCCGCTCGCCTACCAGCGCCGTCGCGACCTCCACCGCGCCAACTTCATGATGGTCGAGCGCAAGCACGACGAGGACGACCACAGCTTCCGCCAGCGGCTCGACGGGATGACCGAGAAATTCCGCGAGAAGCGCCGGGCTTGGTCGGACTCCACCAGCCAGGCTGGCTCTGCGACCAAGCAAAAGGGTCAGCAGGCGCTTGCCGCGACCCGCCAGACCGGCCAGCAGGCGATCAGCAAGGCGCAGGACGTCTATACCAGCAATCCGTTGGTTGGCGGCATCCTTGCGGCGGCCATCGGTGCCGCGCTCGGCTCGACAGTGCCGGTCAGCCGCCAGGAGCGGGAAAAGCTAGGCGGCATCGGTGAAAAGGCCCGCGACATCGCCAGCGAGCAGAAGGACAAGCTGACCTCGCAGGCGATGGAAAAGAAGGACGAACTGCTCGAGAAGGCCGACCAGAAGCTGCAAAGCGGCGACCAGCAGCAAGGCACTCAGCCGAGCAAGGGCACGTCTGAATTCAGCGGTGTGGGCACGGAAACGAACCCGCCCTTCATCATCCGCGACCGCACGGAGTAGCACTTACCGGCCGGGCGGTTCCCCCCTTCCGCCCGGCCATCCTTTCGGCTGTTTTGCGCGTGTCGCGGATTGGCGTAGATGCCTCCGCCGATGCTGACGCTGCCGAACCTCTTGACGCTGTCGCGCATCCTGGCGGTGCCGATCCTCGTGTTCCTGCTCTGGCGGCCGGCCCCGTACGACTACGCGATCACCTTCATTCTCTACTGTATCGTTGGCCTCACCGACTATTTCGACGGCTATCTCGCCCGGGCTCACGGGCAGATTTCGCGGCTCGGCCAGTTCCTCGACCCGATCGCCGACAAGATCATGGTCGTCGCGGTGCTGATCATGCTGATCTCCAGCCGCAAGGCGAACCCCGAGCCGGAGATCGCCGGGCTGCACATCATCGCCGCATTGGTGATCCTGCTGCGCGAGATCATGGTCTCGGGCCTGCGCGAATTCCTTGCCGGGCTGCAGGTCTCCGTCCCGGTGAGCGCGCTCGCCAAATGGAAGACGACCTTGCAGCTGGTCGCGCTCGGTGCGCTGATCCTGAGCGGCGCCGCGCCCGACCAGGACTGGATCCACAACGTCGGTCTCGCCAGCCTGTGGGCCGCCGCCGCGCTGACCCTCGTCACCGGCTACGACTACCTCCGCATCGGACTCCGCCACATGGACTGAGACAGCTGACTAATCGATTTCTCTCGCCGCACTGAGCAACTTTAATCGTTTCCTTCGCTTCTCCGGCGCCCCTAGGGCAGCCTCGAACATCCAACTGGAGGCTAGGATCATGGACGCAAAAACCGGCGATATGGGCAAGGGCTGTCCGGTGGACCGGCCGTCGACCGTCCGCTCCCTGCTCGGCCGCCAGAACAAGGATTGGTGGCCCGAGCAGCTGCCGCTCGAGATCCTCAACCAGGGCGGCACTTCGCCCGACCCGCTCGGCGACGAGTTCGACTATGCAGCCGCGTTCAAGGCCCTCGACTACCAGGCGCTCAAGAGCGACCTCAAGGCGCTGATGACCGACAGCAAGCCGTGGTGGCCGGCCGACTACGGCCATTATGGTCCGCTGTTCATCCGCATGGCCTGGCACGCGGCCGGCACCTACCGCACCGCCGACGGCCGCGGCGGCGCCAACAGCGGGCAGCAGCGCTTCGCGCCGCTCAACAGCTGGCCGGACAATGGCAATCTCGACAAGGCGCGCCGCCTCTTGTGGCCGATCAAGCAGAAGTACGGCAAGAACATCAGCTGGGCCGACCTGTTCATCCTGGCAGGCAACGTCGCCATCGAGTCCATGGGCGGGCCGACTTTCGGCTTCGGCGGCGGCCGCCGCGACGTGTTCGAGCCCGAGCGCGACATCTACTGGGGCGCCGAGGAGCAGTGGGTCGCCAACGACCAGACCCGCATCCAGCCGGAGCGCGAGCTGGAGCTGGAGCACCCGCTCGCCGCCATCCAGATGGGCCTCATCTACGTCAATCCCGAAGGCCCGGGCGGCGTGCCCGACGCGCTGCAGTCCGCGCGCGACATCAAGGTCACCTTCGAGCGCATGGCGATGAACCATGAGGAGACCGTTGCCCTGGCTGCCGGCGGCCACACCTTCGGCAAGGCGCACGGCGCCGGCGACCCGAGCCTGGTCGATTCCGCGCCCGAAGGCGCCGACATCACGCTGCAGGGCTTGGGCTGGGCCAGCGCGCACGAAAGCGGCTTTGGCGAGCACACCATCACCAGTGGCATCGAGGGTGCGTGGGTCAACACGCCGACCGAATGGTCGGATAATTACTTCCGCCTGCTGCTCGACTACGAATATGAGCTGGTGAAGTCGCCCGCCGGCGCCAAGCAGTGGCAGCCGGTCAACCAGCGCGAAGAGGACATGGCGCCGGACGCCCACGTTCCAGGCAAGAAGGTGCCGACGATGATGACCACCGCCGACATGGCGCTCAAGGTCGATCCCGAGTTCCGCGCCATCTCCGAGAAGTTCCGCAACGACCACGAGGCGTTCAAGGACGCCTTCGCCCGCGCCTGGTTCAAGCTGACCCACCGGGACATGGGCCCCAAAGTCCGTTACCTCGGCCCGGAAGTGCCGCAAGAAGACCTGATCTGGCAGGACCCGGTGCCTACGGGCACCCGTCCGTCCGATGCCGAAGTCCATGCCTTTTCCGCCAAGATCCTCAATGCCGGCTTCAGCATCGGTCAGCTGGTCAAGACCGCCTGGGCGGCAGCGTCCACCTATCGCCGCTCGGACCATCGCGGCGGCGCCAACGGCGCCCGCATCCGTCTCGAGCCGCAGCGCCACTGGGCGGTCAACGAGCCCGAGGAGTTGCAGCGCATCCTCGCCAAGATCGATGAGCTACGGGGCTCGCTGTCGATGGCCGACGCGATCGTTCTTGCCGGCACGGCGGCGGTCGAACAGGCGGCGCGCGACGCCGGCTTCGATGTCGACGTCCCATTCTTCGGCGGTCGCGGCGATGCGACGCAGGGCTGGACCGACGCCGAGAGCTTCAACGTCATGGAACCGGCCGCCGACGGTTTCCGCAACTACCTCAAAACCAAGCATTCGGTCCGTACGGAGGAGTTGCTGCTGGACAAGGCGTCGCTGCTCGGCCTGTCGGTGCCGGAAATGACCGTGCTGCTGGGCGGCCTGCGCGTGCTCGGCGCCAATCACGGCGACAAGCCGGAGGGCGTGTTCACCACCCGCAAGGGCCAGCTGACCAACGACTTCTTCGTCAACCTGCTCGACAACGACACCTTCTGGAAGGTGATCGACGAGAGCGGCGACGAGGAGTTCATCGGCTACGACCGCGGCGGCCAGGACGAGAAGTGGCGCGCCACCCGCACCGACCTGATCTTCGGCTCCAACAGCCAGCTGCGCGCCGTGGCCGAGGTCTATGCCGAGAAGGGTCATGAGGAGAAGTTCGTACGCGACTTCATCCACGCGTGGACCAAGGTCATGAACGCCGACCGCTTCGACCTGCCGCAGAACACGGCCAAAGCCGAGCCGATCGGCATCGCCGAGCCAGCGTAAAGTGATTGTGCTCCTGCGAAGGCAGGAGCCCAGTTACTTTTGCATGTGAAAGGCACTGGCTCCTGCCTACGCAGGAGCACGGTTCCCCACGATCTTGCGCAAAGCCTCGGCCAGCAATCGGAACTCCTGCTCGCGCGGGCTCGACCGTCGCCACACCAGCGCGATCCGCCGAAAGCCCTGATCGGAGCGCAGCGGCCGAGCTTCCACCCGCGTGCCCTTGAGGATGCCGGCATCGATCGCCATCGCCGGCACGAACGTCAGCCCGAGCCCATTGTCGACCATCTGCACCAGCGTATGCAGCGACGTGCCCATCATCGTCGCCTCCGCGCGCAGCTCGGGCCGGTTGCACGCTGCCAGCGCCTGGTCCTTGAGGCAATGCCCGTCCTCCAGCAGCAGCAGCCGGTGTTCGTCGATGGCCGCCGCCTCGACCGTCGGCTTGGGCGGCGCCTCGCCCTTGGGAAAGGCGACGAACAGCCGGTCGTCGAACAGCACCTCCTGATCGACATCGCCACAGCCGAACGGCATTGCCAGCAACACGCAGTCGAGCTGGCCGCGATGCAGCGCGTCGCACGCCGCGGGGCTGGTCTCCTCGCGCAGGAATAGTTTCAGGCTGGGCCATTGCCGCCGCAGCCGCGGCAGCATTGCCGGCAGCAGGAACGGGGCGATCGTCGGGATCACGCCCATGCGAAGCTCGCCGTGCAGCGGCTGCCCTTGCGCGCGCGCCATGTCGGCCAGTTCCTCGCCCTCGCGCAGCACGCGCACCGCTTTGGCCGCGATCTTCGATCCGATCGGCGTGAAACGAACCACGCGCCGGGTGCGCTCGACCAGCATCACACCAAGCAGATTCTCGAGCTCGCGTAGCGCCGCCGACAGGGTCGACTGGGTGACGAAGCAGGCCTCAGCCGCCTTGCCGAAATGGCCGTGGTCGTGGAGCGCCACGAGATATTGCAATTGGCGCAAGGTCGGCAGGTAGGCGTTCATCAGCTCACGCCACTGCGGCCGCTACAGCCCGAGCTGTCGCTGGATCGCTGCAATGGTCTCTGCATGGCCGCGGTCGATGGCGCCGACTTGTGCAGCCGCGGCCTGGATGGCGGCAAGGTCGGACGGCGCCAGGCCGCCCTGGCTTTCCAGCCGGTCGCCGCCGAGCGCGTCGAGGTCGCCGAGCGCGCGCGCCGTCGACGCGCGGGCTGCGACCGCTCCGGACAAGGCTTCCTGCGCGACGATCCAGCTTTCGCTCTGCGGTCCGCCGGCGGCCGCAGCCAACTGCCGCGCCCGCGCCGCCGCCGGCGCGAAGGCGCGATCCCCCTCCCGCGCTTGCGCCACCAGCTCCGCCAAACGGCCGGCAAGCGCTGCCACAACGGCACGATTGTTGACGACGCCAGGCACCGGCACCCGTGGGTCGATCGCTTCGGCCGGCCGAGCCGCCAGCGACGGCGCCGGGCCGCCCGGCGAAGAGCAACCGGCCACGCCAATGGCCACCATTGCCGAAAGAAACGCGCTGATCCGCATGGCCGCAAGCTCTAGGGGCGGGGCCGCTAGGCGGCAACGGCCAAGGGTTGCACGCTCCAGCGCCGCCCCCTATGTCGCGCGGTCTAGGCTCCTTGCCGCGCGCGCCCGTAGCTCAGCTGGATAGAGCATCAGACTACGAATCTGAGGGTCGGACGTTCGAATCGTTCCGGGCGCGCCAATTTTCAATGACTTAGCAAGCTCCCCGCTGATCCCGGGGCTCAAGTGCGTAGATGCGCAGATGAAGGTGATCGAGTGCACCTATGACGATCTGACTCAAGAAGACCGGGATCGCTGGCGGGCAACGTATTATCGAACCTGTACTAAGTGACGAGGGGCTACCCCGTGAAAAATGAACCCGAACAAGAGGCCCTCTTCCAGATCGAAGGCCCTGACGAGGATGGCTGCGTGTGGGTTTGCTCGGCGCTCGGCCGCGACCTGTGGTGCCACAACCTAGGCCCGCGCGATAAGGTGGCTGAGGTGCTGTCGCAGTGGCTTGCGTCGATCGACCATGGCGAGGACGGCTGATGCCGCACCGAAACAGCCAGGTAGCGTAAGGCGCTCTTTACCAAAGCGTCCTACAAAAGCTGCGTCCACTGGAGGCGTCCCTTTGCAACCTGCGGTTAAAACCGGTCCCACCCCAGAAGAGCAATCACAGGGCAATGCTGCTCTGCCCGCGGCTCCACGCGCTGACCGGCGGCTTGTTGAGATCAGTGGCTACGTAATCAGGTCGAACAAAGCGATTGTCGATGTGAAGGTGCTCGACCTTTCCTATGACGGCTGTCTCATCAGTACCCTTGTGCCACTTGTAGTGGGCGAGAAGGTGAAGCTCTCGGCCCTTGGCCGCGGAGCGACTGCCGCCAGCGTCCGCTGGTACAAGGATAGGAAGGCCGGGCTACTGTTCCAGAGTGAGCCAGTTGGTAGGCAGCATTGGCCGCGAAAGGCTGAACGCCTCCCGATAAGCGCAGAGGTATCGCTGCGCAGGGTCGGTCGCCTGAGCTACCGCGTGGCGACGTTCGACGTGAGTCGCTTCGGGTGCAGTAGTGAGTTCATCGAGCGTCCGGGCACCTACGAGCGTGTTTGGGTCAAATTCGATGGCCTGGAGTCGATAGAAGCGGTCGCGGTCTGGATTGAGGAATCGAGAGTTGGGCTGATGTACAAAAGCCCGATGCACCCTGCCGTTTTCGATCTGCTCCTCGCGCGGCTCAGGTTAGCCTCTGCAGGCGAGTTGGACCTCTGGCCAAGCGCCTAGGGGGAGCGGGGCTAACGCTGTGGCAGCGGACCACGTCCACCGCTGCAAGCTTCCGAGCACACCGTGAGCACTTGAGGCGCCGCGCATAGGTGCTGATCGGCGCATTGCCGAACATGCGAAGTGCTTCCACTCCGCCCATGTAGCGGGCGTTCCCACAGGCGCAGCGGATCTCGATCACGCACCGAAAGCGGCTCAGGTCAGATGCAACGCGGACGCTCTTGTTCGCCATTCACCCGCGGTAAGCGCGTGAGACGGCTGTAGCGTGACCGACCACGGGCGCGAGCAAAGAGTCTGACAGCAGCTTGTCGGGCTTGCCGAATGACGCTGGGCTGTTGCCATTATCTACCGTTCAAAAAGCACTGAAATTCTCTTTTCCCGTCCTTAACCTTTATCTCTATCGCCTTGGCCGTATGTAATCCGACGTAGTTACGGGGGCGGCGTAGGTCATAATCGGCATTAATTTGCGAAGGTCACCTGAGGACCCAGTGCTTTTAAATTCTCGCCGGGCCTCGGCCGCCGCTAACGCTGATGGGCAATGAGCGCATCGGCGAGGACGTGCTCAGGCTCACCTACGTTCGGGCATAAGCTCTTGGCTGGCAGGAACGCCGCCGCCTGCCGGCTCGTTGCCGCGCCATCATGTCCGACGACTCGCTAAAGAGCGCGCTTAGCCGCAACATCGACACGATGCGCCGCCGCCGCGAGGAGGAGGAGGCGAACGGCAGCGCGCAGGAGCGGCTGGCGAGCGCGATCAGCCGCTTCAGCGGCAGCATGCGGTTCGTCTACCTCCACGCACTCGCCTATAGCTCTTGGATCGTCGCCAATCTCGGCTGGATACCAGCGGTCCAGCCATGGGATCCGACTTTTGTTTTGCTGGCGATGATCGCGTCGGTGGAGGCGATCTTCCTGTCGACCTTCATATTGATCACGCAAAATCGCATGGCTGCCGTCGACGACCGGCGGGCGGAGCTGGACATGCAGATCGGGCTGCTAGCGGAAGCGGAGATCACCAAGCTGGTGCAGCTCGTGACCGATATCGCCAGGCGGTTGGATGTGCCCGCCGCGCATCAGCCGGAGCTCGAGGAGATGAAAAAGCAGGTCCAGCCCGAAGCGGTGCTCGACGCCATCATGGAAAGCGAGGCGAAGGCCGCCAACCGCTAGCTGTCAGGCCGTGACTGCGCTGCTGCTCGAACAGGCAACGGCGGTGCCGGTCATGGCGCGGCCGGCGAAATCCTCGGCGAGCTTGGCGTGCCAGGCACGAGCCGTTTCCGTCATTGCCCGCTGCGCGGCCATCCGCTCCTCGACCGCCCGGCGGCGGTAAT
>CADCVY010000081.1 GCA_902806275.1 uncultured Sphingomonas sp. | reverse complement strand
GCTCGCTCCGCGAAGCACTGGTCGCGCTGGCCGCAGATCGCGACTTCCTCATCCGCGGCGACGTGTTCAGCACCGACCAGATCGACGCCTACATCGACCTCAAGTGGGAAGAAGTGCTCCGCTGGGAAACGACGCCGAGCCCGGTCGAGTTCGACATGTACTATTCGTCCTAGGCTGGACAGCACCTCCGAACACCATTCCGTAACCACTGCCGTGCATCACAGGTCGCGCGCAAGGGATTACGGAGCCGCGAAGATGAACATCAGGGCGAAAATGTTCGGCGGCAGCGACGAGGCGGTGGAGCAGCCGTTTGTGATGCCTGCCAAGCGGCCAAAGGGCGCCAAAGCCGACGTGCTGCACAGCATCCCCGTGCCACGCGAGGAACATCGTCGCTGCAACACGCGCGACGGCGAACGGCATCGGCTGTCCGTTGATCAGGTGCGGGTCGCGCACGCCGGCAGGCTCCACGATGTCGAACTGATCAACCTGTCGGGCGGCGGCGCGATGATCACCGGCAACTTCGAGCCGATGCTGTGGGACCGCGTCGACCTGCATCTGGCGGGGGACGGAGTCATCGAATGCGCGGTGCGCTGGCTCAAGGGGGACCGCATCGGCCTCGAGTTCGCCCACGAAACGCAGCTTGACTGCTCGCCGGACGAACAGACCAAGCTGCTACGCACGGTTCTCCACCAGAACTTCAAGGACGGTGAGTTCGAAGCGCCCGCCCGTGACTCGGAGCCGCAACCGGACGACGACGACCAGCGGGTCGCCACCCGTCACCCGCTGATCTGGTCGGGCATGCTCCACTACGACTTTCAAAGCGCGCCGGTGCGGCTACGCAACATCTCGAGCACCGGTGCACTGATCGAGTTCGAAGTGCCGCTGCCCGTCGGTGCGGAGCCTCTGCTCGACCTTGGCGCGGCCGGAACGGTGTTCGGCACCGTCACCTGGGTTGTGGGCGACCAGGCGGGTCTCAAGTTCCACTCACCTTTCGACATGGCCCTGCTGGCCCAGGCGCGCCCGCAGATCGCGCCCACCACGTGGCAGCGCCCGGCCTATCTGGCCCCCGGCACGTCCGCCGATTCGCCATGGGATGCGCAATGGCAGCGGCTGTCCGTATCGGAGCTCCGCGACCAGCTCGAAGGCTTCATGAAACGCTAGCGGACGTAGATGACGCCGACCTCGTCGCGGTAAGTCCGGCGCCAGCCCGAACGCTCGAGCAAAGTGATCAGTTTTTTTGAGTCGATCGGCAGCATCGCCCAGCGGACGCCCCACTTGCCTTCCGCCGCAGCTAGGGCGGCGGGATCTCCCTCGAGGATGCGCTTGTAACCGAGCACCAGCGCGTCCCCGTACATGTCGCCGCGCCCATCCACATAGGGGCGAATGCCCGACAGGATCAGCGGGCCGCCCATCGAATAGCCGTTGATCACCGGCTGCGACCGCAGCTCCGCCGGCACGGCGGCGATGAGCCTCCAGGGGTTGGCCGAATTGTACGGCACAACGATCGGCAGCACCGCCCGGATTGCCACGAACAGCGCCATCGCGCCGGAGATTAGCAGAAGCGGCGGCCGGCTGGAGGAGGCATTGCGCTTCCCGGCATAGCCAGGAGGCAGGAGCATCGCGGCGGCAATTGCCAGCACCGCTTGGTGGCGCATCTGGTACAAGGCCATGGCGAGCAGCAGCAGGAGCAGCGCGGCGCGAAACGGCGGAATGCGCGGCCGCGTGACCGCCAACAGCACCAGCACCAGCACGGCCGCAAGCACAGCGAAGAAGTGCGGCGTGACGGCGAAGCTCGACGGCTGCCACTCGTCGATCAGCGGCAGCATGCTCAGCTTGGCGATGCTCAGCGGGTGCAGCACACCCGCGATCCCGTTGGCATTGATGAACACCGCAGCTGCGCACGCAAGGCCGAACACCGCCCACTGCCTAAAGGCACGGGCCCGGTCGGCTTCCACCAGCAACGCTTCCAGCCCGAACGCCGCCGCAATCAGCAAACCCATGACGAAGCTGCCGTGCAGGTTGGCCCAGACAATCATCAGGCCGGCTGCGAGCAGCGGCGGTGCCCTGCCCTGTTCCCGCGCCCGCAGCATCGCCCAGATCCACCACGCCAGCAGCGCCCAGGCGAGCACATGCGGCCGCGCCAGCAGCATCGGCATGAGCACGACGTCCATCGCCACGACGATTCCGACCGCCCACCAGGGGCCGACAAAACGGATGGCGTTCAAGGCGACGGCGGCGTTGAGGGCCATCAAGGCCGCGGTCACGACCGCCGCGACCCCGCTATAGCCCGCCAGCCGGTACGCGCCGGCGAACACGATCTCGGCGAGCCATTCGATAGGCACCCACGGCTTACCGCCCCAGGTGAAGGAGAACGGGTCCGTGGTTGGGATGGCGCGATGGTCGAGGATCCAGGCCCCGGTCGCGATATGCCAGCTAACATCGCCGTCGTTGAAGATGGTGGCCGAGCTCCCGAGCACCGCCGCGATCAGCACCGTCGCGATCAGCAGCGGCAGTAACTCGCTCGGACTGGTCCGGCGCGCGTCCATCAATCCTCCAGGATGCGGCTGGCGTGCTTGGTGTCTCGCATCCGCACATAGGTGATCAGCGACACGCCGATGATTGCGGTCACGTACCAATAGAACCAGCGCTCGTGGCCCGCATCCTTGAGCCACAATGCGACATATTCGGCGGTGCCGCCGAAGACGCTGTTGGCGATCGCATAGGGCAAAGCGACCCCCAATGCCCGCACATGGCCGGGGAACAGTTCGGCCTTCACCACCGCGTTGATCGAAGTGTAGCCGGTGACGATCACCAGCGACGCTATTACCAGCAGCAGCGCGGTTGTAACGCTACGCGTCTGCTCAAGCGCGACGAAGATCGGATAAGTGAACAGCAGGCCGGCGGTGCCGAAGGCGATCATCAACGGCCGACGCCCGACCTTGTCCGAAAGCCAGCCGGCCAACGGTTGCAGCGCAATGAACATGAAGAGCGCCACGGTCATGATCCGCGACGCCGTCGCGCGGTCGAAGCCTGAGGTGTTGGCGAGGAACTTCTGCATGTAGGTGGTGTAGGCGTAGAAGGCGAGCGTGCCGCCGGCGGTCAGCGCCATCACCAGCAGCGCCTCGCGCGGGTGTTCGCGGAACAGCGCCAAGGCACCGGAACTCTTGCGCTGCTCGGAGGCGGCGACATTGGTGAAGCTTTCGGTCTCGGCGATGCGGCGGCGGATGAAGAAGACCACGACGGCCAGGGCGGCGCCGACCGCAAAGGCGATCCGCCAGCCCCAGCTTTCCAGCGCCTGCTCGCCGAGCCCGACCTGCAGGCCGACGAGCAGGGCCAGGGCGAGCAGCTGACCAGCGATCAGCGTCACATACTGGAAGCTGGACCAGAAGCCGCGCCGTTCCCGCCCGGCGACTTCGCTGAGGTAGGTCGCACTCGACCCATACTCGCCGCCGACGCTGAGGCCCTGGATCACTCGCGCGAGCAGCAGCACCGCCGGCGACAGCAACCCCGCCTGCGCATAGGTCGGTGCGAAGGCGATCATCAGTGAGCCGGCGCACATCAGCGACACCGATACGGTCAGCCCGGCCTTGCGCCCGTGGTGGTCGGCATAGACGCCCATCACCCAGGCGCCAATCGGCCGGACGATGAAGCCGACCGCGAAGATCGCCGCGGTCTGCAGCAGCTGCGCGGTCAGGTCGCCCTTGGGGAAAAAACTCGGCGCGAAGTACAGCGCGAACGCCGAATAGACGTACCAGTCGAACCACTCGACCAGGTTGCCCGCCGACCCGCCGAGGATGTTGCGCAACCGTCCACCCGGCCGCGCGGCCGTCATGTCAGGCACCGCTGGTGGCGCGCGACTTTGCTGCCGCTCGGCTGCCGTACAGGAAATAGAGCAGCACGCCGATGCCTTGGGCGACGAAGAACAGGATCTGCGTGCGCGTCGGCAGGCTGATGAACAAATAGATGCAGCCGAGGATTCCGGCGACGCCGACCAGGGTCGCCGCCGGCGCGCGGAAGCGCCGCTCCCGGTCGGGCTCACGCCGGCGCAGCACCAGCATCGCCGCGCAAACGGCGACGAACGCCGCGAGGGTTCCGGCGTTGGCCAGTGCGGCAATCGCATCGAGCGGGATCAGCCCGGCAAAGATCGACGTGACGAGCGCGGTGAAGATGGTGATCCGCACCGGCGTCCCGCGGCTGGAGACCTGCGCCAGGGACCCGGGCAACAGGCCGTCGCGCGCGACCGTGAAGAAGATGCGGCTCTGGCCGTAGAAGAAGGCCAGGATCACCGTTGGTAGCGCAATCACCGCGGACACGCCGAGGATCTGCGCCGCCCACGGCTGGCCGATCTGGCGGAGGATCAGGGCCAGCGGCTCGGGGCTGTTGGCAAAGCGGGTATAGCTAACCGCACCGATTGCAGCGGCGGCGACGACCATGTAGATGAGCACGCACAGCGCCATCGACCCGACGATGCCGATGGCCAGGTCGCGGCTCGGGTTCTTCGCTTCCTCGGCGGCAGTGGCGATCGCGTCGAAGCCATAGAATGCGAAGAAGATGATCGCAGCGGCGGCCATCACGCCCACTTCGCTGCCGGCCGGCCCGGACCGCGGGAAACCATAGGGCATGAACGGCTCGAAGTGCGCCGAGTTGAACGCGCTCAGTGCCACCGCGATGAACAAGGCCAGAGCCGCCAGTTTGATCACGACGAGGATGGCGTTGAGGATGGCGCTCTCTCGCGTTCCGGCCATCAACAAGGCGGCCACAACCCAGATGATGAAGATTGCGGGGACGTTGATGACGCCGCCGAGCTCAGGACCCTGAATCAGGCTTTGCGGCAGCCCAAGCCCGACCGACTGGAGAAACCCCGCGGCATAGCCCGACCAGCCGACCGCGACCGCGCTGACGACAAGTGTATATTCGAGGATCAGCGCTACCCCGACCATCCACGCCAGCAACTCGCCGAACACGACGTAGGAGTAGGTGTAGGCCGATCCCGAAGCCGGGATCATGGTCGCGACCTCGGCATAAGCCAGGGCTGCGCAAGCGCAGATGATGCCGGCGATCGCGAACGACAGGATCACCGCCGGCCCCGCCGTGCCGGCGCCGACGCCGATCAGGGTCAGGATGCCGGTGCCGACGATCGCCCCGACGCCGAGCGCGACCAGGTGCGGCCACGATAGCGACTGCTTGAGCCGGTGTTGCTCGGGCATGTCCTCGCGCGAGACAACCGGCTTGCGGTAGTTCCAATCTTTCATGTTGCCCCCTGCTGGTCCGCCAAGCGTAGCGAAGCAGCCGGGCCGCGCAACTAATAGTCCTTGCTGACCCGCACCGCCGCGCTCGAGCGGCCGATGGTCGACACCGTCGACAGCAGTGAAAGCCAGCGCGTCATCTGATATTCGGCGCGGGTGGCGGAATAGCCCTGCCCGTCGGTGACCACTTCGACGAACAATTTGCGGGTGATGTACTTGCCGGCCGCAACCGCGGTGCGCTGCCCCGTCGCGATATCCGCCGGCACGATCCGCAACCGGTCGAGCCCGACCGCCCGGCGCAGCGCATTGATCGGGTCGAGGCTGCCCGAGCCCGACCGCATGGCGGCCACTGCGGACGCGAGCTGCAGCGCTTCGGGAGCGGAGAGGTTGGTGATCGAGGTCCCGAACAGAATGCGGGAAAGCAGCTCGTCCTGCGGCAGCTGCGGCGTGCTGGCGAAGGTGATCTCCGGCTTCAGCCCGGTGCCGCGGACAAGCACGCTGGCGTCCAGCCCCTGCACCTGCGCTTCGGCGCGGATGTCGAGCAATGGGTCGGGCGAGTCCTCGCTGCGGAAGCGGATGATGCCGCGGTCGAGGCGAAAGTTGCGGCCGGCGAAATCATATTCGCCGCGGACGAGGTCGGCACGGCCGGTGAAGCGCGGCGCGTCGGCGAACCCGCCGATGTCGAGGTCCGTGGTCCAGCGGCTGCTGATGCCCAATCCCTCGACGCGCAAGTCGCTGCCGGCGACCTTCATCGCCAGCTTCCACGCATGGACCTTGGCCCGTTCGATGACCTCTTCGGTGTCGACCAAGCGCTCGCGCACGGCGAGGCGCGGCACGGCGGCCGCGTCGCTGGCGCGGCCGAGCTGAAAGCGCCCGCGGTTGAGCCGCAGGTTGCCGGAGATGGTCCCCGTCTCCCCATCCGAGCGGATCTGCAGCGGCCCGGTCACACGGGCAGCGACGTCGTCGCGGTTCAGCAGCAGGGCCTGGTTGGCTGCAAAGCCGAGGTCCAGCGCCGTGCGCCCGCCGCTGAAGGTCACGCTGCCACGTCCCGTGACCGACCCGCCGCCGGACGTTCGCCCGGAGATCTGCGAGAAGATCAGCTGCGGTCCCGAGAAACGCGCCTGGCTAGACAGCTGGTCGATCACCATCCCGGTGACCGCGCTTTCGGCCCGCGCGTTCTTGGTGCGGAGCGAGCCGCGTATCTGCGGGTCCGCCAAGCGCCCGCCGATGTCGGCGCCGACCGCCAGCGGCCCGGACAGGTCCAGCACCTCGCTGCCCGTCAGCCGCCACAGGGTGTCCGCGGGACCGGAGTAGCGCAGCTGCGCGAACAAGGGCGCATTGAGCAGTTCGGCAACCAGCGGCCCGCCGCCCATCGGTGCGAAACGCGCCTGGGCGCGGCCGACCGTGGCGCCGTTGCTAGCCGCCACCGCGCGCATGGCCGCCTGGTTGCCCGAGACGCTCGCGGCAATGGCGACGTCGATCGGCTTGGACGCCAGCACCAGCCCTGCGCGGCTGAACCCGCGGACCTTGAGGTCGAGCCGGCCGGTGCGGTTGCCGGCCCACGCGTAATCAACGCGGCCGGTCGCCGAACCCTTGAAGTCGAGGCTGGGCCAGAAGACGTCGAGCACCTCCAAAGGCATGCCCTGCACCTGCGCCTGCACTTCCGGGCGCGAGCCGGTCCGGCCGGCCAGCGTGGCGGTGCTGCCGGCAAAGGCGAAGCGCGTCGGCGCCAAGGCCCATCCATCGCCCGAACGCGTCAGCACGGCAGCCTGGTTCAGCACCAGCGGCTGCCGCTCGATACGCCCGCTGCCCGTGACGCGGATGGTGTCGGGCGAGACGTCGGCCAAAGTGGAGAAAGCGAAAGCAGCGCCGCGGCGGCCGGCGAAGGCGGCGCGGACCTGGCCCGACCCATTGACGAGCTTGGCGTTGGCGGTGAGGCGCGCGAGCGAGACGCCGCCCGCTTCCAGGCCGCGGGCGTCGATGCTGCCGTCCACCGTCGTGCGTTCATCGGCGAGGATGACCGTGCCATCGGCGCGGCCGCTGCGGACCGCGAAGGCGCCGGGGAAGCGGGCGCCGTTGGCGGTGAGATGCGCTTCGATCCGCTGCGCACCTTCCGCCGGCGCGAAGTCCAGCGTTCCGCCGAGCGTTCCGTCGGCAAGGACCAGCCTGCCGCTGAAGCCGCCGGTATCAGACCGCAGGTCGCCGCTCGCCCGGGCGCCGCCGGTGTTGAGTGCCGCGATCGATATGATCGTGCGGCCGTTCCTCGGCAGCAGGATACGCCCGTTGCTGGTAAACGGCCCGAGCTTGGACCGGCCCGCGGCCCGATAGTCGAAACCGGCCGCCGTCGGCTGCAACAGCAGGTGCACGGCCCGCAGGCCAAGCGCTTCGTTGGGCCGGTCGAGCAGGATGTCCAACCGCGGCCGCTCGATCCGCCCATCGAGCGACAGCTTGAGCGGCCCGTATCTCGCCTGGCGGCCCGACGCCACGATATGGAAGGTGCCATCCCGCGCCCGCTGGCCGGAGCCGGACAGCCTGAGCTTGGGCGAATAGATCTGCAGGTCCGTGAAGCGCACGACCCCATCCGGCCCCCGCGTCAGGTTCGTCTCCAGCCGCGGCAAACCGCCGGTGAGGTCGCGAAAGAAGCTGTTGTCGAGCCGCCGGACCCACGCCTTGGCGGTGCCGACCACCAGGCTGCCCTTGCCGCCCGGGCCGGGCACGACCTTCAAGTCGGTAATCACGTCGACGATGCCGAGCCCCGGAATCTGGTAGCGCTGCAGGCCGCCCGACACGAGCAGCTGGAAGCGCCCCGTCACCAGGTCGATCAGGACCGACAGCTTGCCGCTCCACTTGGCGCTGGTCAGGCGCAGCCCCTCCCCTCGCACCAGTTTGGGCGTGAGCGACAGCCAGCCTTCGATCCTGGGGTTGGCGAGCATGGCGCCGGCGACATCGCCGATGCCGGTGATCGCGCGCGCCGACAGCCGGATCGGCACCCGCATCGGCCAAGGCGCCAGGCGGCCCCGACCCTCGGCGCGCAAGCCGACAAAGCCGGTGTTGTCGAACGTCACGCCCTGTGAGGTCAGCCGGTAGGAATAATCGGCACGGTCGAAGGCGCCGTCCAGAGTCCACACCATCCGCACCGCTTTGCCGGTCATGTTGGTGAACAAGGCCGGCGGCCGCAGCAGGTCGATGCCGACCCGCACGCGCTCGTAGCGGTTCTCGGCCAGGTCGACGGCTCCGCGCGCCACGGCCCGCATGGCCGGCGACGCCGCCGTGATCTGCCCCTCCAGGAGATTGGCGGCGAAAGTGCCATTAGCGCGGACATTGACCGTCGGCGCGGTGAGCCGTTGCAGCTTCCCCGACAGGAACTGCGCCGCGGCCACCCTGCCCCCCAGCCGGTAGCGGCCGTTGTCGGCGGCCAGCGCGAGCCGCGCGGTCGGGCGCCCGGCAAGGTTCAGCGCCGCTTCGCCGCGCCACCGCTGCCAGCTGCCGTCGCCGTCGATCGTCAGGTCAATCGCGCGGCGGGTGCCGACCAGGGCGGGGACCAGGCCGTTGGCGGGCGAGACGATCCGCGCGCCGACGTCGAAGCGGTCGCGGTCTGGCTCAGCGTCCAGTCTGACGGCGATGCGGTCGCCGCCATTGTTCAATATCGCCGCAAGCTCGACCAGCGCGCGGCCGGAGCGCACGGTCGCCTTGCCTGACAGGCGTCCACTGCGCGGCTGACCGCCGACGGCGGCGCCGATGTCCAGCCGCCGGACCTCGATCTCGCCGATATGGATGTCGAAGCCGGGCAGGATCGGCCCGCGGCGCCCGGTCTTCTTCAGCGTCGGCAGCCGCGCGAGCGCAACGCGATCCGCCGTCAGCTCATCGATGTACAGCTCGTTGTAGAGCCACGCGCCGGGCGACCAGTCGAGCTGGATGTTCGGCGATCGCAGGAACACGCCGCGGCTGTCGGCGATGGCGACGCTCCTCAGCTGCGACTTGCCGAAGATCGATCCATCGATGCGGCCGATGGTGATGCGCAACCCCGATGCGGTCTCGATCCGGCTCATGCGGTCGATGATGAACCGGTGGCCCGGCGCGGTGTCGAGCAAGACCAGCCCGGCGACCAGCAGCAGCAGCAGCGCCACGAACAGCGCAAACAGCTCATTGAGCAGCCGCCGCCCCCAGTCCGAGCGAAGCCGCCGAGGCGCGGGTGCGCGCTCGGTCCGGACAATTGCGTCCACGGCGCTAGAAAGCCTGACCGAGCGAAACGGTGACCGCCAAGGGTCCGTCACCCTCCTGGCGGTTGAGCGGCACGCCGACGTCGAGGCGGATCGGACCGAACGCCGAGTAGTAACGGACGCCAAGGCCAGCGGCGAACCTCCATGCGTCCAGGTCGGGCAAGGCCCTGGTGCTCAGCGAGCCGCCGTCGAAGAACGGGACCAGCCCGAAATTGCCCCCGAACTGCTTGAGGCGGACGCGCGCCTCCAGGGCGAACTCGACCAGCCCGCGGCCGCCGACCGGATCGCCGTCCATGTCCTTGGGGCCAAGCTGCTGGTAGCCGTAGCCGCGCACGGAGCCGCCGCCACCCGAGTAGAAGCGGCGCGACGGCGCGATGTCGAACACGCCCGCGCCGAGAACCGTGCCGAGGCGCACCCGACCGGCCGCGACCACGTTGTCGGACAGCGGCCGATAGGCGCTGGCGTCGAACTGCACACGCCCATAGGCGAGCTGTCCGCTGCGGCCCGACATCTCCGGGCTTATCCGGCCGCTGAGACGAAAGCCGCGCGTGGGATCGAGCAGGCTGTCGCTGTCGTCGTAGCCGAGCCCGACCGGGAGCGCCGCGATCAGGAACGTGCGCGTGTCCTTCTCGCCGGAGAAGTCGAAGACGCCGCGCTCGTCGGTGGCGAGGATTTCCCCGCCAGCCGTCCAAGTCCAGCGCTTCTGCCAGATGAAATTGCTCTGCCGTTCGATGTTGGCGGCGAGCAGCAGGGTGCGCGCCTCAAAGGCATCGAAGTCCTGGTTGGCGGCCGAAAATTGCGCGTTGAGGACCTGGTCGCGGCGAACGAAGTTGCTGCGGCGGAACTGGACGGCGGCCAGCTGCTCGTTGGTGCCGGCGACGCCGCGCAAGGTCAGCGCCCCCTCGGGATTGAAGAAGTTGCGGTCGGTCCAGCTCGCTTCCAGCCGCGCCCCCTGCCCCGTGCCGTAGCCGAGTTCCCCGGCAATCGTGTGCGATGGCGCCGGCTCCAGCCGCACCGCCACGTCCACGGTGCGGCCGTCATCGACGGCGACCGTCCGCACCTCGGCGGTCGACACCAGCCCGGTGGCGATCAGCGCCCGGCGCAGATCGTCCACTTCCGAGCGCCTGAACGGGTCGCCGCGCCGGAACCGGGCGATGGTCGCGACATGCCGCGCGCTGAAGGGCGGCTCGCCGGCCACCCGGATGGCCCCAAACCGGGCAACCGGACCCGGCACCACCGGCAGGGTCAGGGTGGCGAGCCGGGTCTCATGATTGATCTCGATATCCTGCTCGCCGATCTCGGCGCTAGCAAAGCCTTGCTCGCCGAGTGCGCTGCGCAGCGCCTGGCCGCCGGCAATCACCTCCTCGGCCACCACCGGGTCGCCCGCTTTCACCGCAAAAGTCTCGCGCAGCCGCGCCGCCTCGGGCCCTGCTGCTTCCAGACCCCGCAGCGACACCGCGGCGAAGCGGTACTGCGGGCCCGGCTCGGCGGCCAGGATAACGACCAAATCGCCGTTGGCGCGTGCCGTATGGGGCTCGACCGCGGCGTCGTAATAGCCCCGGCTGCGCAGAAGCTCGGTCAACAGCTCCGCATCGCCGCGCGAGCGGCGGTCGATCTGGGCGGCATTGGCGGTCCGACTGCGATCGCCCTCCAGGGCCGACTGCTCGCGAAAAGCCGCCAGCAGCGCGGCCGGATCGGCAGTGCTGCCCAGGCCTTCCACCGACACCGCATAGCGTTGCTCCCCGCTCTCCTCGTCGATCGCCAACACCGGCGCGGGTTCCGCCGGCGCTTGGCCCGGCGGCGGCACGGGGCTCTCGGGCGTGTCGAGGTCGGGCCATTCGACGCCGAGTTCCGGCAGCGGGTCGAGCGGCGCCGACGGGTCGAGTTCCGCGGCGCCGCCCTGCTGCGCCACCGCCGGAGCGGCGACGAACGCCGTCAAGGCGGCCGCACTCAGCAGCCGCGCGGCGATCCGCGCTGTTCCCCTCCCGCTCATGGGGACGGAGCCTTAGCCACGGCTGCTGAACGGCGCCAGTACGACCAGGCTTGCGGTAAAGCGGCAGCGCCGCCTGCATGATGCTGAACTTAAAGGCTTTAATGGACCGTGTCGGTCACCTTGTCGCAGCGCAGTGCGGCAATCAGCCGCTCGATCTGCCGCCAATGGCAGAAGCGGGTCACATTGCCGTCGCCCCGGCAGCTGGCCGCGCGGGCGGCCGCCTCGGCCGGCGCCAGCTCGCCGTAGCGTTGCATGAGGTCGGATGCGTCGGCGAGTGCCAGGCGGTTGGGGATGAACGGGCGGGCCATGTCATGCTGTTAGCCCGCTTGCCGTTTCCCGACTGACGACAAAGACCCTCAACACCGCATTCACCATCCGCCAGCGCGAGGGAGTGGAGTAAGCGGCGGCGGTCTGCCATGGCGCTGCCATGCGCACCCGATCGACCAGGGCCGGAGGATTCTTCCTCACCTTCTTCATCCTCGGAGGGTTGGTTGCGGGCGTGGTGATCGGCAACCCGATGCAGGGCGTGCTGATCGGCACCGCCGCCGGGGTCGCGCTGGCACTGTTGTCGTGGCTGATCGACCGGCGTCGCGCCGGCTAGACCACCCTGCGCCCGGCCCAGATCACGCGGCCGATGCAGTTGATCTCATCAATGCCGCAATCCGGCCAGTCGGGGTAGGCCGGGTTGTCCGACTGAACGGTGACGCGGCGGCCCAGCGGATTGAGGGCCAGGCGCTTGACCACCAGGGCGTCGTCCACGCGCAACACGTAGATACCGTCGCGAAGACGGTCCAAGCGATCCCCGAGGTCGAGCAGGATCTCGTCGCCGGGGTTCAAGGTTGGCGACATCGAGTCGCCCTCGACCCGCACGATCGCCAGGCTTGAGGCGGGCGTCGGCGTCAGCGCTTTCAACCATCGCTGGTCGAATGCGAAGTACGGCTTGCCAAGCTCCTCCGTGACCACGGCGCCCGGGCCGGCCGAGACGGTCACCGGGTGCCGCTTGACGCTGACCAGGCCATTGGCTGCCGGAAGCCCGTCAGCCGGGCCGCCGAGCAAAGCTTCGGAGATGGAAAAGTAGCGCGCGAGCTTGCGGCGCTCCTCCTCCTTGAGCCGTTTAGGCACTCCCCGGCGGACGAATTGCTGGATATAGGCCGGGTTGCGGCCGAGCATCCGTGAAAGACCGGCGAAATCCTCGCCTCGTTCGACGATCAATCGTTCCAGCACAGCGCGCGGGTCTGACGA
>CADCVY010000080.1 GCA_902806275.1 uncultured Sphingomonas sp. | reverse complement strand
TCTCCACGTTCGCTGCTTGGGCGGGGTTTGCGACGGCCAGACCGGTGACACCGATCGTCAGGGCCAGCGCGGCGGTGGTTCTCTTGATGAACATGAACAACTTTCCGGGGGGATGGTTGCCGTCCGCATGATCGCGACGCGGCGAGTGGTGGTCTGTGACCTCCTGGTCGACCCGTGGCGACGTCACAGACCCGCGCGGGACGACCTGCCCAGAGGTCACAGGTAGCGGTCAACCCTTGTGCGGAGGGGCCTGGCGCCGCCTCCACGTCGACGCGCACTGCTTCGGTGCGGTCGCGGCTGCCGATGCCGGCCCCACGCGGGATGTCCCGAGGGGCGCCGACTCCTGCAAGGTCCGGGCAGGATGGTGCTGTGCGCTAGGGCGTCGGAGGCAGTGGAACACCCCTGGAGGCGCGGAAGCGCGTGCGAGTGATGGCAAGCATGAAGGATCCTTTCCCACGCCTGTGAGGTGAGCTGTCGGGTTAGAGCGGAAGGTGCTCTGCCACTCGCGTGACTTCACCCCGAGCCGTCCGCCTAGGTGCTGCGGACCGGCAGTGGAACCTGTGGTTCCCCCACTCCTGTCCCTGATGATGTGGGGGACGTCGGCGGCGGGACAGGAATCGGCGATACCGCTGACGGTGCTACAACCTAAAGGGTACGCCCAGCATCCTCAACTCGAGGAAGATCGGAAAGATGCATCCTGCTCGCGCGTCGGACGATCCCGTCCACGGCGCGGGGCCCTCGGTGACGCTGATTCGTTCGATGCCCGATGCCCTTCTGCATCAGGCCGCGCCGGCGAAACGCAACAGGTCGACGAAGGTGAACTGGCCGATGGCAGGTGCGATCGGAGGCGCAGGCTTCCATGCGGGATCGAGGTACAGGTAGGAGTTGGGATCCCGCTGCAGCACGCCGACCAGCACCTCGGCGACGATCCGACCACCCACGGCTCCCAGGCGTTCGACGTTGTTCGGTGGGAGCTCGGCCTCCTTGAGGATGTAGTACCAGAGCGGAGCCTCGCCCGCCCATCCGGGATCGTTGCTCAGGCCGAGGGTCGCGTTGGTGAGAACCGGCGCTCGCATAGCCCGCGCGACCTGCTGACCGGACGCGAGGCCGACGTGCTTGCCGCGCATCGAGTTGCGGACGGCGAGGTGGATCGTCGGGTCCGGCGGCGGAACGACCGAGGAGGGCAGTGCGGTGAGCGGGAGTGAGAGCCTCGTGTCGATCTTGCGAGGCTTCCGCGCCGGGAAGCCCGGGTCGACGGGGAGGATGTTCTTCCACTCGATGACCAGATCAGGGGGGATGGGGCGACCGCCGTTGAGGTTGAAGCCTCCGTCCGGGCCGAACACCGGCGCGCCGCTGCTCCCGCGCCAGGCGAGCCACGCGATCGCGATCAGCAACAGCAGACCGGTCTCGATCGACAGCCCGACCACCGCGTCCGCGGCAACGACTTTCCTTAGCAGGCCGTAGAGCGCGAAGCTGACGCACAAGGTCAGGCTGATCCACAATTGGCCGAGCGCGCCTGCTGCCAGGACCGAAATGCCCGCGCCGGCGATCGCCACCGCCACCCATTGCAGGCGCGACAGCCGCTCGTGGAGCACGAACCGGCCGAGCAGCACATTGGCCAGCGGGTTGAGGTAATAGCCGAAGCTGGCGGCGAGGATGTGGGCGCTGGTGACCGCATGGACGTAGAGCAGCCAGTTGCCGCCGATCAGGATCGCGGTAAGGCCAAGCGTCGCCAGCGTGCGGCGCTGGCCAAGCGCTGCGCGAATGTCCTGCCATTGGCGGGACAGCGCCAGCAACAGCGCCAGGAACGGCAGCGACCACAGGATGCGGTGGGCAACGATGTCGATTGCGTGAACGCCGCCGAGCAGCTTGAAGTAGATCGGCAGCACGCCCCACAAGGCGTAGGCGAGCAGGCCAAGCGCGAAGCCGCGGCCTTTTCGGTCTGGTTGCGCGGCCCCGTTCACCCGCGGTGCGCCTAGCGGTGGTGAGCGCGCGATGAAAGCACATGCTGAACGCTGCTGTTGTTGAAACTCTCGGCCGCGGCTGCCACCTTGTCGGAAAGGAAGACACGAGTGGGGGCGGTGCGTTTCGACACAGTTGGCGTTCGGGCATCAACTGCGGTACTGGCGTGCGCGCTGGCGCTGGGACTGAGCGCCTGCGCGCCGCAACCCAAGCCACCGACGCGACCGACGCCGCGGATTGAGCTGGGGCCATCGCCCAAATCGGACGCGTGGAAGGGAGTGGCGACGAGCGCCGATGAGGACCGGCTGAACCGCCTCGCCGAAGCGTGGGAGTCGGCGCTGTCTGATGCGCGTAGGGCGGCCGCCGGGGAGATCCGCCGAGAAGGGGCGCTGCTGCGGGAGGACGTCTCGCTGCCGCGCCCGATGCCGACCCCGGGCAGCTACAATTGCCGGCTGATCAAGATCGGCAAGGCGGCGCCCAGGAGCAAGCCGTATGAGAGCTTCAAGCCGTTCTTCTGCTACGTCGAGGTCGAGGATGACCTGCTGACGATCGTCAAGCAGACCGGCAGCCAGCGGCCGGCCGGGCGGTTGTGGGAGGACGACGATCCCAACCGGCTGGTGTTTCTCGGCAGTTTGGCGCTCGGCAGCGAGGACCAGCCGCTGGCTTACGGCGACAACCCCAAGCGCGACATGGCCGGCGTGCTGCAGCGGATCGGCCCGTTCAAATGGCGCTTGTTGATCCCCTGGCCGCAGAGCACCTCCAAGCTAGACGTGTTCGAGCTGACTCCCGTGGCCGACCAGCCGGGGTGAGCGAAGGCGCCCGGCTGCTCGCCGATCCGGCCGAGGTGCGCGCCATCCTGATATCGGCCGCTCAAGCGGGCGAGGCGATCACCTATTCCGAAGTGCTGGCCCTGCTCGGCCACCAGTTCACCCGGCCGAAGATGCGAGCCTTGTGCAAGGTGCTCGCCGTTGTCGACGACGAGGCGGAGGAGCGCGGCGAGCCTGAGCTTGCCGTGCTGGTCGTCCGTCAGTCGGACCGGCTGCCGGGGCAGGGCTGGTGGATCGAGGGTGCGAGAAAGCACGGCTACGCCGGACTGTGGGAAGGGCCGCGCGCGGCGAAGTTGGTGCGGAGGGTGCAGCAGCAAGCGTTCGCACATTGGGCGGGACGAGCAGCCTAGCATCGGCTAATCGGCCCGGCGTGACCGAAGCCCGCACTTTCATCGTGGCCGAAGAGGACGACGGCATCCGCATCGACCGCTGGTTCAAGCGGCACATGCCCGATGCCAACTTCAACATCGTCTCGCGGTGGGCGCGGACCGGGCAGCTTCGCGTCGCCGGCAAGCGGGCCGTCCCCGGCGATCGCCTCGAGGCCGGGCAGGAAATCCGCGTCCCGCCCCCAGAAGCCATGCCCGCGCGCGGCGACCGTCCGCAGCCGCGGCGCGAGCCGCTCACCGAGGACGAAGAGCGGTTCGTGCGCGAGATGGTGATCTACCGAGACGCGCACGCCTTCGTGCTCAACAAGCCGCCCGGCCTGGCGACGCAGGGCGGAACCAAGACCACCCAGCACCTCGACCGCCTGCTCGACGGACTGGCGGAGGACGACAGCCGGCCCAAGCTGGTCCACCGGCTCGACAAGGACACGTCGGGAGCGCTGCTCGTCGCCCGCACGGCACGCGCTGCCGGACATTTCTCCAAGGCGTTTTCGGGCAGGACCGCGCGCAAGGTCTATTGGGCGCTGGTCGTCGGTGTGCCGGGGCCGGACGACGGGCTGATCGACGCACCTCTGGCGAAGCAGCCCGGCAGCGGCGGCGAGAAGATGCACGTCGACGAGGATAATGGACTGCCGGCGCGGACGCGCTGGCGGACCATCGATCGCGCCGGCAACCGCGCCGCCTGGGTCGAGCTTCAGCCGCTCACGGGCCGCACCCATCAGCTGCGCGCCCACATGGCGGCGATCGGGCATCCGATCGTCGGCGACGCCAAGTACGGCGGGCCCGAAGCGTTCCTGACCGGCGGGATCAGCCGCAAGATGCACCTCCACGCCCGCCGCCTCCGCATCGACGGCGTCGACGGGAAAGTAATCGATCAAAGCGCCGAGCTTCCCTCGCACTTCGCCGAAAGCCTGGCCACGCTCGGCTTCGAACCGATGGCCGGTGACATGATGCCGCTCGACACCCCGGATCCCGCCAAGGACCCCGTGACCAAACAACGGCGTGTGGCGGCGGCTGCCAAGACCCGGCGCAAGGAGCGGCGGGGCGAGCGGCGGTCGCGGGGATCTGGAGCGCAGCCGAAGCGGCGATGACGGCCAAGCTGGCGATCTTCGATTGCGACGGTACGCTGGTCGACAGCGGGCACACCATCTTCGTCGCGCTCAAGCGCACCTTGGAGGAGCGCGGTCTGAGTGTGCCGCCGGCCGAGGTCTGCCGGCGAGTCATCGGGCTCAGCCTGGTCGAGGCGATCGCCGGCGTGGTGCCCGACCTGCCGCCGGCGGAGCATGTCGAGCTTGCCGAAGCGTACAAGCGCCACTTCATTGCCATGCGCGCCGCCGGCGAGGTGCAGGAGCCGCTGTTCGGCGGCGTGCTCGAGCTGCTCGATGCGCTGGAGGAGGACGGCTGGCTGCTTGCTGTCGCCACCGGCAAGTCGGACCGCGGGCTCAAGCATTGCCTCGACCTGCACGGCATCCATGCCCGCTTCATCTCGCTGCAGACGGCGGACCGGCATCCGTCCAAGCCGCATCCGTCGATGGTGCTCGAGGCGATTGCGGATGCAGGCGCGTCCGCCGAGACAACGATCGTGGTGGGCGACACCAGCTTCGACATGCGCATGGCCGCCGCCGCTGGAGCGCGCGGCATCGGCGTCGCCTGGGGCTATCATGACAGCGAGGAGTTGCTGGCTGCTGGCGCGGCGGCGGTTGCGCAACAGCCGCTGGATGTGCTCGCTTTGGTCGAGGAGCCTGCCGATGGACGATGAAACTATCTGGAAGCGGCGCCTGCTCGCCTACATGGGCGCGCGCGCGTTCGGGCTGGCCATCTTTTTCCTCGGAATCGCCATCATCTACACCGACCTGTTGCGGGAGGGCGGCTGGCGGCAAGTGGGTGCAATCATCGCCATCCTCGGCGTGATCGACGCCCTGTTCGCGCCGCGGCTGCTCAAGAAATCGTGGGACCAGCAGGACCGCGAGCGCAAGTGAAGCGGTTCTGGAAAGACGCCGCGGTCGTCCGTGAGGCGGAGGGCTGGGGCATCGCGCTCGACAGCCGCCCCGTGAAGACACCCTCGCGCGCGGCGCTGGTGGTGCCGAGCGAGACGCTGGCCGAGGCGATTGCGAAGGAATGGCGCGGCGTTGGCGAAAAGCTCGAGCCGCGGGCGATGCCCCTGACAGGGCTCGCCAATGCCGCGATTGACCGCGTTGCTGCCGACAAGAGCACGTTCGCTCGCGATCTCGCGCGCTACGCGGAAGCCGACCTCACCTGCTATCGTGCGGATGGGCCGCGCGCACTGGTCGAGCGTCAAGAACAAGCGTGGGACCCGCTGCTCGGCTGGGCGCGGCGCCGGTTCGACATCGACTTTGTCACGACGAGCGGGGTGATCCATGTGCCGCAGCCCCGCGCCACGGCCGAGCGGCTGTCGCATGCGATTGCTTCGTTGGACGCGTTCCGGCTGGCCGCCTTGTCGCCGCTAGTCACGATCGGCGGGTCGCTGATCGCTGCGCTGGCCGTCGTGGAACAGGCGCTCTCGCCCGAGCACGCGTGGGCGGCGGTCAGCATCGACGAGCGCTGGCAGCTCGAGCAATGGGGCGCGGACGCCGAGGCCGAGCTGGCGCTCGCCAACCGCAAGCGCGACTTCCTGGCGGCCGCGCGGTTAATCGAGTTGCTCGACCGCTAGTGCGGCGTGCCGATCAGCTTGGTGACGTAGCCGTGTAGGCCGGTCTGCCGAGTGCGCTTCGACCGTTCGGCCGCTACGATCGCGCGAACCTGCGCGAGGCATTCGTCCATGCCGCGGTTGACCAGGACATATTCATATTCGGCCCAATGGCTGATCTCGTCGGAGGCCCGCCGCATCCGCCCTTGAATGACCTCTTCGGGGTCGGTTGCGCGTGAGCGCAGCCGCCGCTCCAGCTCTTCCATCGAAGGCGGCAGCAGGAAGATGGTGACGAGGTGCTCGCCAAAGTCCGGCTCGAGTTGGCGGGCGCCCTGCCAGTCGATGTCGAACAGGATGTCGCGGCCCTCCTTCAGCGCCTGCTTCACGGGCGCTTTGGGGGTGCCGTAACGATAACCGAAGACCTGCGCCCATTCGACGAACGCGTTGGCAGCGACCATGTGGTCGAACTCGGCGTCGTCCACGAAATGGTAGTCGACATCGTCGGTCTCACCCGGACGCTTGGGACGAGTGGTCGCCGACACTGACATGCGGACCTCGGCGTCGGCTTGCAGCAGCAATCGCGAGATCGTTGATTTGCCGGCGCCGGATGGTGAGGACAGGACGATCAGGAGCCCGCGGCGGAGGCGGGTCGGCGGCTTGTTTGACACGTCCATGACCGCTCTTGCTTCCGGCGAGCCGTGGCCGTCAAGCGGCAAAATGTTGCATTGCACAAGATTTGGCTTGAAATGGTGCAGCGCAATGCATATTGTGCACCGCAGCATAATCAGGAGAACATTCCCATGGCTGACCAGAACAACAACGAAGCGAAAGCCGCTGCCGAGGCTCCGGCCAAGGTTGCGGAGACCGTCGCCAACACCGCGCAGAAGATTGCCGACGAGAGCGCAAAGACGGCCAAACGCGAGCGTGCCACCACTGCGCGTCGTGCCAAGCGCCAGCCGACTGCCGAGAAAGCGCCGCGGCGCGTTAAGGCCACTCGCAAGACGGCCGAGCGCAAGACCCGCACCGCGGCTGCGCGGAACACCCGCAATACCCGCACGGCGGCCAGCAAGACCGCCGCTGCCGCTAACCAGGGATTTGAAACCGTGACCAACAACGCCTTCAACGGCTTTGACGCCAACCAGGCGTTCGCGCCGTTCCAGAACCTGTTCGCCGGCGCCAACGGCCGCGGTCAGGAATTTGCTGAGCGTGGCCAAGAGCTCGCCCAACGCAGCCAGAAGGTCGCCGAGGAGCTTGCTAACGTCGCTCGCTCCAACGTCGAAGCGATGGTCGAGGCCAGCCGCGTCGCCGCGCAGGGCGCCCGCTCGATCGGCCAGGATCTGGTCGCCAGCAGCCGCGACAACGTCGAGCAGGCTGCCGACGCCGTCCGCACGCTCGCCGAAGCCAAGTCGCCGACCGAGTACATGCAGCTGCAGAGCAACTTGGCACGCGCTTCGTTCGACCGCATGGTCGCCGAAAGCTCGCGCTTCACCGAGACGATGGTGAAGCTCGCCGGCGAAGCGTTCCAGCCGCTGTCGAACCGCGCCACCGCCAATGCCGAGCGCTTCAACACTTTCGTTGCCTGACCCTCTCCCCTCCTAAGTCAGGCAACGGCGTACGGCGGCCGCCCCGAAACGGGCGGCCGCCAATTTTTTGTGCTGTGGCGTTGCCACGCGTCTTGCCGCTATTCGCCGGCGTGCCCTATTTTAGATCGAGATGCGTACACCCATGCGAATGATGGCGAATGGTCCCGATCAGGGCGACGGGCTCGACGAGGGCGAGACCGGGATCGCGACCCGCACGCGGCCCAAGACCAAGAAGCCGTCCAACTACAAAGTGCTGATGCTGAACGACGATTACACTCCGATGGAGTTCGTCGTGCTGGTGCTGCAGCAGTTCTTCAGCATGAGCATCGAGGACGCCACCCGAGTCATGCTGCAGGTCCACCAGCAGGGCGTCGCCGTGTGCGGCGTGTTCACCTATGAGGTGGCGGAAACCAAGGTCACCCAGGTGATCGACTTCGCCCGCGAGAACCAGCACCCGCTCCAGTGCACGCTGGAAAAGGCATGACCTTTATCCTCCCCTGTCGCGCAGCGATGGGGAGGTGGCAGTCCGAAGAACTGACGGAGGGGCCCCTTAACCACGCCGGAACAGGTGCGGCGCGGTCCCCTCCCCACCGCTGCGCGGCAGGGAGGATTTACAGTGCCGCGCTCCACGCTAAACCCCGGCGATGGACAGCATCTGGATCAAAGGCGGCGCTCGCCTCAAGGGCGAAATCCCGATCAGCGGAGCTAAGAATGCGGCGCTGACCTTGATGCCGTGCGCGCTGCTGACCGACGAGAAGCTGACGCTTGCCAACCTTCCGCGGCTCGCCGATGTCGACACCTTTAGCCACCTGCTCAACCAACTAGGCGTCTCGACCAAGGTCGAGGGCGTCAAGCCAGGCGAATACGGCCGCCGGATGACCATGCGCGCGGGGGACATCGCCTCGACCATCGCGCCCTACGACATGGTGCGCAAGATGCGCGCCTCGGTGTTGGTGCTCGGGCCGATGCTGGCACGGGCAGGGGAAGCGACCGTCTCGCTGCCGGGCGGATGCGCGATCGGAGATCGGCCGATCGACCTGCACCTGAAAGCGCTTGAATCCCTCGGTGCCGAAATCGAGCTTGCCGCCGGCTACGTAAAGGCGAGCGCGCCCAAGGGCAGGCTGTCGGGGGGCGACTTCAGCTTCCCGGTGGTGTCCGTCGGCGCCACCGAGAACGCGCTGATGGCGGCCGTGCTCGCCACCGGCCGCACCCAGCTGTTCAACGCCGCGCGCGAGCCGGAGATCGTCGACCTGTGCAACCTACTGGTCGCCATGGGCGGCAAGATCACCGGCATGGGCTCGGGCCACCTGGTGATCGATGGCGTCGAAAGGCTTCACGGCACCACCTACGAAGTCATGCCGGACCGCATCGAGGCCGGCAGCTACGCCTGCGCGGCGGGCATCACTGGTGGATCGCTCGACCTGATCGGCGCCCGGCCGGACGACATGCGGGCGACGCTCCACGCGCTCAGCCAGTGCGGGCTGATCCTCGAGTTTCACGACCGCGGCATCCGCGTCAGCGCCGACGGCGACCTCAAGCCGCTGGCTCTATCGACCTCGCCGTTCCCGGGTTTCGCCACTGACATGCAGGCGCAGTTCATGGCCATGCTGTGCCGCGCCTCGGGCGACAGCTTCCTCGAAGAGACCATCTTCGAGAACCGCTACATGCACGTGCCCGAGCTCCGGCGCATGAACGCCAACGTCGACATCCACGGCCGCTCGGCGATCGTTCACGGCGTCGACACCATGACCGGAGCGACGGTGATGGCGACCGACCTGCGCGCCTCGATGAGCCTGGTGCTCGCCGGCCTCGCCGCGGAGGGCGAGACGGAAGTGCTGCGCGTCTACCACCTCGACCGCGGCTACGAGCGGCTGGAGGAGAAGCTCAGCGCCGTCGGCGCCACCATCGAGCGGCGCAGCGCGGGTTAAAGTGGCGGGCTAACGGCTCGCCTGGTAGATCAGGCCAGCGCCAGGTCCGCTGTTCGCGCGTCTGGGGGTCGATCGGCGCGTCCCTCCATGCCGTTGAGTGCCGCCTCCGTCGCGACACCGTAGAGGATGTGCGCGGCGAGCCCGCGGGCATGATCCTGCCACGGATAAGCGCCAGGCCTTCCGCCCAGCCCTGTGATCGTGTTGAGCCCTTCATCCTGCAGCGCGAACAGCAGCGCGCCATAGGCGGCAGCGCGCGCAGGGCCGCGGCCGGGCAGCGTGTCGCGGAGCAATGCATAGCCAATCGCAGGCGCAATGCCGATCGCGTAATGCGTAGCCAGGCTTGCCGCCGCATGGGTGCGGGGCGACAGCTCGGTTCTGGCGACGCTGCTCAGGAAAGTTACGAGTGCCTCGGCGGGCGGCTCTCCGCGCGGGCGCGCCGCGGCCGTTCGGCGGCGGTCCGCGTCCGACATGCGCTCGTACAGGAACCAATCGAGCCGATCGAGCGCCCATACGCCGATCGCGCCGGCGGCAGCCCCCATGGCGACGGTGAGCAGGGTCGATTGGGGGGAAGCGGGTGCGGTCATGGCGAAGCTCCTTCAGCGTCGGAGCATAAACGGACGAGTTCCGCGCAAGTCGCAGGCATTTCGGGCGCGCAACAGCGGCCCGCTGGCAGGCAGCCGGAGGGCTTGCCTAGTCCACCTCCGTCAACTGGCGCTGGCCGCCGGTCTTGTGAACGCGGCCGTGCTTCATGACGAAGTCGACGCTCTCCAGCTCGCTGATGTTGGCCAGCGGGTCGCCGCCGACGGCGATGATGTCCGCGTCCTTGCCCGGCGCGATGGTGCCGATCGACGCCGACTTGTCTAGCAGGTCGGCGGCGCTGACGGTGGCGGCGCGGATGGCGTCGGCCGGCGCCATGCCGTTCTTGACCATCAGCGTGAACTCCTCGGCATTGCGGCCATGCGGGCTGACCCCCGTGTCCGTGCCGAACGCGATCTTGACGCCAGCGCGGATCGCATTGCCGAAGCTCTTCTCGGCGTTACCGGCGGCCGCTCGCGCTTTTTCGAACTGCGCCGGGGTCAGTGCGCCGCGAAGCCCGTCGGCGTAGGCAGCCGCGGGGGCGAGCAGGGTCGGCACGTAGTAGGCGCCGGTCTGGCGATAGAGCCGGAAGGTCTCGGCATTGGTAAAGGTGCCGTGCTCGATCGAATCGACCCCGGCGCGCAGGGCGGCATTGATGCCGTCGACACCGTGGGCGTGCGCCGCGACCTTGCGGCCGAACGTCTTGGCGGTCGAGACTACCGCGCGCATTTCGTCGTCCATCATCTGCTGCGCGAGGCCGCCGGGCACGTTGGACAGGACGCCCCCGGTGGCGGCGAACTTGATCACCTCGGCACCGGCGCCGATCTGCTCGCGGGTTGCGCGGCGGCAGTCCTCGGCACCGTTGCAGACATTGCCCATGCGCGTTTGTGCAATCCCGGCGATGTCGCGGTTGGCCCCGTTGCGCGGGTCGCCATGGCCGCCGCTGATCGACACCATGCCGGCGGCCGAGACGATCGTCGGCCCGGCGAACTGGTTGGCGTTGATCGCATCGCGCAGCGACAAGATGGTGCGGGCGTCGCCGCCGAGATCGCGCACCGTCGTGAAGCCGGCCATCAGCGTCTTTCGGGCATTGAGGAGCGCCGTATAGGCCTCGTCCTCGGCATCGCGGAGGTTCTCCTGCATGCGCTCCTCGACCCGATCATCAAGGCCGCCGAGGTGGACGTGCATGTCGATCAGGCCGGGCATGACCGTGGCGGTGCGAAGGTCGATCACCTGGGCGCCTGGCACGTCCGCGAAGCCGGGACGAACCTCGGCGATCTTGCGGCCGCGGACGATCACGCTGGCGTTGCGCAATTGCGGCCGGCCAGGCTCCGCGATCAGAGTGCCGGCGTGGATCACTGTCACCCGCTCGGCGGCAGGAGAGGCGGTCTGGGCGAGCGCGGGCGTAGCGGAAGCCAGCGCTGCGGCGGCGGCAAGCAGACGAAATTGCATTTGGAACTCCCCTTGTTGTCGCCCAGGAGCGAAGCCGGAAAACACGGGTGAGGCAAGGGCTTAGAGCGGCTTGGCTAACCTGATGCTGGAGCGTTCGTAACCTAGGTGGCGATAGAAGGCTTGGGCGTCGAGGCGGGCGTCGCCGACCGCGATCTCGACGGGGCCGCAGCCGAGCTTGGAAAGGCGGAGCTCCGCCGCCTGGAGCAGCATGCGGCCCACGCCCCGGCGGCGCGCCTGCTCGGCGACGACCAGAAGCGTGACGTGGCCGGTCGGGCGCTCACGGCGAAGGGTCGCAATGCGGCCGAACACGCAAAGATCGACCACCTCCCGGCCAAGCGTGACAAGGAGCGGCGTCACCTTGTCCTTTGTCAATGCGGCTATGCGGTTGCGGACGCCCTTTTCGTCCAGCTCGGCCCCAAGTAGAGCGGCGAGGGCGATTGCCGCAGAAGCGTCTGCCGGCTTGGCATCGCGCACCTGCGGCTTTGGTTCCGGCTTTGGTTTTGGCGGGGCTTTGGCCTTAGCAAGGCGCATGGACCGCTTGCGCGTCGGCACCGGCTTGCCGAGCGAAGCGCCCCAGTCCTGCGCGCCGAGGTTGCGCAGGTAATCTTCGACCTGGTCCGGCTTGGCGGTGGGACCCTTGGCGTCCATGCCGAACACCGGCTTGCCTCCGGCGTCGGTCGGCCCGGCCTTGCCGAAGCGGCGTATGCCGGGCGTGCGCACCCGCGAGCGCACCAGCTTGAGCCCGCGGTTGCGGGCGGTCTCCGCCAGCGCGTCGAGCAGAGGATTGCTCATAGCGAGTCGAGCGCGTGAAGCACCAGGCCGACCAGCCCGCCGACGATGGTGCCGTTGATGCGGATGTACTGGAGGTCGCGTCCGACCGCGGCTTCCAGGCGCGCGGTGATGGTGCGGGCGTCCCAGCCACGGACTGTGTCCGACACCAATCGCACCATCGACCCGCCGTAGCTGGCGGCCATGCCGACCACCGCGCGGCGGGCGAACTGGTTGATCGCAGCGCGAATGCGCTCGTCCTTCTCAAGCGTGCCGCCCATCGATCGCAGCACTTCGCCGAGCTTGCCGGCCAACGCCGCGTCGGGGTTGCGGGCGGCGCGGATGATGGCCTCGCGGCCCTTCTGCCACAAGGCGTCGAGCCACAGGCTGACCGATTGGTTGTCGAGCAGCTGGTCCTTCATCGCCTCGACCCGCTCGCGCGTTTCCGGGCGGGTCTGGAGGTCGTTGGCCAGTTGGGCGAGCGATTCCTCGACCCGCTGCCGCACCGGATGCGCCGGGTCGGTCGACATTTCGGCGGTCAGCTTGGTCAGGCCGTCGATGATTGCGTCGGCCAGCTTGGCGTCGAGCCCGGCCAGCTTTAGCACCCAGTTCGCCTTGGTATGCACAATTTCCCGGATCAGCGGCTCGTTGGCGTCTAGCGCCCGCGCCATCCAGCGGATCCCCGCCTCCAGCATCGGCACATGCCGGTCCTCGTTGATCGCCGAAGCCAGCGCGTGGCCGAGCAGGGGTGACACCTCCATCGCCCGGATGCGGGTGGCGATGGCGCCCTTTGCGATGCCCCCGAGGCGCTCGTCGTCGAGGCTTTCGAAGATGTCGGCGATCAGCCGCGAGGCGCCGGTGCGGATGCGGTTGCCTTGCCCCGCGGGCGTCTGGAGGAAGCGGCCAGCGGCGCCGGCGACGTCGATGTTGCGCATCCGCCGCCCGACGACCGAGGGGATGAGGAAGTTCTCGCGCAGGAAGTTGGCCAGCGT
>CADCVY010000079.1:35375-50308 GCA_902806275.1 uncultured Sphingomonas sp. | reverse complement strand
CTCGGATTGCTCTCCAGCGCAAGCTTTTCCTTGGTGCCCGGCTGAAGCGGCTGCGCCGCGATCGTGGCCTGAACCAGAGCCAGATGGCGGATGCCGTCGGGATCTCGTCGTCGTACCTCAACCACCTCGAGCGCAACCAGCGTCCGGTCACCGCAGGAATCCTGCTGCGGCTGGCGGAAGGGTTCGACATCGACGTCCGTGCTTTCGCTGCGGACAGCGGCGACTCGGGCGGCGCCAACCAGCTCGGCGAGATCTTTTCCGAACCGATGCTCGCCGACCTCGGAGTGAGCCGTTACGAACTGGTCGAACTGGCCGACAACGCGCCAAGCGTCGCCGAGGGGCTCGCCCGGCTCTACACGGCGTTTCGCGAGCTCCAGCGCCATCCTCAGGAAGACACCGCCGGCGGTGCCGACCCGCGCGTGCTCATCACGCCCGAAACCTGGGTGCGCGATTACATCCAGGCGCAGCGCAATCATTTCCCCGAGCTTGAAGAGGGGGCGGAGACGCTCGGCGGCGCCCTGGTCGATCCGCTGTCCGTCGCCGAACCGCTGCGCCGCCGCCTCAAGGAGGCCTGGGGCGTCGAGGTTCGGGTAGTGGCGCCGGAAGTGCTGGAAGACGCGAGCCAGCATTACGACCCGCAGCGGCGGACCCTGATGCTGTCGTCGCTGCTGCGTGCCGAGAACCGGACGTTCGGCATCGCCTACCAGCTTGCCCTGCTCGAGTTCGCGCCGGTGATCGCGCGGATGATCGAAAGCGCGCGACCGCCCGACCCGGGCAGCCGGCGCCTGCTGCACATGAGCTTTGCGAATTATGCCGCCGGAGCCATCATTGCGCCCTACGGCAAGTTCCTGCGCGCTGCCGAGGAGCATCGCTACGCGATCGATCGCTTGTGCGCCCAATTCGGCGCCAACGTCGAGCAGGTCGCCCACCGGCTGACCACGCTCGGTCGCGCTGGGGCCAGCGGCGTCCCATTCTTCATGCTCCGAGTGGACCCGGCCGGAAACATCTCCAAGCGCTATGCCGGGGAAAGCTTCCCCTTTTCCCATTTCGGCGGCACCTGCCCGCGCTGGCAGCTGCACGCGGCGTTCCAGACGCCGGGCCAGACGATCCGCCAGCTGATCGAGACGCCCGACGGGCAGCGTTTCTTCACCATCAGCCGGACGATCGAGCGGCCGATCCGCCCCGACCTGAGCGACGACGCCTTGCTCGCCATCGGGCTTGGCTGCGACGTCAAGCATGCTCAGCGGATCGCTTACTCGGACGGCCTCGACCTGCTGAACACGCCGGCGACCCCGGTCGGACCGGCCTGCGCCATCTGCCCGCGGCTGCAATGCCCCTATCGGGCCACGGCGCCGGCCGGACGCATGCTGGCGGTGGAGGAGAACCGGAAAACGATCTCCCCCTACCCCTTTGTGCCGAGCTAGGGCGCGACCGGCTCCCGCTCGAGCGCCGCGCGGGACCAGTTGGCGAGGTCCGCTGCGGCGGCGTAGGTCGATTGCAGGAACTCCGTCAGGGTCCTTGCTGGATCGGAGGAAGCCCGCACGTCGGCATAGGGCAGGGTGAACTCCCCTAGCGTTGCGTCGAATCTGCCATGGGCCAACTGTGCGGAGCGGAAGCGGTCCGGCTCTGGATAGACATAACTATAGAAGATCGGCGGTGCCGCCATGACGCCGCCGGGCCAGAAGCCGGCGCTGGACACCTCGTGGCTGTAGGCCTCGCGTGTGATCCGGTCGGGCAGGCCGGGGATACCGCCGGGATGCGGCGGCGCCGGGCGGCCCGAGAAGCGCGTCACCGCCAGGTCGAAGCTGCCCCAGAAGAAGTGAACCGGACTGGCCTTGCCCACGAAGCCTGCCCGGAACTGTTCGAACACAGGCACCACCGCGTGCAACGCGTTCAGCAGCCGCCGCGCACTCTCGGGATCGTAGTTGCGGCGCGCGTCGTCATCGCCAAAGCGCACGGCATTCTCGACCTCGTTGGGCTTGCCGTGTAAAGTGAATGGCAAGCCGTGGCGGTCGAGCATAGCGATTAGCCCCCGGTGTAGGCCGGCGATTGTGGACCCTGCGAACGGCACCAGGTCGCGGCTGCCGTCGCTGACGGTCAGGCCGATGCCGTGAACACACAGGTCCAGCGTTAGCGAGAAGCTGCGCCCGCCCGGCGCTCGGGTCGGCAGCGCCGCCAAACCGTTCGCGGCCG
Organism: uncultured Sphingomonas sp.; assembly: GCA_902806275.1. Taxonomy (GTDB): domain Bacteria; phylum Pseudomonadota; class Alphaproteobacteria; order Sphingomonadales; family Sphingomonadaceae; genus Sphingomicrobium. Next base: position 48,115 of record CADCVY010000079.1, on the reverse strand, counting down.
AACGCAGGGTTGAGTTCCAGCCGTGGTTCTCCCACGTCGAGTGCGCAACTCGCAACTTGCCGAGCATCTGGCTGACGAGGTGCAGCACCGCAAAGGTGTCGTGATCCCGCTCCGGGACGAGCTCCGGCCAAGCACTCATTGCCGCCGCCTTAGCATGGCTTTGCAATTTGCGCTGCAGCGCGGCTAGACGCGCACCCATGGCGGCAGACCAGACGACCCTCGATGCAATCGCCGGCGCCGGCGACCTGGCCGCGCTGGACGCCGTGCGCGTACGGCTGCTGGGCAAATCAGGGGAGGTCACCGCCAAGCTCAAGTCGGTGGGATCGATGGACGCCGACACTCGCGCCGCCGAAGCCCCGAAGATCCACGCGCTACGCGAGCAGGTCACAGCGGCGATCGCGGAGCGCAAGGCGGCGCTGGAAGATGACGAGCTGGAGCGCAAGCTGGCAACCGAGCGCATCGACCTCTCGCTACCGGTGCCCGAGGCGCGGCAGGGCTCTGTCCACCCGGTCAGCCAGGTGATGGACGAGCTTGCCGAAATCTTCGCCGACCTCGGCTTCTCGGTCGCCGAAGGACCCGAGATCGAGAGCCAGTGGTACAATTTTACCGCGCTCAACATGCCCGAGAACCATCCGGCGCGAGCGATGCAAGACACCTTCTATCTCGAGCCTCGCGAGGGCGAGACGGAGGCGCGCGTCCTGCGCACCCACACCTCGCCAGTGCAGATCCGCACTATGGAGCGCACGCCCCCGCCAATCCGCATTATCGCGCCGGGCCGCGTCTACCGGTCGGACAGCGACGCCACCCATACGCCGATGTTCCACCAGATCGAAGGGCTGGTGATCGACCGGAACATCACGCTGGGCCACCTCAAATGGACGCTCGAGACCTTTCTCAAGGCGTTCTTCGAGCGCGACGACGTCGCCATGCGCATGCGCCCGTCCTATTTCCCGTTCACCGAGCCGTCGGCCGAGGTCGACGTCGGCTATTCGATCGAGAAAGGCCGGCGCGTCGTCGGCGGCCAGCAGGGCTGGATGGAAGTGCTGGGCAGCGGCATGGTTCACCCGCGCGTGCTCGCCAATTGCGGGCTCGATCCCGACGAATGGCAGGGCTTCGCCTTCGGCACCGGCGTCGACCGGCTGGCCATGCTCAAGTACGGCATGGACGACCTGCGCGCCTTTTTCGATGGCGATATCCGCTGGCTGAAGCATTACGGCTTTCGCGCGCTTGACGTGCCGACGCTGTCGGGCGGGGTCGGCGCATGAAGTTCACGTTGAGCTGGCTCAACGATCATCTGGAAACGGATGCATCGTTTGCGGAGATTGCCGCCACGCTGACCAACATCGGCCTTGAGGTCGAAGAGGTCGTCGATCCCGCCGAGGCGCTGGCACCGTTCAGGGTCGCGCGCGTGCTGACCGCCGAGAAGCACCCGCAGGCCGACAAGCTTCAGGTGCTGACGGTGGATGCGGGCGACGGCGCGGTGCAGGTGGTCTGCGGCGCTCCCAACGCGCGCGCGGGCATGCTCGGCGTGTTCGGCCCGCCCGGCGCCTACATCCCCGGCAGCGACCTGACGCTGAAGGTGGCAGCGATCCGAGGCGTCGAGAGCCGCGGCATGATGTGCTCGGCGCGCGAACTGCAGCTCGGAGAAGACCATAGCGGGATCGTCGAGCTGCCCGGCGATGCGCCGGTCGGCACCGCATACACCGACTATGCCGGGCTCGGCGATCCGGTGTTCGACGTCAACGTCACGCCCAACCGGCAGGATTGCATGGGCGTGCGCGGCATTGCCCGCGACCTTGCGGCAGCGCGGCTGGGAACGCTCAACCAGCAGACCTTCGAGCCGGTCCAAGGTCGCTTCGACAACCCGGTTCCGATCCGCGTCGAGGAGGACAGCGGCTGCGCGGCCTTTGCCGGCCGGCTGATCCGCGGTGTCCGCAACGGCCCCAGCCCTGATTGGCTGCAGCAGCGGCTCAAGGCGGTCGGGCTGCGGCCGATTTCCGCCCTGGTCGACGTTACGAACTTCTTCTCGGTCGATCAGGCCCGGCCGCTGCACGTCTACGACGCCGCCAAGCTGCAGGGCGGCATCGTCGCGCGGTTGGGCCACGGCGGCGAGCGCTTCCTGGCGCTTAACGACAAGGAATATACGACCGCCGCCGACGATTGCGTGATCGGCGACGACAGCGGCGCCATCGGCTTGGGCGGAGTTATCGGCGGCGAGGGCACCGGCGTCGACGAGCAGACCTCCGACGTGCTGCTGGAATGCGCCTGGTTCCTGCCCGAGCGCATCGCCGCGACCGGACGGCGGCACCAGATCGTCACCGACGCGCGTGCCCGCTTCGAGCGCGGCGTCGATCCGCTCGCGCTGGAGGCGATGGTCGAGGCGGCAACCCGCATGATCCTCGATCTGTGCGGCGGCGAGCCTTCGACCGTGACTCTGGCCCGGTCCGAGGAATGGCCCAGGGCCGTTCGCCCGCGATTTGTGCCGTTCCGCCGGGAGCGCGTGAAAAGCTTGGCCGGGATCGACGTCCCGCCCGCGGAACAGGAAGACATCCTGTCGCGGTTGGGCTTTCGGGTCCAACCGGACGGGGTGGTGCCGCCCGGCTGGCGCTCCGACATCGACGGCGAAGCCGACCTGGTCGAGGAGGTCGCTCGTATCCACGGGTACGACAAGGTCCCGGCGACGCCGCTCGAGCGTGCGCCGGGCGTCGCCAGGGCAACGGCGACGCGCGCGCAATTGGTAGAGCGCCGGCTTCGCCGCACGGCCGCGAGCCGGGGGCTCAACGAAGCCGTTACCTGGAGCTTCATCTCGGAACAGGAAGCGGCGGTGTTCGGCGGCGGCGAGTGGCAGCTGGCCAACCCGATCAGCGAGGATCTTAAAATCATGCGACCCTCACTGCTCCCGGGCCTGCTCGCCGCCGCCCGGCGCAATCTCGACCGCGGCGCAGCGTCGGTGCGGTTGTTCGAGGTCGGGCGCCGCTACCTCGGCGATGCCGAACACTCGACCCTCTCCCTGATCCTCGCGGGGCAAAGCCGCGCTCGGCACTGGCAAACGGGCAAGGCCCGGCCGGTCGATGCGTTTGACGCCAAGGCGGAGGCCATGGCCTTGCTCGAAGCCGCCGGCGCGCCAGTCGCGAACCTGCAGGTGTTTCCGGACGCCGGTCCGACCTGGCATCCGGGACGTTCCGCCAGGCTCGGCCTTGGTCCCAAGACCATCGTCGCCAGCTTCGGCGAGCTGCACCCCGGCTTGCGCAAGCGCCTTAACGCGCCTGCCGGTGCGGTTGCGGCCGAAATCTTTCTCGACGCAATTCCGGCGCCGCGCTCGGCCGAGCGGGCCCGCCAGGCCTTCACTCCGCCCTTCTTGCAAGCGGTCACGCGGGACTTCGCCTTCCTGGTTCCCGAGGGGCTGGCCGCGGACGCACTGGCGCGAGCCATGCGGGGAGCCAACAAGGCCGCGATCACGTCGGTTCGGTTGTTCGACCGGTTCGACACGGCTGACGGCCTGTCGCTGGCGTTCGAAGTCACGCTGCAGCCGGTCGAGAAGAGCTTCACCGACGAACAGATTGCTGACGTTTCGCACCGCATCGTCGCCGCGGCGGAGAAGCTTGGCGCCCGCCTAAGGGGCTAGTTCGAACGCGTTGATGGCGCGGTGCACCCGGGCCTCGATCTCGTCGCGCTTCAGGCCGGCAGGGATGGTCTCGCCGACCCGGAACGTGACGACTCCGCTGCGCTTGACCAGCCCGCGTCCCCACAGTCGGCCGCTGTTCATCGCCACCGGGACCACGGGCAGGCCGAGCGCGCGATACAGGCCGGCAAACCCCGCCTGCAGCGCTGGTGTTTCGCCCGGCGGCACTCGGGTGCCCTCCGGAAAGATCAGCACCGGCCGGTTCGCCTCAACCGCCGCCCGTCCGCGCGCGACCAGTTCGCGCAACGCCTTGGCGCCGGCCGTGCGCTCGACCGGAATGACTCCGTAGCAAGCGGTCACAAAGCCGAAGAGCGGAATGTCGTAGAGCTCTTTCTTCAGCACCACCGCCGGCAGGTGGGCGAGCCGCAGCACCTCGATCGTTTCGTACATCGACTGGTGCTTGACCGCGATCAGCAGCGGGCCCGGCGGGATCGCGCCGTGCATCACCGAGCGGATGCCGAGGACATGGCGTGCGAGGAAGTAATGCATCCTCGCCCAGCTAAGGACCACGGCGATGGTCGGCCGCTCGCCAATCACGCTGCAGGCAATCGATGCGAGCACCCACAATAGGGTGGCCGGGTAGAACAACGTAAAGAACAGCAACGAACGCAGCGCCGCCATCACAGGTCTGCCCAGACGGCCATGCGCCGGAGCAGGTATTTGTTGTACTCGCCGAACAGGGTGAGAAAGCTCGGCTCAGACCGGACGCCGTCGGTCACCACGTCGACCCGACTGCCGACGGTCTTGCGGAACTCATATGCGGCGCGGCGCATGTGCCAGTCGCTGGTGATCAGCCGCACCGACCGGTAGCGCCGTGCCTGCAACCAGCGGGCGGCTTCCTCCGCATTCGAGCGGGTATCGACCGACTCACTGCCAAGGTCGACGCAGCAGGCGACCAGCGCCCCATTGCCCCTCAGCCGGCGGGCGATGTCGCTCTTCGTCACCGCAGGATCGGCGCCAGCCACGAGCAGGCGCTTGGCCTTGCGGTCACGCATAACTTCGATGGCATGCTCGATCCGACCACTAGCTCCCGTCAACACCACTGCCCCGTCCGTCGCTGCCAGGCTTGCCGCAGCCGGCTTGCCAAGAGTGAAGGCGAACAGCACGAAGCAGAGCGCATAGAGGAGGAGCAGCAAAGCGGCGGCGCGAGCGATCATAACGACCGCCGCAATGCCGCCAGCACGGCCGCTCGCGCAACCCATGTCGCGAGCACGGTCAAGGCCAAGGGTAACAAAGACAGGATCAGAACGTCGCGGACGCCAAGCCCGGCGCCGCCCGTCAGTTCACCGGCGAAGCTGGCGCCGGTCGCCAGCAGGACCAGTACAAGGGCGGCGGCGAACGCACCCGCGAAGCTGCCGACCAACGCGTCGATGGCGATCTTGCGCTGGAACAGGTGGGTGAGTTGCAGGTCCGTGGCGCCAATGCCGTGCATGACCTGGATGGTGGAACTATGGGTGTCGAGCGCGCCGCGGGTGGCCAGCACGACCGCCGCCGCCGCCGCCGCGCCGAGCAGCAGCACCAAACCCAGGGTCAGCCATTGCAGCGTGCGAAGCGAGCGCAGCAGCGGCGCGAGGCTCTCCCCGTGCGCGGAAATCGTCGCTTGTGGCGCCGCCCGCTTCACGCGTTGTTCGATGGCGCCGATCGCCGTACCGGGACGAACGTCGAAGTTGATCAGTGCCGGCACCGGCAAGTCGTTGCTCGCCGCCGCCTGTGGCCCGAGCCAGCGCTCCAGCGTCTTGCGCATCTCGCGTTCGGGCACCGGTTCGCTGCTGACCACGCCGGGAGCCGTCCGCACCGCCTGCAGCACCGGGCCAAGCGCGCTGCTCTCCGGCACCTGAACCGCATAGCGGTGCTCGGTCGAGCGCGCCACGAGTTCGGCCGTGCTTGCAAGCGCCAGGCCGGCGGCGGCAACGTTGACGATCGAAAAGCTCATGATTGCGATCACCCACGGGGTTGCTCCACGCAACCGCCCGCCGTCGAGCAGCCGGCTCTCCGATGGCGGGGCGAACAGCCAGGCGAGCATCAGGCGCGACCCTGCCGGCGCGGCTCGCCGGGCGGGTTCTTCAAGCCGCCGGTCGGGTCGACCATCGTCCCGTTCTCAAGCCGGATGATTTGGGCGCTTGGCGTGGCGCTGATCAGTCCGACGTCATGGGTCGCGACAACCACCGTCGTGCCGAGGCGGTTCAGCGCCGTGAACAGGTGCAAGAGGCGCATGGCCATCTCCGCGTCGACATTCCCGGTCGGCTCGTCGGCGACCAGCAATTCAGGCCGGGCGATCACCGCGCGGGCGATCGCCACGCGCTGCTGCTCGCCGCCCGAGAGCGTCGGCGGACGCGCGCTCGAGCGGTCGGACAGCCCGACCCAAGCCAGCATTTCGCGCACCGAGCCGTCAACTTCCTGCTCGCTGGCGCCGGCAATCCGCAGCGGCAGCGCGACGTTGTCGAACGCCGACAAGTGGCGGACTAGCCGGAAGTCCTGGAACACGACGCCGATCCGTCGGCGAACCTCGGGCAGGACCTCACGCGAGGCACCGGTCAGTTCCTCACCGAACAGGCGAATGCGACCGCGGGTCGCGCGCTGGGCGAGGTAGAGGAGCTTCAGCAGTGACGTCTTGCCCGCACCCGACGGCCCCGTCAGGAAGTAGAAGCCGCCCTGGCCGAGGCGGAAGTCGAGGTCGCGCAGAACCTCGGCACCAGTGCCGTAGCGCAACCCTACAGCATCGAACTCAACTATCGCGGCCAGAACCCAATCCCCATCCTCGCCGGCCGGTGCCCGCCCCGGGGAGCACCGCTTGCCAAGCCTCATGCATTCCTGTTTACCGTCCGCTGACCGTCTCGGAAGGGGGCTTTTACACCGATGATCCTCACCTGCCCGAATTGCGGCACGCAATATGCGGTGAAGGACGGCGCCATCCCCGACCAAGGGCGGCAAGTCCGCTGCGCCGCTTGCAAGCATAGCTGGCACCAGGATCCCGATGCGCAAGGGCAGGATCGGCCGGCGGCGCCGCAACCGGCGCCAGTTCCTGAGGCAGTGGCTCCCACAGGGCAGGGCCAAGAGTCCGCGACGATGGCGCCTCCGGAGCAGGGCCACGAGCCCGCGGCGGAACCGCAGACGAACGCCGATCACCAGGCGGGGAGCGACGATCGCGACCAGAGTTTCGCCGAAGCCGCGCTGATCGAGCCGCGCAGCGGGCCCGCCGCGGAAGAGCGCGCTTACGAAGAGGCCATGCTTGCCGAAGGCGGCAGTGAGGCTCCGCCGCAAATGGCGCAGCCTGCGCACGATGGCTTCACTCCCCACGGGGCGGGCAACCTGTCGGGCGTCGGCGCAGTTGGAGCAGCGCCTCCGGTCACCGACTGGGATGCGCCGCCAGCGCCGGAAGCACAGGACGAGGATTTCAGCCCGTTTGCCGACCATGAGGATGAAGAGGAGCCGCGCCGCCGCTCGCGCATGTGGCCCTTGCTGCTGCTGGTGCTGCTGATCGGCGCGATTGCCGCCGCGTTCTGGTTCCTGGCGCCGGCCGAATGGAAGGCGCGCGCCGGCCTGACCAGCGGTGCCGCCAGCCCGCTGGCGCTGGTGACCACCCACATGGACCGCCAGCGGCTGGAAAGCGGCAACGAGACGCTGAGCATCAACGGCCGCGTGATCAATCCCACCAGCGAGGCGCAGCAAGTCCCGCCGCTGCAAGCGCAGCTGAAATCAAGCGGCGGGCAAGTGGTCTATAGCTGGACCATCGCACCACCGACGCGGACGCTTCCCGCCGGCGCCAGCGCGAGCTTCTACAGCACGGAGGTGGACGTGCCCCCCGGCGGCGAGGAGCTCACCATCACCGTGGGCGCGCCAAAAGCCTGATCCTTACTCGAATTCGACCAGTCGCGCCGGTCGGGGGCCGTCGGCGGTCTGGACGGTCCTGCTACGCCATCTCGGTGCGCCTTGCGCGGACGCCTCTTCACCAAGCTTGATCCGGGCGGCCGAAATGATCCGCACGCTGGCTTGCGCCTGACGGACGCCGACGACCGGACGGGCACCGCTGTTGGGCGCGGCGGCGAGCAGAGCGGCGGCGGCAATCAGGACCATGACGCAAGGGCTAACGCAGCCGGACGCCAATGGTAAAGGAAGTCTTAAGCCGCGTCCCGCCGCGGGACATTCCGGCCCGCCGTGGCTCGCCATTGCGCCCCATGGGGGCCTTTGCTAGACGCCACGCCTTGCCAGTGGCGGCACCCTTCCGGGTTGTCCGCTTTCATGCATGACGTGCGGTCGTGGCGGAACTGGTAGACGCGCAGCGTTGAGGTCGCTGTGGCCGAAAGGCCGTGGAAGTTCGAGTCTTCTCGACCGCACCAGAACACGAAGGCACGGGCTCCTGCGAACGCGTCGCAATAGCAACAGATGCTTAGTCCGGGGCTTGGCAGGCTAGAAAGCTGAAGTCGCGACGGTGTTGATGGCGGTGGCGTGAATCACGCCCAGCCTGACGATCGCCTTTGCCGGCGTGACCTCGACAGGCTTGCGGAGGTCGCTGTCGATCATGGCGATCGTTGCCGAGGCTTGCGCAACGCGAACCTTGTAGCGGCCATAAGCGACGCGTTCGAACAGGAAAAATCCGTCGTAATCGGTGCGGGCGGTAGCGGCCACCTTCCCCGCTTCGTCCACCAGCTCCAGATCGAGGCCCTCGAAGCCTAGGCCGCCGCTCTTGACGATCGCGCCTTCGACGTCGCCGCCGCCGACCAGGCCGATCTCGACCTCGGCCGGGACGCCAGGACGGGGGATCACTAGCTGCAGCGGGCGCTTGGGCACCAGCATCGGGTCGGCGAGGCTGCTTTCGTCGAGACCGACCGCCACCGGTTCATAGGTGGCGAGGCCGCCGAGCATAACGGAGCCGCCGTCGTCGGTGGTGCGCTCGGCCAGCCGGGTTCCGGTGGTTACCAGCGCGCCCTTCTCGAGCGGCTCGCGCGGGTCACGCAGCCCATTGCCGTTGAGGTCGCGGTAGACGGTGGCGCGAACGCTGCCGGCCTGGGCGAGCAGCTGGCGCGAAAGGCTGAGACCGCCACGAGGGTCGAGCGAGAAGCTGAGGTTGAGGCCAAGCGCCAGCGCCCCATCCGTCGCCGCTTCGCCCGTGACAGCGACCGACATGCTGTCGAGGCGACGGATATGGACGATGCGGGCCCGGCCGCGTTTGCCCGCGGCATCGTAGACGAGATCGCCCTGCCAATCGACGTTGTCGGTCGCCGACCAGTAAGCCGACAACTCCGCCGAGCGGAAGCGCGCGCCCCGCGCGATGTCGAAGCTGGTGATCCCGCGCAGCCGCACATCCCGAATGCGACCGCTGCCGATCAGCTCGGCATTGAGTTCGGCCCCGCCCCGCCCCTCACTGAGCTGCTTGCGGTAGCGCAGCCCCGAGGCGAGATTGAAGCGCTGCACATTCATGCTCAGCCGGGCCGCGGCGTCGACTTGCCGGGTGCCGCCGCCACGATCCTCCAGGCGCACCTCTGCGTGGGCCGGCAATGTCGTCCGGCCAAGCTTGACCGGAGCATCGAGCGCCAAGCGGAAATCCCGCGCGTGGCCGACCCGGCGGCCGCCATGCAAATGAAAATTGTTCGCAACAAGCGCCTCCGCGCTGACGTTTACTGGGCCGAGCTTACCCAGCATCTGCGCTCTCGCGGCGGTGCCGCCGCCGGACTGCCGCGCGATCCCCACTTCCACCAAGGCGTTGCCGACCGATCGTCGCACGGTGCCTTCGACAAAGGTCAGGCGCTGGTCGCCAACGAGCATCGACCGCGCCAGCGCCGCTACCGACGTTCGTTCATCGATGCCGTGCTCAACGGCGACGCTTGCCTGCGCGCGCACGTGGTCCGGCGAGTCCGGCGGCGTCGCCAAGCTGACGATGTCGCGGCCGGGCTGGTTGAACCCGGCCCAGTACCAGGTCTTGCCGGGCGGCGCATTGTCGCGGCCGACGTTGACCATCTCCTCGCGCGTCCGAACCTGGCCTTGCGGCCCATAAAGCACGATCCGCACCTGGTTCTCGCCGTAGAGCAGCTGGACATTATCGAAGACGTAGCGCTGGTCGGGCGTGGACTTGGCGAAGGCCAGGAGTGCGTCGTTGCGGTAGAGCTCCGCTTCCCATCCCGATGGGAGGTCGCCTTCGAAGCGCGTCCGCCCGAAGGCCGCCGCGGCATGAAGCGGACGGTTGGAAATGACCGCTCCTCTGCCGCTGGCACTGGCCCCGGTCAGGCGGCTGTCGAAGCCGTCGACGTCGCCGACACCGAAGTGCGTCGCCCTGGCCAGTCCCAGGAGATTGCCATCGGGGTCGGACCGGAAGGCGCGCAACCGCACGGAAGCCGGCTTGCCTTGCTGGGTCGTGGTCAGCCGCGCGTCGTACGACAAGCGCGCGAGCTCTCCGGCGGCGTAGATGGAAGACTGGCGATCGACCTTCGCCCCGTCTTTGGCACGGTAGGTGACCCCGGCGCTAACGACGAAGTCCAGCGCCGGCGCCCGCCACATGCGGTACGGCACCTTCACCTGGGGCAGACTGGACAGGTCGAACTTGGCCGGGCGGATCCGCTCGGCCCGGCGCTGGCGCTCCATCGCCAGCTCGACCGGCAGCTTGGCGTCAGATTGCAGCATCAGCACCGATCCGGACGTCACCGGCTTCACGCCGATCCCGAACCAGCGGGACAGGGCGGGCCCCTGCACGCACCAGCCTTCGGGCGTTTCTCGCACGGTGCCCGGCGTCAGGCGTTCGCTCGCCGCGCCGTAGCTGGCGGTGGCGGCGGCGAGGTCGATCGCAATCTGGTGCGTTTCCCTGAACGCCCAGCCGCTGGCCCGTTTTGCCTCGAGATCGATGCGCATCGGCACATCTAGGGTGGTCAGGAAGTCGCCTAAGACGACACAGGTGCCTTCCGGCGTGTTGTAAGCGCGTACCCCGTCGCCGAGCTGCAGCTGGCGGATTGTGACGTCAAGAAGGAACTGATCGTCGGGATCCGCCTTCCACTCGGCCGCAGCCGTCAGCTTTGGCGCGGATGCGGATACGCCGCCGGCACAGAGTGCCAGCAGCATCGCCGCCCTGCGCAGCCAATGCCCGCGCCCGAGCATCGCTATATGTCCCTGCGCTTCCGCTCCCGCCTAGCGTAGTACCGCCTGGGTCTCGGCCACGGTCCTGGCGCCATGGTCGTCGGTTTCGACATATTGAACTGTCACCGGACCGGCGGCCTGGCCGGCGAACCGCTCGTCGATCGGCAATGCGACGTGGCGCCCGCCGACTTCGGTGTAGACGGCAACGCCCTTCTGGAGGGCGATCGGATCCTTGATGCCGTCCTTGAGGACGCGCACTTCGCCGAAGGTCGAACGCGTACCCGATCGGTTGAGTTTGAGGCCCACCGCGGGCTTGCCATCCTTGGTCTCGAGCTTGACGTCGGCGATGCCGGCCTTGGCGTCAAGATTGCCGAGGCGGACGATCACCGGGATGGTCACGCCGTAAATCGGGATCAGCCGCAGTTGGACGCCCTTCGGCTGCCCGCCGGCAGCGGGAACCACCGGATTGGGCGGCGGCACGGCGCGGAACAGCATGTGCACGCGGTACTCGCCGTCGGGCAGGCCCTGCGGCGGCCGCGCGGCAACGCGAATGGCCTGCGGCTCACGCGGCGCGAGCGTCACCCGCCGCGGCGCGTAGACGATCATCTCGGCCGCGGCTTTCTCGTGCGGGGTGGGTTCGCTGACCTCGTCCAGCGTCCCGTCGGGGTTCATGCGCCGAAATTCGACCGAGATGCGGTAGGTGGCCGGCTCGTCGCCGATGTTGTTGAGCACCAGTTCGGTGCCGCGCCCGCCATCGAGCACGATCCGCGTCGGCGCGACCAGCAGGTCGCCGACGCCCGCGCGAACGGGCTGGGAGACAGCAAACGCGCTCAAGGCCACAACAAGGGCGACGGCGCAGGTCCGGTTTCGATAGTGCATGCAGGCGACCCCCTTGCTCCATAATGGAGAGATCGCCTGTCTTTGCTCAGGAATGGTTTATTTTCAGTCAACCATGGATACAGTTAGGCGGCTTCACCGGCTCTATTGATAGTCCACCGTGACGTTGAAGGTGCCGACATAGTCGCCGCCCGCGGTGGTGGAACTGACCGCGATCTTGCCGCCGATCGGGAAGGTGATGCCCGGTTCGCCGGACGATGTCAGGGTCACCTGCCGTGGGGCATCGACCACAAGGGTCAGCCTCTGAGACGGATCCAGCTGATTGGTCATGATCACGTCGGGCGCGCTGATCAGCACCACCATCTTGTTGGTGCCGGTGACCTTGTACTTGGCCACCTGCATCGCGCCGATGCACGTCAGGTTGGTTGCCGGGCAGGTGACCACTCCGAGTTGCGAGATGCCGACGAACACGTTGGACCAGGTCCCCGCGCCAAGCGCGATGGTGCCGAGGTCGAGGCTCTGCATGGCGGTAAGGGTCAGCGGCTTGACGATGTTGGCGCTGACCGCCGCCGTTTGCGTCGCAGCCGTCGCCGCTCCGGCGGGGATGACCGACGCGCACGCCAGGGCGATCACAAGGGCGGCGGCAGTCCTCAAGCTCGGCCTTCCGAAATGAGCGTCATCGGCTTTTCACTCGAAATGATTGATTTTCGGTCAACCACGCCTGTCCGCGCCCAAAGAAAAGGGGCCGCCCTTGCCGGCGACCCCCCGATCTTCTGCCTGGCGGGCAATCCGCCAGCCGTCAGCGAATGATCAATAATCGGCGGTGACGTTGAAGGTGCCAACGTACAGGCCGTCCGGCGTCGCTTCGGTAAGCGCCACCGAACCGCCGACATCGAAATTCTGCCCGGCAGTACCTGAATTCGGCAGGGTGACAGAAGCCGGTGCCTGGACGACCAGCGTCAGGTTGTTAGTTCCATTGGACATCGTGACGTTCCCGGCGGTGATCTTAACCTCGCGGCCGTTGGTGCCCGAAACATTGTAGCGCGCAACCTGCGGAGTGCCGGAGCAGGTGACCTTGGTATCGTCGCAGGTCCAGGTCCCATTGACGTAGCCGACCACCGTGCTGAAGGTGCCCTGGCCGAGCGCGATGGTGCCCAGG
>CADCVY010000079.1:0-35365 GCA_902806275.1 uncultured Sphingomonas sp. | reverse complement strand
AGGTCGAGGCTCTGCAGCGACTTGAGGGTCAGCGGCTTGAGGATGCGAGCCTGAGCAGTGGCTTGCGGATTGGCGCTGGCCGTCGAAGCGGCGGCAAAGGCCGGCGCCGACGTCAGCGACAGGGCCGCTACGGTGGCGGCGAGCGGCGTGTAACGAAGAAGCTTGGTCATGCGTAAGTATCCCCACTGTTCCGAGTTTGGCCGGCTGTCCGAGCTGAGTCCGGCCGTCCGTGCCACCCCCATTAACCCTGCCCGCTTACGGCTTCCCTCAAGGGCTTGGTTAAAGCGGCGTTAGGCTTCGGTCCGCGTCGGATTGGGTCGTTGTGTCAGGGGTATTCGACGAGGATCGGGAGGTCGCCGCGATACTGGCCTTCGGCATCGCCGCTGACCCGCAGCCGCCCGCCAAAGCGGAAGGCCAGGCGCCCTGCGGAATCGAGGCGCGGTTGCGACGGCAAGTCGCTCGCAACCTCTTCGAACACGATCTCGCCGCCGGTTACCGCAGTCAGAACGATCCGAGCCGGCAAGATCACGCGCACGGCTTTCCCCGGCTGCCCGTGGATCACCGCACTTCCCACCATCGCGCGGCTGCCTGGCTCGGCCACGGAGCCGCTGGCCGTGGCGGAACCGTCAGGACGGAGCGTTGCGCTGCCTTCGCCGACGGCAGCGACGACCAGCCGGCCGAAGTCGATGCTGCTCTCGATTTCAAGGGCGACGTCCTTTGCGCTCTGGTCGACCGTCACCATCATCGTCCGCGCATCGCACAAGCGGCATTGCCCGCGCGCCGGCGGTGAACCGGCGGCGACCGCAGCACCTGCTGCAAGCCCGAAGGCAAAAGGTCGAACGCGGCCCATCGTCGGTTGGCCTAGGCCCGAGACGCTAAAACAGGGTTAAAGCCGCGCTAACCGCACTGTTACCACTCAAGCGCCAAGGCGAATGGCAGCTGCACTATTGTCGGTGGCCCCGCGACTTCCTATCCCTGCGGCTGAATGGCTCGAACGCCCCAAGCAACCGCCGCGTCCAGGCGCCTGACATTCGGCGGGGTGGCAAAGGGGCTCGCCTATGCGGCGCTGCTCGGGCTTCTCGGTCTGATCGTGGCGGTTGCGGTCGCCACCGCCTACCTGCCGAGCTACTCGCAGCTCACCCAGCGCTCCGACCTCGGGCAGATGATCCGGGTTCGCGCCGTCAACGGCGCCGTGCTTGTGTCCCTTGGCCCGAGCTTCGGCAAATGGCTGCCGTACGAGCAGATCCCGGCCGAAATGCGGGCGGCGATGATCGCCGTCGAGGACCGCCGCTTCCGCGGCCACATCGGGGTCGACCCGATCGGCATCGCCCGCTCGATCAAGGTGCGCGGACAGACCGGCCAGTGGCGCCAGGGCGGGTCGACCATCACGCAGCAGCTCGCGCGCAACATCTTCCTGACCAACACCCGTACGTTCGGCCGCAAGCTCAAGGAGATGATCCTCGCGTTGGCGATCGAGCGCAAGTTCAGCAAGGATCAGATCCTCGAACTCTATCTCAACCGCGTCTACTTCGGCGGCGGAGCATACGGGATCGATGCCGCTTCGCGCCGCTTCTTCGGTCATGGCGCCGAGCGGCTGAGCCTGGGTGAATCGGCAATCATCGCCGGGCTGGTCAAGGCGCCGTCGAACTATGCGCCGACCGCCGATGCCGAAGCCGCCCGCCAACGTTCCGACGTTGTCCTCAAGTCGATGGTCGACAACGGTTTCATCGGTAGCGACGCCGCGGCCTCCATTGACCCGGCGCAGATCCGCATTCAGCCGACCACGCGGCAGAACAGCGTGCGCTATTTCACCGACTGGGCGATCCCCCAGCTGGACACTCTGATCGACGAGACTTCGGAACCCATCGACGTTTGGACCACATTGAACCCATCGATGCAGACCGCCGCGGAACGCGCCATCGGCCGCAATGCACCGCGCGGCGCGCAAGGCGCGCTAGTGGCGATCGACCGCGACGGAGCGGTTCGCGCCATGGTCGGCGGCAAGGACTACATCAACTCGATCTATAACCGCGCCACGCAGGCGACCCGGCAGCCGGGATCGGCGTTCAAGCTGTTCGTCTATCTGACCGCCCTCGAATCGGGGATGAAGCCCACCGACTCGATTGTTGATTCACCGGTGACCATCGACGGCTGGACGCCGCGCAACTCGACCCGCACCAACCTCGGCCCGGTGACCTTGCGCGAAGCGTTCTCGCGCTCGATCAATACGGTCAGCGCCAAGATCGGCGCCCAGCTCGGCTTTTCCACCATCGCCGACATGGCGCGGCGCTTCGGCATTACAACGCCGATCTCGGTGTTCCCCTCCATGGTCCTGGGTACCAGCGACGTCCGACTGATCGACATGACCCGCGCCTTTGCCGCGGTGTCGAACAAGGGCGTTGCGGTGATGCCCTATGGCATCCGCAAGGTGGTAACTGCCGAAGGGCGCCTGCTCTACCAGCACAGCGGGGGCGACGAGCGCGTGCTGGTGGCGCCGTGGGTTGCAGCGGAAATGACCGACCTCTTGCAGTCGGCGGTGCTGACTGGAACTGGGAGCGCGGCGCAGATCGGCCGGCCCGTCGCCGGCAAGACCGGGACCACCAGTTCCAACAAGGACGGATGGTTCATCGGTTTCTCAAGCGGCCTGACCACCGGCGTGTGGATGGGCCGCGACGACGCCAGGCCGATCGCCGGCTTGCAGGGCGGCACGGCGCCGGCGCGCGCCTTTCACGACTTCATGACCGTGGCTGTCGCCAAGCGGCCGGTGCAGCCGTTCGAGACGCAGGTGCCGATCCCCGACTGGCAGCTGACGCCGGAAGAGCAGGTGTTCGGCGATGTCCCGCTCGATCCTGGCATGCCGCCTCCTATGGTCGACGAAAACGGCATGCCCTTGCCGCTGCCCTCCGAAGGCGGAATTCCGCAGCAGCAGCCAATGGTACGCCCCGACGGCACCGGCGAGCCGAGCCAGCAGTGGCTCGACCAGGTGCTTCCGCCGCAGCAGCAGCCTCAGCAACCCCAGCAGCCGCCCGCCGACCCGCAGTCAGACCCGAAGCCCGACCCTTCGGATCCGCGGTCCGACACGCCGTAACGCAGCCTTGGCTTCGCCGATCCCGGAACCGAACAGCCGCGCTTCGAGCGCCTTGAACTCCGGGCCGTGGTTGAGATGGACGAGGTGCGCCACTTCGTGAGCGACGACGTAGCGGCGCACGTTCGGCGGCGCGAGGATCAGGCGCCAGCTGAGCCTGATCCGGCGCTGCGACGAACAGCTTCCCCACCGGCTGGCGGGGTCGCCCACCGACACTCCGCTCACGCTCGCTCCGGCTGCCGCGGCATATTCGCCAACCTCGCGCGACATGGTCTTGAGCGCATAACCCCTCAGGTAGCCCTCGATGCGCCGGTCGAACCCCGATTGCGGACCGCCACACCGCAAAACCCCCTCAACCAGCGCCGGGGTGCGCGACCCGCCGGCAACCCACTCCAGCCGTACATCCGTGCCTTCGAGCGGGATGCTGATGCCGTCGGCGAACGGCAGCGGCGGCAGCGACCGGCGCAGCTGGGCTTCGATCCACTCGCGCTGATCGAGCGCCCAGGCCAGAGCTGCGCGGCGTCCCGTGCGCACCGGGCAGGTCAGCTTGAGGGTGCCGGAGCTTTCATCGAAGCGCAGGCGCAGGCGCCTGGCGGAACGGATCGGGCGGATGTCGATCGGCACCGGCAGCGCCGCCTCGAGCGATGCTTCAGATCGGCCGCTCGACCACATGCCACTCGAGCTCCCCCGCATCCTCTTCGCTGACCGTCCAGCCGCGGGTCGACTGGCCGGCCTCGTGCACCGTCTCGCGGCTGCCGGAAATCAGATGGTGCCACTGGGGCAGCGGCTGGCCGGCTGCCCGCAAGCGGTAAGCGCAAGTTTCCGGCAGCCAGTCGAGCGCATCCAGGTTGTCGGGATCAAGCCTGACGCAATCGGCCACCAGCTTTTTGCGGTTGCGGTAGCTGAGACATTGGCCGTTGCGGCGGTCGAGGAGCTTGCACGCGACATTGGTCGCATACAGCAGGCCGGTTTCCTCATCCTCGAGCTTGTGCAGGCAGCAGCGGCCGCAGCCGTCGCACAAAGCTTCCCACTCCCCGCGGTCGAGCGACTGGAGCGGCTGTTCCCAAAAGACCGTGCGAGCATTCATGACAAGGCCACCCTTGCTCTGCTATCCGCTGGCGATCAAGCCGGCAACCGGGGGTCAAGCCTGTGAAGACATTGCACTTCCTCTACGCTGCGACAGTGTTCGGCCTGCTCGTGGCGCAGCCCCAGGGAGCCGCTGCGAGCCCACCCGCCGGTTCCGAGTTCCTGAGCGCCGTTCGGGAACGGGACGGAGCCAAGGCCAACGCGCTGATCGAATCGAACCCGCCGGGAATCCTCAACGTCCGCGACGGTGACGGCAACACACCGCTGATCATCGCCATTGCCCGCGAGGACGACCAGTGGACCGGCTTCCTGCTGACCAAAGGCGCCGATCCCAATCTTGCCGGCAAGAGTGGCGACACGCCGCTGATCGTGGCGGCCCGGACCGGCTTCGAGGACGCGGCCGATTGGCTGCTCGAAATGGGCGCAAAAGTCGATGCCACGAACAGGATGGGCGAAACGGCCTTGATCGTTGCGGTTCAGCAGCGCAGCGCCCAGTTGGTCCGGCGCCTGCTGACTGCCGGCGCCAACCCCGACAAGACGGATTCGGCGGCCGGGTTTTCAGCGCGCGACTATGCTCTGCGGGACACCCGCTCGCGGCAAATCCTGCAGCTGATCGAAGCGAAAAAGCCCAAGGTGCCGGCGGCGGCCAGCCGCTAGCAGGCGTCGCCAAACGAGGGGTCGATCTGCGCCGACAGACGCCGCGCCGCCCGCCGCGCGAAGCGTAGCACTTCGGCCTTGCGCCGTGCCGGAGCAAGCGGGCGATCGGCCGCCTGGCGGACGATGGCGGCGTCGTAGCGGTCGGCGACGATCAGGCCCGCTTCGTCTGGCAGGTACCGATCCTGCTCGAGCATGGCCGCGAGCGCCGGGGGCACCGCCCAGAAGAAGCGGTCGCAATAGTCGAGATAGTCGGTCCATTTGCAGTCGCCGGCGAGGTCCGCCTTGGCGACCTTGATCTCGACGATGGTCAAGCCGCCTTTGGCGTCTATCGCCATCAGGTCGGCGCGGCGCCCGTTCGGCAGTGGCATTTCGCAGATGGCGAACAGGTCCTGGCGGCAGAACAGGCGCGTCACACCCCGCGCGACATCGGTCGCCACCGGCGTTGCGTCGATGAAACAGGGAGACTCGGGAGCGGTAGCCATGCTCCACGACTAGAACGAAACGGGATCGCCGCAAAGCGCAATGGTCCCGGCCCACCCGCTTTCGAAGACCCGCTTAACGGTAGAAGATGTGATTGCCGACTGCGGCGACCCGCTTCAGGCGCCAGCGTGGTGACACGTAGCGCGCATGGAAGAACAGCGCCTTGCCGACCGGCGACACATGCAACTCCTGATCGACCACCTTGGCCACGCCGACGGCGGTCTGCCATTGCTTGCTGCCGCGCGGAACCGACGGCAACGAGCGGCCGCGGATGAAGGAAAATTGGCCGCGCTGGAACAGCACGCCGCAATAGGAGGACGGAAAGCGGCCGCCGGAGTTCGCCCTATTGGCGATCACCTTGCCGACGGCGAGCTGGCCGCTCAGCGGCTCGCTCTTGGATTCGAAATAGATGCCCGTGGCGAGGCATTCGAGCTCGCGGCTGCCGGGCTCGGATGAACGAAGGTCGGCAACCATCGCCGTCAGATTGGCGGCTGGGCGCGTAACCTGCGGTGCGGGCGCCGAGTCAGCCTCGCCGACCTCGGGTGCGGCCTCTGCAAGGGGCGCTTCGGCGTCATTGGTAAGCAGTTCCGGTACGGCGACCCGCGGCAGGTCGGCGCTCGTGACCGGGAGCAAGGGCTCAATGGCCGGCTCGGCCTGGGCGGGTGCAATCAATGCAATCGTGAGCGCAGCACATGTGCACAGCGCAGATCGAAGTGAAATAAGCATCGGTACCGCTAAGCGTGCGGTGAACGTCCATTAAACGACAGGCAATATAGTGGCGATTACTTCCGCCGGTGCCCCAAGGATGTTCCCCGTCTCGCGTGGCATCTGCCGGCTTATTACCGTGCTGAATGCCCCCCGCTCTTGTTGTTGAGGCCGGTTTCTGCCGCATGAACGACGGGGTCAACCCACGGCGGTCGTTTCAGCGATGAACCGTTCGGCGTCCGCGATGTCCAGTTCGACGGCCCAGGAATCCTCGTCGAACCGTGCCCGCTTCGTGAGGAACGCCGCTATTTCGGCGGAACTTACCGATTCGGTCGGCCCAACCTGCTGCCAGGAGTAGCTGCCTGCTGCGCTCAGGACGCGCTCCAGGCAGGCGACATGCCGCCCGCGGCTGCTGACGACGAGGAGCACCGAGCCCCGCTCCGCATCGCCCTTGCGCAGGATTGTCGCGAAATCCCCGGCCGCTTGCGCCCGGCGCACGATGGCGCCGACTTCGATATGCGCCGCCAACCGGTCGTTCGTCACTGCCGCGGCTCAGGCGGCGTCGCGTTCATCCGCGCCCATCAGCACCGCGGTGAGTGCGTCGCGGCTGCGGGCGCCGCGCATCTGCTCAAGCGTCGCGACCTGGCGGGTGACCCGGCTGATCGCGGCAAGCGCCTTCAGGTGCTCGGCGCCCGCATCCGGTGGCGAGAGGAGCAGGAACACGAGGTCAACCGGACGGCCATCGATCGCCTTGTAGTCGATCGGTTCGGCGAGCCTCGCGAACAGGCAATAGATGCGGGCCAGCCCCTCGATCTTAGCGTGCGGGATCGCGACGCCTTGCCCGAATCCGGTCGACCCGAGCTGTTCCCGGTCGACGACGCTTGCGGCGATCGGCGCCGCGTCGATGCCGAGCCGGTGTGCGGCAAGGTTCGCCACTTGCTGCAGCAGCGAACGCTTGTTGCCGCCGGGAAGCGTGGTCTTGATCGCATCGAAGTCGAGAAATGCGGAAAGATGCATGCGGCTGTACTCAATACCTCTAGGCGACCGCTCGCACTCCTTGCCGCGGCTTAGAAGATGGAGTCAGGCCGACTGCGGCTCAACCCATCCGATATTTCCGTCATCGCGGCGATAGATCATGTTGAGATCGCCGGTCGCGCCGTTCTTGAACATCAGTGCCGTCGTATTGCGCAGGTCCATCAGCATCACGGCGTCGGACACGCTGGTCTCGGGAATGTCGACCCGCGTTTCCGCGACGATCGCCGGAGCGAGCTCCTCCTGATCGTTGTCGCCAGCGCCTGAAAAGACCGTGTAACCCGCATTTTCTGTGAACGGCAGGGCCTCGTCCGCGCGATGCTCACGCAGGCGCTTGGCATAACGGCGAAGCTGCTTTTCAATTCGGTCCGCGGCACCGTTGAAAGCGATGTCCGCCTCACGCGCGCCGTGGCTCGCTTTCAACACCACGCCTTGCGCGACTGGTGCAATGATGTCGCAGCGGTAATCGTTATTCGGCCCGCGGCCGAAGGTCACGTTCGCCCCGATCGAGCGGGAGAAGTATTTTTCAGTGATCTCGGCCATGCGGGTTTCCGCATGCGCCCGCAATGATTCCCCGGTTTCGACCTGATGACCCGCGACCCGAACGTCCACTTGGCGATGCTCCTTGTCCGATGGGCCGCGCCGGTTAGGGCGGCCCGGAATTGCCCGTCAACCGATGCTGGCGAAACGTGACCAGAGCGGATCGGCGAGCCGGGCAATAAACGCGCGGTGACGCTCAAGTTCCTCGGCGGCGGCATGATGCGGCCGCGGCGGCCGGGGCTCGCGGATGGTGACCGGCCCGGCGGCCGCCGGAACGCTCACTTCACCGGCCTCGGCGACTAGGCCAAGCCCGATCTGCCGACCGCCGGTCAGTTCGACATAGACCTGCGCCAGCAATTGCGCGTCGAGCAGCGCGCCGTGCTTGACGCGGTGGCTGCGGTCGATGCCGAAGCGCATGCACAAGGCATCCAGGCTGTGCTTGGCACCCGGGTGGCGCGTCCGTGCCAGCGATAGCGTGTCGACCATTCGGCTCATGCAGACGGGCGGTTGACCGCAATGCTGCAGCTCATGATTGAGGAAGCCGAAGTCGAACGACGCATTGTGCGCCACCATCGGCGAGTCCTGGATGAACTCGATCAGATCGCCGACCTTCTCGCCGAACCGCGGCTTGTCGGACAGGAAGATCGCGGTGAGCCCATGCACCGCCTCCGCTTCGCCCGGCATGTCGCGATCGGGGTTGAAGTAGGCGTGGAAGTGCTTGCCGGTCTCCATGCGGTTGAAGATCTCGACACAGCCGATCTCGACCATGCGGTCGCCGCCGGCGGGATTGAGCCCGGTGGTCTCCGTATCGAAAACGATTTCGCGCATGGGCGATTTTATCGGCGTCCGGAGAGGTCCAGACAAGCGAGGATTTTGCGCACCTGGGCCTCAGTTGTGGATAGGTCCTCGCCGGTATCGATCACGAAGTCGGCCCGCCGCCGTTTCTCCTCGTCGGGCAGCTGGCGAGCCAGGATGGCGGCGAGCTTCGCCTCGGTCATTCCCGGCCGCGCCAGCACCCGCGCGCGCTGGACAGCGGGAGGCGCGGAAACGACGACCACCTCGTCGAACGCCTCTTCACCGCCGGTTTCGAAGAGCAGCGGAATATCGAACAGCAGGGCCGGCCGGTCCTTGTTGTCGATTATGAAGCGCGCGCGCTCCCGGTGAACGGCCGGATGGACGAGCGCCTCCAGCGCGGCCAGGTCCTCGGGCCGTCCGAGCACCCGCGCCGCAAGGGCCTCGCGGTCGAGCACCCCGTCGGTCACCGTGCCAAGAAAACGTTCGGCCAGGGCCGCGATCAGCTCTCCGTCTTCGGCCTGCAATTGCCTGACCACGGCATCGGCATCGAACACTGGTACGCCCGCCGCTTCGAACATGCGCGCCACGGTCGACTTGCCCATGCCGATCGACCCGGTGAGCGCGATCCTTGTCATGCCGGCAGCAGCCGGCGGGTCCGCAGCGCGCCCAGCAACGGCAGCAGGGGCATACCGAGGATGGTGAAATGGTCGCCGTCGACCGATTCGAACAATTGCACGCCGCGGGCCTCCATGCGGAAGACCCCCACGCAATAGCCCACCTGTGGCCATTCGGCGGCGAGATAATCGTCAATGAACTGGTCCGAGAGCTGGCGGACGTTCAGCGTGGCCGTTTCCTGATGGTTCCAGTCTACACCGCCGAACCGCGCAAGCGCGACTGCGCTGGTGAGACGCATCGCCTTCCCGGAAAAGAAGCGCAGGTGGTCAGCGGCGTCGGCTAGGTTTGCCGGCTTGCTGAAGTCGCGGCCGTCGACCTCGACCACGCTGTCGCTGCCTATCACCCATTCCTCGAGCCGCTTAGCGCTAACCGCTAGCGCTTTGGCCGCGGCGAGTTCGGACGCGATGTTCGCCGCCACTGGCAGTGTGGCCTTGATCGCGGCTTCATCCACATTCGGCGCAACGGCCTCAAACCCCACGCCTGCTGCGCTGAGCATCGAGCGGCGGATCGCGCTGGTTGAGGCGAGGATCAGGGTCAACGAACAACCTTGTGGAAAAGCGCGGTCTGGAGCGTAGGGCGAGCGTGGGGATGCCCCGTAATCGGCGATGGGCCAAGCGCCGGCGTGAACTTTCCGATCATCTATCCACGGGGGCGGAAATCATCCCCAAGCTGTGAATCACGGGAGCAGCCTCAAGCGACTCGCGCTTACACAGAGCACGCCGGAAGCGGTCGTTTGTTGGCAATTCCGGGAGCCGCGCCTAAACCCCGCTGCCAAGCGACCAATTACAACATCAATCCTTCTTTCAATATAATATAAGGGAGTAAGAAGGGTGGCTCAGGCGCCTGGCGAATCTCATGATCACCAGGCCGACAAGCCGGTGCTGGCCGTCCTTCACGGTCAGCGGCTAGACCCGCCGCCCGTCTGGATGATGCGCCAGGCCGGCCGCTACCTTCCCGAATATCGTGCGCTCCGGGCCGACCGGGGCAGCTTCCTCAATCTGGTTTACGACAGCGACGCGGCCGCCGAGATCACGCTGCAGCCGCTCCGGCGCTTCGCCGAGCTCGACGCCGCGATACTGTTCTCCGACATCCTCATCGTGCCGTTCGCCATGGGCCAAAACTTGACCTTTATCGCCGGCGAAGGACCGCGCCTCACTCCGCCACTGAGCCACGCGGCACTTGATCAGCTGACGCCATTCCCAGCCCGGCTGGAGCCGATCTACGCAACCGTGGCGAAGGTCAAAGCGCAACTCGATCCGTCGAGGACGCTGCTCGGGTTCGCCGGCAGTCCTTGGACCGTGGCCACTTACATGGTCGCCGGGCAGGGCAGCCGTGAGCAGGCGGAGACACGGTTGTTCTCCTATCGCGACAGCGGGCCCATGAGCGCGCTGATCGACCGGATCGTCACGATAACGATTGAGTACCTGGCCGGGCAGATCGAGGCCGGGGCTGACGCCGTGCAGCTGTTCGACAGCTGGTCGGGCAGCCTTGCGCCGAAGGAGTTTGAGCGGTGGGTGATTGCCCCCACGGCGGCGATCGTGGCGGCGCTGGGGGCCAGTCACCCCGGCGTGCCGATCATTGGCTTTCCCAAGGGCGCAGGCGGCAAGCTCGGCGCCTATGCGCGGGAGACCGGCATCGATGCGATCGGCCTCGACGAGACCGTAGACCCAGTGTGGGCGGACCGCGAGCTGCCGGCCGGCATGCCGGTGCAGGGTAATCTCGACCCGCTCCTGCTGCTTGCTGGAACGGACGATCTCGAGCACGGCGTCGGGGACATCTTGCGGGCGCTGTCCGGTCGTCCCCATATCTTCAACTTGGGGCACGGCATCAGCAAGGAAACGCCGATTGCGCACGTCGAGCGGCTGATGGCGCTGGTGAAGGGGCAGCAATGACGGATCTGGCGGGGTTCCTCGGGCCAGCCTACCTTTGGGTAAAGGCCGCCCATGTCACTTTTGTGATCTTCTGGATGGCGGGGCTGTTCCTGCTGCCGCGATTTTACGTCTACCATCAGGAGACCGCGGCAGGGTCGCCGGAGGACCGAGCATGGATCGAACGTGAAAGCCGGGTTCGCTCGATCATCCTCAACCCGGCGATGATCCTGGTGTGGGGGCTCGGGCTTGCCTTGGCGCTCCACATCGACGCCTTCAGCCAGGGCTGGTTCCACGGCAAGCTGGCGCTGGTGGTTGCGCTCAGCGCCTACCAGGGCTGGCTGGGCGCCTACGGCAAGAAGCTGGCGTCTGGCGTGCGGCCGCTCTCCGGGAAAGCCGTGCGGATGATCAACGAGGTTCCCGGCATCGCCGCGGCAATCATCGTGGTCCTGGTCATCGTCCGGCCATTCTAGGCTGGACGACGCGAAAACTGTCCGCCTTTTTTAAACGCTTCGGCGATGCTGGCCGTTACCGCTGATTGACAGGGGGTTCGGGCCGCCATACCGCGAATCGCGACGGCTCTTCGGCCCCTTCTCCTTCCCGCCGGCGACCGTTCCTCCTTCACTATGCGGCGTCCTGCCGCATCTGCAGCTTCCGACACGAGACGGCTGAGCCAAATTCTCAACAAGAAGACCTCAATCATGCATTTGAAAGAATTGAAGAAGAAGGCTCCTGCCGAACTCGTTGCCATGGCCGAGGAGATGGGCGTCGAGGGCGCTTCGACGCTGCGCAAGCAGGACATCATGTTCTCGATTCTCAAGGCGCAGGCCGAGAGCGGCGTCGAGATCATGGGCACCGGCACTATCGAGGTGCTGAACGACGGTTTTGGTTTTCTCCGCTCGCCGGAAGCCAATTACCTCGCCGGACCTGATGACATCTATGTCGCGCCGAACGTCGTCCGCCGCTTCGGCCTTCGCACCGGCGACACGGTGGAAGGCGAGATCCGCGCGCCCAAGGACGGCGAGCGCTATTTCGCTCTGACTCGCGTTTCCAACATCAATTTTGATGATCCCGAGGCCGTCCGCCACCGGGTCAATTTCGACAATCTGACGCCGCTCTACCCGGACAAGAAGCTGCGGCTCGACACGCTTGATCCAACCATCAAGGACAAGAGCGCGCGGGTTATCGACATCGTCTCGCCGCTCGGCAAGGGCCAGCGCGCGCTGATCGTGGCGCCGCCCCGCACCGGCAAGACCGTGCTGCTGCAGAACATCGCCCGCGCCATCACCGACAACAATCCGGAAGTCTTCCTAATAGTCCTGCTGATCGACGAGCGCCCCGAAGAAGTCACCGACATGCAGCGTTCGGTGCATGGCGAGGTGATCTCCTCGACCTTCGACGAACCGGCGCAGCGCCACGTCCAGGTCGCGGAAATGGTGATCGAAAAGGCCAAGCGACTGGTCGAGCACAAGAAGGACGTGGTGATCCTGCTCGATTCTATCACCCGCTTGGGTCGCGCCTACAACACGGTGGTGCCGAGCTCGGGCAAGGTGCTCACGGGCGGCGTCGACGCCAATGCGCTGCAGCGGCCCAAGCGCTTCTTCGGCGCCGCCCGCAATATCGAGGAAGGCGGCTCGCTCTCGATCATTGCCACGGCGCTGATCGACACCGGCTCCAAGATGGACGAGGTCATCTTCGAAGAGTTCAAAGGCACCGGCAACAGCGAGATCGTGCTCGACCGCAAGGTCAGCGACAAGCGCATCTTCCCGTCGCTGGATGTCGGCAAGTCCGGCACCCGCAAGGAGGAGCTGCTGGTCGACCAGAACATCCTCACCAAGATGTGGGTGCTGCGCCGCATTCTGATGCAGATGGGCACGGTCGACGCCATGCAGTTCCTGCTCGACAAGATGAAAGACGCCAAGTCCAACGAGGACTTCTTCGCCAGCATGAACCAATAGCCGCCGGTTTGCAGGGGCCGAACAGATGATCGATCTCTTGATCGCCGCCGCCGGCGCGGCAGCGCCCGTCGATCTCGGCGGGCCGGCCGACATGTGGCGCGCCATCGTGAACGACTTCTCGAACATCACCGAGCCGGCCGCCTTTGCGGCGTTCGTGCAGGTGCTGATGATCGACCTGGTGCTGGCGGGCGACAACGCCATCGTCGTCGGAGCGCTGGCAGCTGGGCTTCCGGCCGAGCAGCGCCGCAAGGTCATCCTGATCGGCGTGCTCGCTGCCCTCGTCTTGCGCATCGGCTTCGCGCTGATCGTCACCCAATTGCTGCAGATCGTCGGCCTGATCCTCGCCGGCGGCGTTCTGCTGCTGTGGGTGGCGTGGAAGATGTGGCGTGAGCTCACTCACGGCGGCGCCGGTGAAAGCGCCGGCTCGCCCGAGGTCAAGGGCGACGAGCATTCAGGCATCAAACCCGCCAAGAGCTTTGCGAGCGCCGCCTGGGCGGTCGCGGTGGCCGATGTGAGCATGAGCCTCGACAACGTGCTGGCGGTGGCCGGAGCGGCGCGTGAGCACCCTGGCATCCTGATCGTCGGCCTGATTTTCGCGGTCGGGCTGATGGGCATCGCGGCCAATGTCATCGCCAAGTACATCGAGCGGTACCGCTGGATCGCCTACGTTGGCCTGGCCGTGATCCTGTGGGTTGCCGTTAAGATGATCTGGGAAGGCTGGCATGACGTCGCCCCGGTGCTCGGCCTCGCCGGCTAGGCTTTGAGCGCCGCGGCGACGATCTACGCTCTCGCCAGCGGCCGCCCACCGGCAGCGATCGCCATCATCAGGGTCAGCGGACCGTCCGCGCACGGCGCCGGGACACGGTTGGCGGGATCGCTGCCTGCCGAGCGAACTGCGGCGGTGCGGGAAATCCGGCATCCGCAAACCGACGAGCTGCTCGACCATGCGCTCGTCCTGCGCTTTGATGCTCCGGCAAGCGCCACGGGCGAGGACGTGGTCGAACTCCATTGCCATGGCGGCCGCGCGGTGGTCGATGCGGTGCTGCCGGCGCTCGGGACGCTGCCGGACCTGCGCCAAGCCCAGCCGGGGGAGTTCACCCGCCGCGCGTTTGAGAACGGCCGCATCGACCTGACCGAAGCCGAAGGGCTCGCCGACCTCCTCGAGGCGGAAACCGAGTCACAGCGCAAGGCGGCATTGATGCTTGCCGAGGGCGGACTGCGCAAGCAGACCGGCCAGTGGCAGGAGCGGGTGCTTGCACTGGCGGCCCAGGCCGAGCGCGCAATTGATTATGCGGGTGAGGACGATGAAGTTGGCGACCTCTCGCTTTCACGAGAATGCGGTGCCTTAGCAAAAGAGTTGAACCGGTGGCTTGCCCGGCCGCGGGCTGAGCCTCTCAAGGATGGGGTCAGGGTCGTTATTGCCGGACCGCCGAATGCTGGAAAGTCCAGCCTTCTTAATGCAGTAGCTGGAGGTGAGCGAGCGATTGTAAGCGATGTGCCCGGCACCACGCGGGACCATATCGAAGTGCCGCTTGCGCTTGCCGGCATCCCATTGCTGCTGACCGACACCGCCGGCTTGCGCGCGACTAGCGATCCCGTCGAGACGATCGGCGTGGCCCGGGCCGAGCGACTAAGTGAAGCGGCCGACATCCTGGTGTGGATGGGGCCGCCGGCTAACGCGCCACAACACTCGCGCACTATTCTCGTGCATGGCAAAGCCGACATTGTTCCTCCGGACTCAGGCAGCGCCGCGCTCCCGCTATCCGCGAAAACCGGCGAGGGGATCGTGGATCTGCTTGCCCGCATTGGCAGGCTTGCGGAGCGGATGCTGCCGGCGGATGATGCAATTGCGCTGAACCGCCGCCAGGCCGGTCACATCCAGGACGCGGCCAACTTTCTGGCGGCCGCGGCGGACGAAGTCGAGATTATCCTCGCGGCAGAAAACCTCCGCGCCGCCCGAACGGCTTTTGACCAACTTACTGGCCGCGCCGGCTTTGAAGACGTGCTGGACGCTTTGTTCTCCAGGTTCTGTTTGGGCAAATAATTGTTCCACGTGGAACGGCACACTCGCATAGCTTATTGCCACTGCATCGGCTAAGCGACCGGAAATGTTCGACGTCTTGGTCATTGGCGCTGGTCACGCCGGCTGTGAGGCTGCGGCTGCTGCCGCTCGCCGCGGCGCCCGGGTTGGAATGCTGACCTTTCGCATTGAAGATGCCGGGCAGATGTCGTGCAATCCCTCGATAGGGGGCGTCGGCAAGGGTCATCTCGTTCGCGAACTCGACGTCTTCGATGGGCTGATGGCGCGCGCCGCGGATTGCGCGATGATCCATCGCCGAATGCTGAACCGCAGCAAGGGACCGGCTGTGTGGGGCCCGCGGATCCAGGCGGACCGGCGGCAGTACGGCGCCGCTATCGCCGGGGCGCTTAGCCGCTCCGGTGTGGAAATCATCGTCGCCGAGGGCACCAGGATGATCACCAGGGGCGGCCGGGTCATCGGCGTCGAGACGACCCAAGGACAACTTTCGTGCCGCGCGGTTGTTATTGCCACCGGCACGTTCCTGGATGCAAAGCTGTTCGTCGGTGAGGAGGTAGCCCCCGGCGGCCGACGCGACGAGCAGGCTTCGATTGCCTTGGCGCAGCAGGTCCGGGAGATCGGGCTGGGGCAGGGAAGGTTGAAGACCGGGACGCCGCCGCGCCTTGATGGGCGTACGATCGACTGGTCTGCGCTTGAGGAGCAGCCGAGCGACCCGGAGCGGTGGACCATGTCCGCACTGACCGGGAGTGGTGGCGAGCTGCCGCAGCTGCGTTGTGCGATCGCCCGCACCAACAGCCGCACGCATGACATTGTCGGTGGCAGCTTCCATCGGTCGCCACTGTTCGCGGGCGCGATCGAGGGGCGCGGCCCGCGCTACTGCCCCTCGATCGAAGACAAGGTTCTGCGTTTCGGCGGACGCGATGGCCACCAGATCTTTCTTGAGCCGGAAGGTCTGGACGACTCCCTCGTTTACCCAAACGGTATCTCGACCTCGCTGCCGGCTGATGTGCAGATTGAGTTCGTTCGCAGCGTCAGGGGGCTTGAGCGTGCGGAGATCGTCAGGCCTGGCTATGCCGTGGAGTACGAGCACATCGACCCTCGCCGGCTGCGCACCACCTTGGAGGTTCGCGAGATGCCTGGCCTGTTCCTCGCCGGACAGATCAACGGGACCACCGGTTATGAAGAGGCTGCCGCGCAGGGGCTTGTCGCGGGGTTGAACGCAGCGGCCGTTTCGCGCGGCGCGAAGGAGGTGCGCTTCGACCGCCGCACCAGCTACATCGGCGTAATGCTCGACGACCTGACGGTTCAGGGAGTCAGCGAGCCGTATCGTATGATGACCGCGCGCGCCGAGTATCGACTTTCTCTGCGGGCCGACAATGCCACCACCCGGTTGGGACAAGCGGCGCTGGACGCGGAATGCGTGACGGAATCGCGGCGCGAACAGATTGAAGAGCACTTCATGCAAAGGTCTGCACCGGCGTGGAGCGGCACCGAAGAAGGTAAGGCAGATGCGCTTTACGCGCCGTACGTAGAGCGCCAGCAACGCGAATGGGAGGCGGTTCGGCGCGATGTCGCTGTGCGCATCCCTGAGAGCCTAGACTATCGCGCGATCGCCGGGCTTTCGAACGAGATGATCGAGAGGTTGAGCTCTGCCCGGCCGGAGACACTGGACCAGGCGTCACGTGTTGCGGGTGTAACGCCTGCAGCGCTGTCCGCGCTGTTCATGGCAGCACACCGCCGCGCAGCAGCGTGATTGGGCTCGTCGAAGCAGCAGCGAAGCGGTCTGTTCCACGTGAAACGATGGAGCGGCTGAAAGCCTATGTGGCGCTCCTAACTGAAGAAGCATCTCGGCAAAATTTGGTTGCCCGCTCAAGCTTGCCCACCGTGTGGGAACGCCACATTGCCGATTCGGCTCAGCTCCTGCGGTTCGAACCGCATGCGGGCGCGACATGGGTCGACATCGGCTCGGGTGCCGGCTTGCCCGGCATTGTCGTGGCCTGCATCATCCAGGGATCGGTCACCCTCGTCGAGCCAAGGCGGTTACGCGCAGACTTTCTGCGCAGAGTTTGCACGGCGTTAGGTCTGAGAGCCGAAGTGGTTTGTGGAAAGGCGGAACGTCTTTTTGGATCCTTCGATGTGATCACTGCCCGCGCTGTTGCGCCGCTCGGCAAGCTGCTGGAAATATCCCAGCATCTGTCCACAAGAAAAACCGTCTGGGCGCTTCCTCGGGGCAAAAGCGGGTTAGTCGAACTGGCAGAAGCTCAACGAACGTGGCACGGTACGTTTCACGTGGAACGAAGTGTGACCGGTGCGGATTCGTTCGTTATCGTCGGGACAGATGTGAGGCCAAAGCCATGATCCGCATCGCAGTTGCAAACCAGAAGGGCGGTGTGGGGAAGACTACCACCGCCATCAATGTGGCCACTGCACTGGCGGCGATCGGCTCCCGCGTGCTGTTGATCGACCTCGACCCGCA
Organism: uncultured Sphingomonas sp.; assembly: GCA_902806275.1. Classification (GTDB taxonomy): domain Bacteria; phylum Pseudomonadota; class Alphaproteobacteria; order Sphingomonadales; family Sphingomonadaceae; genus Sphingomicrobium. Next base: position 17,970 of record CADCVY010000079.1, on the reverse strand, counting down.
GGGCAACGCCTCTACCGGCGTCGGGGTCGGGCCGTCGCAGCGATCGCGCTCTAGCTATGACGTACTAATCGGCAGTGTATCGGTGGTGGATGCTGCGGTGGCGACGCGCGTGCCGCGGCTGGATCTTCTGCCGGCAACCGTCGACTTGTCCGGCGCCGAGGTTGAGATGGTCGGCCTTGATGATCGCGCCCACCGCCTCGACCGGGCGCTGGCGTCGGCGCCGGCCGCACGATGGGACATCTGCCTGATCGACTGCCCGCCCTCACTTGGACTGCTGACGGTGAATGCTCTTGTCGCTGCTCGCCATCTCCTCGTCCCACTTCAAACCGAGTTTTTCGCGCTAGAGGGGCTCAGCCAGTTGCTGCAGACGGTGGAGCGCATCCGCCTAGCATTCAATTCACAACTGGCAATCCTTGGAGTGGCGCTGACGATGTTCGACCGCCGCAATAACCTTTCGCAAGCTGTCGCTGAGGACGTACGCGCCTGCCTTGGTGAGGCCGTGTTCGATACCATGGTGCCGCGCAACGTCCGTTTGTCCGAGGCCCCCAGTCACGGGCTGCCCGCGTTGATCTACGATCTGCGCTGTCCCGGGTCCGAGGCCTACGTCCGGCTTGCACGCGAGCTAATCGGGCGTTTGCCCCAGCTGGCGGTGGCGGCGTGAGCGCCGACAAGCCGAAGGGGCTAGGCATGGGTCTGTCGGCTCTACTCGGCGAGGCGGCGGCGCGGCCGGCGACTCCCGGTGCAGCCAAGTCTCTGCCACCGCGGGGCGGAGTCAGCGAAATCGAGGTGGCGCGCATCCGGCCCAACCCAAACCAGCCGCGGGTGCATTTCGACGAGGCGGCCATCGACGAGCTCGCCGAATCCATCGGGCAACGCGGCGTGCTCCAGCCGATCTTGCTCCGACCCGATGGCGACGGGTACCAGATCATCGCCGGCGAACGGCGCTGGCGTGCGGCGCAGCGGGCTCGGCTCCATTCGATCCCAGCTATCGTCCGGGAAATCGACGAAGCAACCACCGCCGAACTGGCGCTCATCGAGAACATCCAACGTCAGGATCTCAATGCCATCGAAGAGGCGGACGGCTATAGGCAGCTGATCGAACGCCACGGCCACACGCAGGAAGAGGTCGGTCGGATCGTCCACAAATCGCGTAGCCACATTGCTAATTTATTGAGACTGCTTGAACTTCCCGAGTTCGTTAGACAATCGCTATTGCGAGGCGATATCAGCATGGGGCATGCACGTGCTGTTGCCGCGGCCGAAGACCCCGAGTTGCTGACCCGCGAGATCGTCGACAGGGGGCTCTCAGTTCGGCAGACGGAGGCGCGCGCGCGCCGCGAAAAGGTCCTGCCGGGGCCCGGTAGCGACATCGCCCGGGGAAGCGCGCGAAACTACAAGACGATCGATCCGGATCTTGCTGCGCTTGAGCGGCAACTCGGCGACATGCTTGGCCTCAAGGTGCAGGTCGCCCATCACGGCGAGGGTGGGGCGGTGACATTGAGTTATTCCAGCCTCGACCAGCTCGACATGATCTGTCAGCGACTGAGCGGCGAACCAATCTAGCAGCGCCCGCGTGCTGCGCGCGCGATCGAAAGCAACTCCTCGCCTAGCGCTTCTCGGTCGGGGGCCGGGCTGAACAGCAGCCCGCGTTCGAGCTGGCCGGCGCGCTCGGTAATCCGCGCGAGACCTTTGGCGTCCCACAGTGCAAGAAGTTTTCCGAAAAGCGCTTTGTCCTTCCAGAACAGTGACTTGCCAAGTGCCGTCATGACGGCATCCGGCCGCTCGCCGCGTTCGATCCGAGCTAGCGCCGGCGCCAGCATCAGCAAGCGCCGATGCAGTGCGCGGACGATCGGGATGGCCTCGGCGGCGCCGGGCAGCCGCGCCAGCTCGTCGGCAAGTTCCCCGACCTCCCCTGCCAACGCCAGGTCTGCCAAGCGCGGCAAGTCGCTGCCCTCCAGTTCGGCGCCGACGGCGTCCACCGCCCCGTCATCGAGCTCACGCGGGCCCTGCGGCGATGCGTCGATGTACAGCGCCAGCTTCTGCAGCTCCTGGGCGGCGACCGCCTGGTCGTTACCGCATGCCTCCGCAAGCCGCGCCGCCACTGGCGGAGCGATCTTCAGACCGAACCGTCGCCCGACGTCGATTACCATCCGCTGCGCATCCGCGCCTTCGGGAACGTAAGCGGCAAATGCGAGCGCGGCCGGCGAGCTCTCGGCGAGCTTCAGCAAAGCCGAACTCTTGGGCAGCGCGCCGGCAATGGCGATCACCGGGCTCTCGGCGGCGGGTGCCTGCAGCAAGGCCTCGACGCCCGCGAACACTTCCTCGCGCGCCGGCTCGACCCAGATCGCGCGCTTGCCACCGAACAGGCTCATCGCCCCAGCCTCATCCACCAACGCAGCCGGGTCCGTCTTCACCGCGCCCGACGCAACAATGAACCGCTCGGCCGCCAGGCTCTGCAGCAGCCGGTCTCCCAGCGCGCGCGACTGCGCCTCGTCAGGACCGTGGAACAGGTAGAAGCGGATGTCGGGACTGGGCCGGTCGACCGCGCGGCCGATGCCCGCCTTCGCCGCCTTCACTGTGGGGCGCCGGTCCGGGCCGCGTACAGGCCGACCCGGGCAACGACCTGGTCCGCCAGAATCTCGGCCAGATGCTCAAGGGCGGTTTGCTCCGCCGCGACGGTTGCATATTCCGAGCCGACGATGTCGATGCCGGCGTCGGACCCGGCAGTCGCGTCCAGCACCACTTGGCCGGTGGCGATGCTTACCAACTGATAGCGCGCGCGCAGAGTACGTCGCTCGCGGGTCGCGGCGCGATCGCGTCGGATGCCGAATGCGGTGATATCGTCGTCGAGCACGATGTCGAGGCGGTACGCCGGGCTGGCCTCGCCTGCCGCACCGAGCCGGTCCATCAGCTTGGTTCGGACCAACCAGCCGGCCTGACCTTCGATCGGACCGACCTGGACGGCTCGGAGCGTTGCGGCGACCGGGCTCGCGGCGCCATCGCCATAGAGCGGGCGCAACCCGCATCCGGCCAAAGCAAAAGCAGCTAGAAAGACGGCGGCGGCGCGCATCAGGCGACGATATTGACCAGCCGGTCGGGCACGACAATCACCTTGCGCGGCATCGCCCCGTCGAGCTGCCGCTGGACCTTGTCGGAAGCGAGAGCGAGCGCCTCCGCAGCGGCCCGGTCGAGCCCACGCGGCGCGTTGAGGGTGTCGCGGAGCTTGCCGTTGACCTGCACCGCAAGGGTCACCTGCTCATCGACCATCAGCGACGAGTCAAAGGTGGGCCACGGCGCATCGGCGACCATGCCCTGCTCGCCTAGGTGCGCCCAGGCTTCCTCGGCGAGGTGCGGCGCCATGGGGGCCACCAGCAACACCAATATCCGCACTGCCTGCGCGCGGGAGGCCGAAGGCGGCGCTTTCTCAACGGCGCTGACCAGTTCGTAGAGCTGCGCGACGGCCTTGTTGAACTGCAGGCCTTCGATTGCCTCCCCCACGGCGGCGATCGTCCGGTGAAGTTTGCGCTCGAAGCCGTCATCCTCGCGCTCGCTATGCGCCGCGGAAGCCGTCGCCAGCCGCCATACCCGCTGCACGAAACGCGAGGCACCCTCGATGCCGGCCTCGGACCATTCCAAGTCGCGCTCGGGCGGACTGTCGGAAAGCATGAACCAGCGCACTGCGTCGGCGCCGTATTTTTCGAGGATCGGCTCCGGATCGATGGTGTTGCGCTTCGACTTGGACATTTTCTCGACGCGGCCGAGCGCCACTGGCTGCCCGGTGGCGATTTGTACGTAATCGTCGCCATCGCGGCGCACCTCGTCCGGGCTCAGCCAGCTGCCGTCGCCGGCGCGATAGGTCTCGTGCGTGACCATGCCCTGGGTGAATAGGCCCTTGAACGGCTCCGCGACGCCAATGCGGCCGATACGCTGGAGCGCGCGCGTCCAGAAGCGGGCATAGAGCAGGTGCAGGATGGCGTGCTCGACGCCGCCGATATATTGAGCGACCGGCAGCCAGGCTTCGGCTTCCGCGCGGTCGAACGGCCGGTCGGCCGGCTGGCTGGCGAAGCGGATGAAGTACCAGCTGCTGTCGACAAAGGTATCGAGCGTGTCGGTCTCGCGCACCGCCGCAGCCCCGCAGGACGGGCAACCCACGTGTTTCCACGTCGGGTGTCGGTCGAGCGGGTTGCCCGGCACGTCGAAGCTGACGTCCTCGGGGAGGGTGACCGGCAGCCGGCCGCTTGGCACCGGCACGGGTCCGCAGCCTTGGCAGTGGATGATGGGAATGGGCGTCCCCCAGTAGCGCTGCCGCGAAACGCCCCAATCGCGCAGCCGCCAGGCAACGGTGCCTTCGCCCCAGCCGGCGCTCTCGGCCCGGCGGATCACTTCCGCGGCTGCCGCTTCGGTGATCATTCCGTCAAGGAAGCGCGAGTTCACTGCGATGCCGTGGCCGACATCGGCTTCGCTGCCGATGGGCGCTGAAGCTTCCGCCACACTCGGCGCCACGACACGGGGGATCGGCAGCTTGTACTTGGTGGCGAACTCGAAATCGCGTTGGTCGTGGCCGGGCACGCCGAAGATCGCGCCGCTGCCGTAGTCCATCAGCACGAAGTTCGCGATGTAGACCGGCAGCCGCCAATCGGGATCGAGCGGGTGGGCGACCTCGAGCCCGGTGTCGAACCCTAGCTTCTCCTGCGTTTCCAGTTCGGCCGCGGTGGTGCCGCCGGCCTTGCAGCGGCGAATGAACTCGGCGGCGTCCGGGCGGGCGGCAAGGCCGAGCGCGATCGGATGTTCCGGCGAGACCGCAACGAAGCTCGCGCCGAAAATCGTGTCGGGGCGGGTCGTGAACACTTCGATCTCGGACGTCTCCGCGGTCGGCTCGACCAAGCGAAAGCGGAACTTCAGGCCCCGGCTCTTGCCGATCCAATTCTCCTGCATCAGCCGGACCTTGTCGGGCCAATGGTCGAGTGTCGCGAGGCCCTCGAGCAAATGCTCGGCGAAGTCGGTGATCTTGAGGAACCATTGGCTGAGCTTGCGGCGCTCCACCGGCGCGCCGGATCGCCAGCCCTTGCCGTCGATGACCTGCTCGTTGGCGAGCACGGTCATGTCGACCGGGTCCCAGTTGACCTCGCTCTCCTTGCGATAGACGAGGCCCGCATTGAACAGGTCGATGAACAGCGCCTGCTCGTGGCCATAATAAGAGGGGTCGCACGTCGCGAGCTCCCTCGACCAGTCGAGCGCGAAGCCGAGCTGCTTGAGCTGCCGACGCATGGTGGCGATGTTGGCCCAGGTCCACTGGCCCGGGTGCACCTTGCGCTCCATTGCGGCATTTTCGGCCGGCATGCCGAACGCGTCCCAACCCATCGGGTGGAGCACCTCGTGCCCCTGCATGCGGCGATAGCGGGCGATGACGTCGCCCATCGTATAATTGCGCACGTGGCCCATGTGGATGCGCCCCGACGGATAGGGAAACATCTCCAGCACGTAAGTCTTGGGCTTGCTGCTGGTGCTATTCGCTTCGAACGTGCGCTCGTCTTCCCAGCGCGCTTGCCAGCGGCGGTCGGCCTGGCTCGGGTCGAAACGGCCCGTCATTGCCCTCAGGTTATCCCGCGATCGCGGCGCGGCGAAGGTCGCGGGCCCGGGTCAGGATGATGTCCTCAAGCTTCTGGACCGTCGCCGCCGCCACCGGTGCGTCGACCCATGCGCCATTCTGATTCACCTGCCGCGATGCCGCGACGCGCAGCGCGTCGGCACGAAGATCCTGGTCAAGAATGGCGACCGTCAGCTTGACGCGCTCGCCGGGCGCCTTGGGATTGGCGTACCAGTCGGTGATGATGACGCCGGACGTCGCATTGGCCTGAAGCAAGGGGGCGAACGACACGGTGTCGACCGCTGCCCGCCACAGATAGCTGTTGACGCCAATCACCGTCGCGCGGGACGGCGCCAAGCGGTTCGGGATCGACCGGTTCCTGGCGCAGCCGGATGCCGCAACGGCGACGATCAAAAGAGCTGCGGCGGTGGTATGCAGACGGTTCATCGGCGATCCTTGATCCCGGGCATTCGGGCCTCCAGCGGCTTATAGATCGTCAAGGGCCGCTCGCAAGCATGTCCCGATCAGGGGCGAGTCTGTGGTGAACAGGCAACAGCCGCCAACCGAATCGATTCGGGTTATGGAACCTTCAAGCCCCGCAGACTATATCGACTCACGAACAGGGAGTTCGTCGACGTGTCGAGGACGTTCAAACGGAAGGAAGCCAAGCTGCTTGCGGCCATTGCCGCGGGCGGTCTGTTGCTGACTCCGGCGTTCGCGGCAAGCAGCAAGAAGCGGCCAGCGGCTGTTTCGTTGAGCTTCGACCCGATTGCTTCCTTCACTCCGGCCAATGCCGATCCGAAGCTCGCGGCCGCGCTTGGCGGGCGCAGTTCGTCGCTGACGGATTTCAAGTTCACTCCCGCTCCTGCCAAGGGCCGCCCGTCGCAAGTGCGCGTGGCCATTCGAGCGCGCGCCGCGGCTCCGGTGCGCACGCCTGATGGTCAAGTGGCGGCGGCGGTTCCGGCTTCGGTCACTACTTTGGCGCCTACCACCTACAATCTCGGCGTCGCGGTCGGCTGGCGGCGCTTTGCCGTTGCCGGCGACGTTGCCAAGGTGAAGCCGGCGGTTCCGGCGCTTGGCGGGCGCGAAAGCGCCGTTGTCGGCGTCAGCTACTCGCTTAAGCGCTCCACCGGGCGAGTCGCGGTCGGCGCCGACCGGCCGGACGGCGACCCTGTCCCCGCCCTTCGCGAAGGCGACAAATATTCAGTCGATGTCGGCGGCTCCTACTCCCTGTCGCGGCGCGTGGCGCTGACCGGCGGCGTCCGCTACAATGTCGAGCGGGATCGGGCCACGGCCCTGCGCGACGAGCGGCGCGACAGCCAGGCCGTTTACGTGGGCACCGCGCTCAAGTTCTAAGGGCGGGATTTCGCCGTCTGGCGAGGGTGCAGGACGGCACCTATAAGCACTTGTCATGGGAGACGCGGGAGAGCGGCGGCGCCAGGTTATTGCCGGCATAGCTTCCGCTGCAAAGCTGGGGCAGCGTGACCCGGCAAACATCACCGTCATCGCGATCAGCAAGGGCCGGCCGATCGAAGCTATCGCGCCGCTCCTCGATGCCGGGCAGCGCGACTTCGGCGAGAACCGGGTTCAGGAGGCGCTCGCCAAATGGCCTCCCCTTCTCGCCAGCCACTCGGACGTGCGCCTGCACGCGATCGGGCGCCTGCAGTCCAACAAGGCGGCGCAGGCCGTGCAGCTGTTCGACGTCATCCACTCGCTCGACCGGCCATCGCTCCTCAAGGTACTGTCGAAGGAGGCGGTAAAGGCGGGTCGCTTCCCGGCCGCCTATGTCCAGGTCAACATCGGCGAGGAGGAGCAGAAGGGCGGCTGCGCCATTGCCGACGTCGGCGACCTCGTCCAGCGGGTGCGCGCGTCCCCGCTGCTTCTTGCCGGGCTGATGGGCATTCCGCCGCTCGGGCTGGAACCTGCGCCCTACTTCGCTTTGCTAGCCAAGCTCGCGCGCCGTCATGGCGTCACCGGCCTCAGCATGGGCATGTCCTCGGACTACCGGGCGGCGGTCATGCTCGGCGCCACCACGGTGCGGGTCGGCAGCGCGCTGTTCGAAGACTAAGCCAGGTGCCCGCTCTTGCGGCGCTTGGTGGCGAGATAGTGCGCATTGTGGGGGTTGGCCGGCATGTGGTGGGCGACCCGCTCGACAACCTCGATCCCCGCTTGCTCCAGACTGGCAACCTTGTTCGGATTGTTGGTGAGCAGCCGCACCCGGTCGGCCCCCAGCGCGCGCAGGATGGCCGCCGCATGCCCATATTGGCGTTCATCGTCCGCGAACCCCAGTCGGCGGTTGGCATCGACGGTGTCCAGACCACGATCCTGAAGGCTGTAGGCGCGCAGCTTGTTGCCGAGCCCGATGCCGCGCCCTTCCTGCCGCAGGTAGAGCAACAGCCCGCCGCCCGCATCGCCGATGATCCGTAGCGCGGCTTGCAGCTGGGGCCCGCAATCGCACTTGAGCGAGCCGAACACGTCGCCAGTCAGGCACTCGCTATGCAGCCGCACCAGCGGCGGCTTGCCACCAAATGCGCCGATCAGCAGGACGGCATGCTCCTGCCCGTCGCCAAGAGCGCGGTAGGCAGCGACCTGCGTGCTCGGCATGCCCTGCAGCGGTAACCGGGCGCGGGCGACCAGCTCGACCTGCGGCTGGGCGTGGGCAATCTCGTCCGCCGCCACGGCTGCTGCCGCATCTGCTTCTGGGACCAGCCACAAGGCCGGCAACAGCCCGGCCAAGCGCGCCAGCTGCAGCGCCGCCTGCATCGGCTCAACGGCGGTAACCGCCAGCGGCTGCAACGGGCCGACCGGCGGGCGGGCAAGATCGCGCCCGGGATCGGCAAGCTCGAGCGCGGTTCGCGAGTCGAGCCAGGGTGCACGGTCGATCAGCACCGGCCGGCTCGGGTCCGCGGCCTCGCGGACATTGGCCAGGGACAGCGCCGCCGCCCGTTCTCCGCTGATCAGCAGCTTGGCGGTGCTCGCCGGGTCGAGGAGCGCCAGCAGCTCCGGAGTTGCGGTTTCCACTGGCAGCACGGTGATCGGGTCTCCGCCCACGATCCGCACCGCGCGTCCCGCCCGCAGCGCAGCGATTCCGCGGCGGGTCGAGCTCTGATGGCTCAAACCTGGACCTCGCAGATTAGCGGCACGTGATCGGATGGCCGCTCCCAGGCCCGACAGGGCTCCAGCACCTGGTGCGAGGCGAGGTGGCCGGCCAGTGCTGGCGAGGCCCACATGTGGTCGAGCCGGCGGCCGCGGTCGTTCCTGGTGAAGTCGGGCGAGCGGTAGCTCCACCAGGTGAAGCAGCGCTCTGGCGCCGGCACGAACTTGCGCCCGATGTCGATCCAGTCATGCGCCTGCTGCATTCGCGTTAGCGCATCGACCTCCACCGGCGTGTGGCTGACGACGCCGAGCAACGCCTTGTGGCTCCACACGTCGCACTCCAGCGGCGCGACATTGAAGTCGCCAACTATGATCGTCGGCTCCCGAAGCTCCTCCGACCAGCGCGTCATGCGCTCGATGAAGTCGAGCTTCTGGCCGAACTTCGGGTTTTGCGTCCGGTCGGGGATGTCGCCACCCGCAGGCACGTAGACGTTCTCGAGGCGAATGCCGCATTCGAGCCGGGCGCCGACATGGCGAGCTTCGCCATTGTCCTGCCAGTCGTGCCGGTCGGGGTCCCCGAGCGGCACCCGGCTGAGAATGGCAACGCCATGGTGCATGCGCTGCCCGTTGAGCTGCTGATGCTTGTAGCCGTGGCGGCGGAACAGGTCGCCCGGGAACACGTCGTCAAGCGCCTTGGTCTCCTGGAGACAGAGGATATCCGGCTGCTGCTCCGCGACCAGCCGCTCGATGATCGGCATGCGCGCGCGCACCGAATTGATGTTCCAGGATGCGATTTTCAGCCGTTTGCTCACGTCGCCGCGTCTAGCCCGCCGTTGCCGCGAATCAAAAGGCCCCCGCTCCGGGGGCGTGGAGCGAGGGCCGCCAAGCGTTCGTCACGCAAGGGATCCTGTGAACCCGGGTAACAGGGGGAAACCCCGGCCTAAGCAGGATCGGCTTTCCGCCTACACCCATCCGGCTGACGGGGCGATGAACGGGTTCCGATGTGCAACCGGTTTATTTTCCACGCCTTTTCGGCTCCGCGTAGCGGAACGCCGTTTCCGGCACGGCAACGTTGTATCGCACACCGGACAGCCGCACGGTGGTGCGCTTGTTCTGCGCATCGATTGCCGTCCAGCCGTGCAGCTGCAGACCGCCGGGCGACGACGGGTTGCGGAGGAAGGCCAGCAGGATCGATCCATATTGCGCCGGGTCGCGCGCGCGGACCATCACCACGCGGGGATCGTTGCTCGCCACGACTTGCGCCCGGCCCTTGAGGTTTGGCGATCCGGACAATAGCACGCCAAGCGGAGTGCGGTTCAATGGCCAGCTCGACTTTTGGCCGACCTGGTAGTCGACGTAGGTCAGTGTCTTGCCATTGGCGACCAGCAGCAGGTCGCCGCTGCCATATTCGAAGCGCACCCGGCCGGGCCTTTTAAGCTGCAGCTTGCCGGCTGCCGAGCGCCCGCGCTGATCGGCCTGCACGAAGCTGGCGCTCATCGTCTGCACCGCAGATATGTGGGCGCCAACCTTGGCGAGGTCCGCCGAAGACTGCGCCGCAGCCGGCGCGGCGAGAAGGGCGACGGGCACCAAGGCACGCGCGAAAGAAGCGGCAAAAGGCATAACAAACTCCTGGGGATCTTCGCCCAAGAAGTGGCGACCGCGCGTTGAATGCGCACTGAACCCTGCTGTTCCGCCTTGTTCAGGCTCAGACGGGGTGCCCGTCCGGGTCGATCAGTACTTCGCGGCGGCCGACGTGGTCCGGCTGGCCAACCAGCCCTTCCTTTTCCATCCGCTCGATCAGCCGCGCCGCGCTGTTGTAGCCGACCCGCAGTTGCCGCTGCAGGTAGGAAGTGGACGCCTTCTGGCTTTCGGCGACAATCTGCACCGCCTTGCGGAACAGCTGGCTTTCGGCATCGTCTTCGCCGGCCGGCTGCCCGTCGAACAGGTAACCGCCATCCTCCGGCTCTTCGGTGACGGCCTGGACGTAATCGGGCGCGCCCTGCTTGCGCCAGTGCTCGGCGACGCTCCGCACCTCTTCGTCGCTGACGAACGGTCCGTGGACGCGCATGATCTGCTTGCCGCCGGGCATGTACAGCATGTCGCCCTTGCCCAGCAGCTGCTCCGCGCCCTGCTCGCCAAGAATCGTGCGGCTGTCGATCTTGCTCGTGACTTGGAAGCTGATGCGGGTCGGCAGATTGGCCTTGATGACGCCGGTGATGACGTCGACCGACGGGCGCTGGGTCGCCATGATCAGGTGGATGCCGGCGGCGCGCGCCTTTTGCGCGAGCCGCTGGATCAGAAACTCGACTTCCTTGCCGGCCGTCATCATCAGGTCGGCCAGTTCGTCGACCACCACCACGATTTGCGGCAGGACTTCGTATTCGAGTTCTTCCACTTCATACACCGGCTGTCCGTTGTCGGCGTCGTAACCGGTCTGCACCCGCCGCCCGAGCTTGGAGCCCTTGGCCTTGGCTTCGCGCACCTTAACGTTGAAGCTGGGCAGCGCCCGCACGCCGAGGTTGGCCATCATGCGATAGCGTTCCTCCATCTGCTCGACGGTCCATTTCAGCGCCCGGATCGCTTTGGCGGGCTCCGTCACCACCGGCGCCAGCAGGTGCGGGATGTCGTCGTAAATGCTCAGTTCGAGCATCTTGGGGTCGATCATGATCATTTTGCAGTCGTCGGGACCGTAGCGGTACAGCAGCGACAGGATCATGCAGTTGAGCCCGACCGACTTGCCCGAGCCGGTGGTGCCCGCGACCAGCAGGTGCGGCATCGGCGCGAGGTCGGCGATGACCGGATCGCCGGCGATGTTCTTGCCCAGGATCAGCGGCAGGGCCATGTTCTGGTCCTCGAAGGCCTGGCTGCCGATCAGTTCGGACAGGCTGACCGTCTCCCGCTTTTGGTTCGGCAACTCGATGCCGATGACGCTTCGCCCGGGGATCGTGGCGACGCGGGCGGACAGCGCCGACATGTTGCGGGCGATGTCGTCGGCCAGCTGGATCACCCGGCTCGCCTTGATCCCGCTTGCCGGCTCGAGCTCGTACATGGTGACCACCGGTCCCGGGCGAACCTCGACAATGTCGCCGCGGACGTGAAAATCCTCGAGTACCGACTCCAGCAGGCGCGCGTTGCGCTCCAGGCCGGCGCGGTCGATTTGCTGGCGGCCTTTCTCCGACGCTGCCGCAAGCAGGTCGACGGTCGGCAGCTGGTAGCTGTCCCCCAGCGCAAGCTTGGGCTGTGCCGAGCCCTTGCGGGCCTGGCGGCCTGCGGGCGCTACTGGCTTGGCGGGTTCGGTAACGGCGACTGCGGGCCTGGGCCTCGGCGGAGCAGCGGGAGCGACTCCATCTTCGCGCATCTCCGTCGCCCGCGGAGCGGCACGGCGTTCGCGTGGGCGGCGCCACAGCAAGCTGGCCAGCCAGCCGCGTTCGTCCGGCGCCAAGCCTACCGCGAAATATCCGCATGCGGCACCCGCCACGGCCAGCAGGAGCAGCACCGTCAGCCGCACCGGTCCGGCGAGCGACGGATTGCCGATCATTCCGACCGCAGCATCAACCCCATACGCCGAGGCTAGGCCGATCACGCCGCCCCAACCGGCTGGAAGGCCGGAGACCGCCGATCCGCTGGTCAGGCTGAGGGCCACCCCGAGCAGCGCTGCCCCCAAGGCGGCAAGCAGCAAGCCGCGACCCACCCGGCCCGCGGGTTGCAGGTGCACCATGCGCAGGCCTGCCACCGCCACGACCGGCAGGAAGAACGCCGCGCCGATGCCGAACAACAGCAGCAACGCATCGCTTGCATAGGCGCCGCCGGTGCCCACCCAATTGCCCGGCGGACCGCCGGCAGCGGTGCTGAGGGATGGGTCAGTTGGATTGTGGCTTGCCAGCGCCACGGCCAGGGCGAGGGCGAGCGCCAGCAGCATCGCTCCGGCGAGCCGCGACGACAGCCGGCGCAGCGATCCCCGCAGCTCGTCGCGCCAGTCCGGCGCCAGTTCGCGCTTCGGTGCGCGTGCGGCAACGGTCGCCATGTCCTAACCCCCCTCTGTTCCGCCGTAGAGTCACCCACCCGGACTCGCCGGTCAAGCGAACTTCTTGGCGTCATTGCGCCGGGCTTGTAGGGAGTTGGCAATGGACCGCGCTGACGTCATCATCTTGGGCGGCGGCCTGGTCGGCCTGGCGCTCGCCGCCGCGCTCGATTCGGGCGGCCTTTCCGCCATCGTCGTCGATCCGGCCGATCCCGCGCCCCGGGGTAGCGCCAGCTTCGATGGCCGTACCAGCGCCGTTTCGTCCAGTTCGATGCGCATGCTCGACGCCATCGGAGTCACCGGCCAGGTGGCCGAGCCCGGCTGCCCGATCCTGACCATTGCCGTCGCCGACGGGCTTGCCCCGGGCGGCCTGCACTTCGATGCCGATGAGGATGGGCCGCTCGGCTGGATGCACGAAAACCGGCACCTGCGTGCCGCGCTCCACGCGCGGGCCGAGAACGGCCGCAACTGCTGGCTGCTTTGGAAGTCCGCCATTGCGGAAGTGCAACGCGGGGAAAATGGCGTCGTAATTTCGCTCGATGACGGTCGCAAGCTAAGCGCGCCGGTGCTGATCGCCGCCGACGGCCGCAACTCGCCGATGCGCGAAGCCGCCGGCATTCGGGTGGCGCGCTGGAACTACCGGCATCAGGCGATTGTCTCGGTGCTGCGGCACCAGCGCCAACACGACAACATCGCGTACGAGATCTTTTACCCGGGCGGCCCGTTCGCGCTGCTGCCGATGATCGACGACACGCAAGGGCACCGCTCAGCGATCGTCTGGTCAGTCCCGCGGGATGACGCCGCGGGCTGGCTTTCGCTTGATGACGAGGAATTCGCGGCCGAGGCCGAGGCGGCGATGGGCGGCTTCCTCGGCCCCATCGCAATGCTGGCGCCGCGCTCGTCTTACCCGCTTGGCTTCCATCATGCCGCCCAGATGACTGGCCAGCGGCTAGCGCTTGTCGGCGACGCGGCGCATGCCATCCACCCGATTGCCGGGCAGGGGCTCAACCTCGGCTTTCGCGACGCCGCAGCGCTCGCCCAAGTACTGGTCGAAGGTGCGCGCATCGGCCTCGACCTTGGCGATCGCCAGCTGCTCGATCGCTATCAGCGCTGGCGCTCGCTCGACACGTTGTCGGTCGCGTTCGCAACCGACAGCCTGACCCGCATCTACGGCATCTCTGGCCGCGCCGCCTCGACAGTCCGCAGGCTCGGTATGGGCGTGATCGAGCGCATTTCGCCGCTCAAGGACCGCTTCAAGAGCGAAGCGCGCGGGACCTGCGGCGAGCTTCCGCTGCTGCTGCGCGGCCTCCCCATCTGATTACTGCAGGGTCGGCTCCACTTCGACACCCCCGCTGACGGCAGCGCGCTGGAATTGCATTAACTGAACCAGCAGGTCGGCGCGGCCGTCAAGGCTCGCTTGCTCCAGCAACGCCTGCTTGGCGCCGAAATCAAACGGCGCCACTTGTGCAATGGCATTGACCAGCATCTCGTCGTCGAGCCGCGCCACGGCGCTCCAGTCGACCGCGAGCCCCATCGCGTCGCCAAGCCTGCGCGCTTCGCGCTCGACCTCCGCCCGCTGACCAAGCGACAACGCCGGCGGCTCGCCGTCGTCGAACGCCTCGATGTCGATCTCCGCAGAGCGGTACGCGGCCTCCGACGCGAGCTCACGCAGCAGGCGGAAACGATTGGTCCCGAGCAGCACGATATTGAAGCGCCCGTCGTCCAGCTCTTCCACGCCGACGACGTCGCCGACACAGCCCACATCGTAAAGCGCTGTCCCAATGTCGTCACCGTCCCGGCCGTGCGGCTGGACCATCGCGATCTGCCCGGGACCCTCGATCGCGTCGCGCACCATCTCGCGATAGCGCTGCTCGAAGATATGCAGGGGCAATTGCGATCGCGGAAACAGAATTGCGCCCGGCAGTGGAAACAAGGGAACCCGTAGCAGCCGGCTCATGTGAACAGCAGCGCCGACAGCCGCCGCCGTTGGGCGCTCGACCATGGGTCGCCCAGGCCTTGCGCCTCAAGCAGCTGCAGGAAGCGCTTGCGCGCGGCCCCGTCCTCCCAGTCGCGGTCGCGCCTGATAATCTCCAGCAGCGCGTCGGCGGCCCCGTCACGGTCGCCGGACGCGACCAGCGCGCCCGCAAGCTCCAGCCGTGCCTGGTGATCGCCGGGATCGGCGGCGAGGCGAGCCTCGAGCGCCGCGGTCTCGCCGGCAGGCGCAGCGGAGGCCAGCTCCAGCGCGGCCTTCGCACGCGCGATTTCCGGCTTGACGGCAAGTTCGGCGGGCAGGCCGTCGATCATCGTCTGCGCCTCGTCGCTGCTGCCGGCAGCGATCAGCGCCCGCAACAGTCCGCCGATCACCTGCGGGTTGTCCGGCGCAAGCTCGACGATCTGGCTGAAGATCGACACAGCCCGTGGCGCGTCGCCTTCGGCCAGCACCTGCTCGCCCATCGCGATCAGCGGCTCGATCTCGGCCTGGGGAGCCGCGCCGGCCGGCTCGACCTTGAGCTGCGCCAGCAGTTGGTCGAGCACCCGCGTTAGCTGGCCCTCGGTGCGATAGTTGGTCAGATCGGCGACGGGCTGCCCTTGGTAGATCGCGTAAACCGTCGGGATGGACTGGATGCGGAACTGGGACGCGATCAGCTTGTCCTTGTCGACGTCGATCTTGGCGAGCTTCACGCCCTTGGCCGCATAATCCTTGACGATCTTGTCGAGGATTGGGGACAGCTGCTTGCACGGCCCGCACCACTCGGCCCAGAAATCGAGCACGACCAGCGCGGTCATCGACGGTTCGATAACGTCGCGTTCGAATTTTTCGACCGATTCGCGGTCGGCTTCGCTCAGACCCAGGGTCGCCACGCTTGGCCAGTCTCCTCTACGGCAGTTGGCCGCCATATGGGCGGCTGCGGCCATCGTCACAAGCGCTTGCCGACGCCCTTGCGGGATCGCCGCGGGCCATGCTAGGCGCGCGCCTCACCTCCGCCGGTCCCGCGTATTCACGCGCCGGCGTCAGCGCACGAGCGGGCGTAGCTCAGGGGTAGAGCACAACCTTGCCAAGGTTGGGGTCGAGGGTTCGAATCCCTTCGCCCGCTCCAGCGCTTCGCCGCAGCGCTGGAGCTGAGGCTCAGCTTCCTAGTCCTTCTCGCCGGTGCCGGTCAGCGCCCGCATGTCGCCATAGAAACGGGTGCCCACCAGCCCGCGGACCAGCGCCGACACGCGGCCGCCGCGCGCCAGCTGCTCGCGATCAAAGGTCACGGCCGCGACCTTGAGCGGTGGCAAGCCGGCACCTTGTAGCCGCGAGTTGAACGGCGCCAGGTCGCTCGCCTGGAATGCCGCCCACTGCCCCTCGACATCCTTGAGCTCGCGCTCGAGTGCGTCGATGCGCGCCATCTGGTACGACGTCGGCCGAGCCTCGACCGAGTTGATGGCGCCATAGACCTCATCGACATTCTCGCGCAGGCGCTCTTCGCCGGTAATCGCACCGCCTTCGGTGGTGGCGACGATCGCTTTGCGCAGCGTGTCGGCCTTGGCGGTCAGCTGCGCGGCTGCGGCCTTGACCTCGGCCGGCGCCGAAGCGCTCGAGGCCAGCGCCGTGCCTTGCGTGCGGACGCCGTTTATCTGACCAACCAGCGTGCTCATGCGCTCGAACAGCCCTTTGACCCGCTCCGCAGCAGCGAACTGCGCCTGGCGGTCAGCGACGGTGAACGACGCCCTTCTGTCCAGCGCCACCGTCAGCGGCGCCGTGGTCACCTGGCCCGCCTTGGTCAGCCGCACCGTGTAGGTGCCGGGGAGCACGCGCTGACCTCGCGTGGAATTGTAGGCGAGCGAGGCTGCTGGAGGGACCATCGGCGGCTTGGTACGCATGCCCCAGCTGACCCGGTTCAGGCCGCGCCGCTTGGATGCCGGCAGCTCCTCGACCACATTGCCGGCGGCGTCGAGCACCTCCAGCTTCATCCGGCCGATCACATGCCGCGCCTTTTGGTAGTAAGTGATGGTGGCGCCGTCGGCCGGGTTGTCGCCGTAGAAAGTCGCATTGCCTTCCGGCCAGCCGCCACCGCCCTCAATGCGCTGTTCGACCTGACGGCTGGGGATCAGCGCCGCGCCGCTGGCCAGCGTCGTTGCGTTGAGCTGGCGCAGCGGGCTGATGTCGTCGACGATCCAGATGCCGCGCCCGTGGGTGGCAAGCACCAGATCGTCCTCGCGATCCTGCAGAGCGATGTCGCGCACCGCCAGCCCGTCGGGGAAGTTGTTGGGCTTGAACTGCGCCCAGGTCCGGCCCCCGTCGATGCTGGTGAAAGCCCCCATTTCGGTGCCGAGGAACAGGATGTTCGGGTTCTCGCGGTCCTCCTTGATCACATGGGCATAGCCGCGCACGCCCGGCGTTCCGGGTCCGACCAGCCGCTGCCAGGTCCGTCCGTAATCCCCGGTGCGGTAGAGGTAAGGCTGCATGTCGCCGAACATGTGCCGGTCGTTCGTGGCGTAGGCGACGGCGGGGTGATGGCGGCTCGCCTCGACCCAGCTGATCCAGTTGCCGGCAGGCATCCCGAGCCGGGCGGTGACGTTCTCCCAGTTGCGCCCCGCATCGCGGGTCAGCTGGACGTTGCCGTCATCGGTTCCGACCCAGATCTGGCCCGGCGCTTTGGGGCTCTCGGAGATCGAGTAGATCGTCGTATTCATCTCCGCTGACGAGTTGTCGACGGTGATGCCGCCGGACTTTTCCTGCTGCTGGCGGGTGGGGTCATTGGTGCTGAGGTCAGGCGAGATACGGTCCCAGGTGACGCCACGGTCGCGGGTGCGGAACAGATATTGGGAGCCGATGTACAGCGTGCCCTTTTCGTTGGGCGACAAGTGAATCGGCGAGTTCCAGTTGAAGCGCAGCTTTTCCTTGTAGTTGGCGGTCGGTCGGATGTCGCGCCCTTGCAAGGTCTTGCGGTGAATCCGGGCAATGTGGCCGCCCTGATATTCGGCATAGACGTAATTGGGATCGGCCGGATCGGCGAACACCCAGAAGCCGTCGCCGCCGTAAAGGTTCTCCCAGCGATTATTGGTGATGCCGCCGGGATATTCCTGGTCGCCGACCCAGCTCGAATTGTCCTGCAGCCCGCCATACACCTGGTACGGGTCGGCATTGTCGACGCTGACGTGGTAGAACTGGCTGAGCGGCAGGTTCATGCTGTGGTGCCAGCGGTTCCCGCCGTCATAGCTGATCCACAGGCCGGCATCGTCGGCGCCGACCAGATGGCGCGTGTTGGTCGGGTTGATC
>CADCVY010000078.1:9178-13561 GCA_902806275.1 uncultured Sphingomonas sp. | reverse complement strand
ACCGGCGACGACCCGCTGGCTGCGGTGGTCCCGAGCGGCCACGGCACCGATGCCGATGCCGGGGACTATCTACAGGAGGAGACGACCGAGGGGTAAAAGCCGTCGGCACCACAACAAAAAGCCCCGCCGGCGCAGTTGCCGGCGGGGCTTTTCTTTTGCGCCTGGTGTAAGCGGCTCAGCTTAGCAGGTGCGGCCTTCGATCGTGTTCTCGGTGCAGTTCGCAACGGAATTGACGTCGCGAGCTGCACCCCGAACGGTGTTGCATGCCGCCGCACTCAGCGCGGCACCGATCAAGGCCACAGTGGCGATCTTCTGAAACATGGTCTTACTCCTTTACGCTAACGCAACGACCATGCACCGGATCAGGTGTTGTTGTCGACCGTGTTGGCGACCGAATTCACATCGGAAGCGGCACCGCGGACCGTGTTGCACGCCGCAGTTGCAAGGGCAGCGCCGACCAGCGCGACGGTGAAAATCTTCTGAATCATAAAACTCTCCTCTTTACGCCGGAATCAAACGCGGCTGCGCGCAAAGCGCTCCATTCCGGATACGCAATTTCTTTTTCCAACGGCGAAGCGGCTTCAAACCGCGACGGGTGCGGCGATGTGCGGGTGCGGATCATAGCTTTCGAAGACGAAATCCTCGGCTTCGTAGTCGAACAATCCCTGGCCGCGATCCTTGATCACCAGCTGCGGCAGCGGCCGTGGCTCCCGGCCAAGCTGCAGCCGCGCCTGCTCGAGATGATTTGAGTACAGATGGACGTCGCCGCCGGTCCACACGAACACACCCGGCTCGAGCCCGCACCCGCGGGCGAGCATGTGAGTGAGAAGCGCGTAGCTGGCGACGTTGAACGGCACGCCGAGGAAGAAGTCGGCGCTGCGCTGGTACAGCTGAAGGTTCAGCCGCCCCGCGGCGACCTGCGTCTGAAACAGGCAGTGGCAAGGGGCCAAAGCCATCTGCCCGAGCTCACCCGGGTTCCAGGCAGAAACGATTTGCCGACGCGAATACGGATCCTTGCGGATCAGCTCGACCAGATTGGCGATCTGGTCGATACAGCGGCCATCGCTACTTTCCCAATCGCGCCATTGCTTGCCGTACACTGGGCCAAGATCGCCATTCTCGTCCGCCCATTCGTCCCAGATGCGCACCTTGCGCTCCGTGAGCCAGCGGATGTTGGTGTCGCCGCGCAGGAACCACAGCAGCTCGACGATGATCGAGCGCAGGTGGAGCTTCTTGGTGGTCAGCAGCGGAAAGCCGTCGGCCAGATCGAACCGCATCTGCGCTCCGAACAACGACAGCGTGCCGGTGCCGGTGCGGTCCTCCTGGGCGACCCCGCGGTCGAGGATCTGCTGCATGAGGTCGAGATATTGGCGCATGGATGCCACTCTAGATGGAAGGGTGGATGGCTCCAAGCACGCTGTGGTCAATCCAGATCGGCGCCGTTTCGGACTCGGTTCAATTGGGCACGACAGCGCCTGCTGGGTAGTCTCCAATCATGCGCTATCAGCGTGCCGAACTTCCGCTCAAGCTCGACGGCCTCTTCGCCGCACAGCCCTTCTTCGCCGGCTGCTTCGCCGATTCCGACCCAAAGCGGGAGAGCCTGTGGGTAGCCCATGTCGACGAGCAGGCGCGCTGCCTGCATGTCTCGCGCCACCAAGGCGACGAAAGCGGCGCTGACTTCCCGCTGCGGCAGATCATCGCCGATGCCGCTGCCCACGGCAGCGCCGGCCTCGTGCTGGCCCACAATCACCCCAGCGGCGACGCCACCCCCAGCGATCCCGACTGCCGCTCGACGTGCCGCCTGGCGACGGCGGCCCAGGCGCTCGACTGCGCCATCCTCGATCATCTGGTGTTCGCCGGGGAGCAGTGCACCATCTTCCGGCGATTGGGCCTGCTTTAACCCGCTAGCAGCGTCAGCTCTTGCACGGCTTGATCGCGTCCGGCGTGGGTCGCTCCCCGGCAGTGCGGAACGCCGTCAGATAGGCCTCGCCCCCGATCAGGTCGCGCGACAGCACCGGCTCTAGCCCGACGGCAGCGAACTCGCACTTGAGCTGCGCCGGCGGGATGCCGTGGCGCCCGGTCGGCCGATCGGAATCGACGACCACGGCCAGGCCCCCCGGCTTCAGGCCTTCACGCATGTGCCACAGGAAAGCGTAGGGCGATTCCACCTCGTGATACATGTGGACAAGGAAGATGCGGTCGAACGACTGGCGCGGGAGCAGCGGGTTGTCGGGCGTGCCGAGCTTCACGGCGACGTTGTCGAAGCCTTCGCGCTGCACCCGTTCGCCGAGCGTATCGCGCACCTCGGGCACGATGTCCTCCGCCAGCACGCGACCTCGGGGGCCAACAATGCGGGCGAGCCTGACGGTGTAATAGCCCTCTCCCGCCCCGACGTCGGCGACCCACATCCCCGGCGTCACTCCGGCGAGCCGCATCACCTCCTCGGCCTCGCCGAGACGGTCGCGCGCGTCTTCGGTGGAAAAGGAGTCGCCGACGATCGGCGCGACGTCGCGCTGCGCCTTGGGGAATTGCGGCTGGGCCGGCTCGGCGCGGCAGGCGGAGAGCGCAAGCAGCGCCGCAAGGGTGACGGCCCTAGTCGACATCCTCGACCTCGACCGTCTCGCCGGTGACGCGCTGCGACAAGGCGGCGGCCATGAAGCGGTCGAGGTCGCCGTCGAGCACGTCGGCGGGGGCGGTCGAGGTGACCCCGGTGCGCAGGTCCTTCACCATCTGGTACGGCTGCAGCACGTAGGAACGGATCTGGTGGCCCCAGCCGATGTCGGTCTTGGCGGCGTTGGCGGCATTGGCTTCCGCTTCGCGCTTCTGCAGTTCGGCCTCGTACAATCGGGCCTTGAGCTGCTTCATCGCTTCCGCGCGGTTCTTGTGCTGGCTGCGCTGGTTCTGGCAGGCGACCACGATGTTGGTCGGGATATGGGTGATTCGGACCGCGCTGTCGGTGGTGTTGACGTGCTGCCCGCCAGCGCCCGAGGCGCGGTAGGTGTCGATGCGAAGTTCCGACTCGTTAATCTCGATGTCGATGTCGTCGTCGACCTCCGGGTAGACCCAGACGCTCGAGAAGCTCGTGTGCCGTCGCGCCGCGGAATCATAGGGGCTGATCCGCACCAGCCGGTGGACGCCGCTCTCCGTCTTGAGATTGCCGTAGGCATTCTCGCCCTTGATCAGGATGGTCGCCGACTTGATCCCCGCCTGCTCGCCCGAATGGTGGTCGACCAATTCGACCTTCATGCCATGGCGCTCGCCCCACCGCGTGTACATGCGCTGCAGCATGCCGGCCCAGTCCTGGCTTTCGGTGCCGCCGGCACCCGCATTGATCTCGACGTAGGCATTGTTGGCGTCGGCTTCCCCAGCCAGTAACGCGGCGACCTTGTCGCGCTCGGCACGGTCGGCGAGGTCGGCGAGCGCCTGGACGCCATCGTCGACCAGCCCATGGTCGCCCTCGCCTTCCGCCATCTCAATCAGCTCGGCGGTGTCGGCCAACTCGCGCTCGATCGCCTGCGTCGCACCGATCGCCTGCTCCAGGCGCTGGCGCTCGCGCATCACCTCCTGCGCCGCCTTAGGGTCGTCCCACAGCGACGAGTGCTCGACCTTGGCGTTGAGCTCGGCAAGCCGCCGGTTCGCCCGGTCCCAGTCGAGAAAGCGGCGAAGCAGTGCGGTTGCCGCGTTGATCTGGTCGATATGGGCCTGCGCTTCGGCGCGCATTGGAAACTCCTACGTGCTCCCGCGAAGGCGGCAGCCCGGTGTTTAACAGGAAACTGGATCCCTGCCTTCGCAGGAATGCATGTCCCGCTGCTACTAGAGCGTGTTCTGTGTTGGCAAGCTGGGCGGCGGCGTCTGCACCGGCGGCGGCGTTTGCCGGACCGGTGCTGCCGCTGGGCGCTGGCGCCGGACGACGGCGCGCGGCCGTTGCGGCTGGACCGTCCGCGCCTGCGCCTGTTCCTGATCGTCATACGGGTTGCCGGTACCGCGATAGGAGCGGCGCGGCTCCGTCTGTGGCTGGAAGGCTTCCCAGATCACCGAGGACTTCGGATCCTCGCGGGTGGGAAACGCGCCGAACACCCGCTTGCCGCTGCCGCGGTCGATCCGCACCCAGCGAATGCCGGCCGGCGCCACGAATGGAGTCTTCGGATGATCCTTCAGGGCGGTCTGCGCCCATTGCTTGAAGATCGGCGCGGCAATGCGGCCGCCCTGGGCGCCATGGCCCATCGGCCGCGGCTGGTCGTAGCCAATGTAAACGCCGGCGACGACGTCCGGTGATCCACCGACGAACCAGACGTTGGTCGGGCCGGAGGTCGTGCCTGTCTTGCCGAACAGCGGGCGGTCGAGACTGCGCAGGGTCGTCGCCGTGCCCCGCTCGACAACGCC
>CADCVY010000078.1:0-9168 GCA_902806275.1 uncultured Sphingomonas sp. | reverse complement strand
AACGTGGACCATCTGGAACGCGGCCATCGGGTCGATCAGCTGGCGCGAGCGGTTCGGCGGCCGCGGCATGCCCCGGCCGTCCCAGTCGCGGGCGTTGCAATTGTCCATCAGCTGGCAGCGGTTGTCCGACCGGTAGATGACCTTGCCGTTGCGGTCCTGAACATAGTCCATAGTCGTCGGCTTCACCGACCGGCCCTGGTTGGCGAGGATGGCATAGGCATTAGTCAGCTTAAGCACCGTGGTGTCACCCGCGCCGAGCGCGATAGACAGATAGTTGTCGTACTCGCCCACGCCGAGCTTCTTGGCCGTTTCGATGACCTTGGGCATGCCCGCTTCCGAAGCGGCGCGGATGGTCATCAGGTTGCGCGACTGCTCGACGCCCCAGCGCAGCGTCTTCGCTCCCGAATAGCGGCGGTCGAAGTTGACGAAGCATTTGTTGCCGAGCCCCGCCCCCTGCCAGACGCAGAACGGGGAATCGACGATGATGCTAGCCGGCGTCATGCCGTTCTCGAGCGCGGTCACGTAGACGATCGGCTTGAACGAGGAGCCCGGCTGCCGCAGGGCCTGCGTCGCGCGGTTGTAGCTCGACCCGACGACGTCGAAGCCGCCTTGCATCGCCAGTACCCGGCCGGTGTGCACTTCCTCCGCAACGAAGCCGCCGCCGATCTCCGGCGCCGACCGCAAGGCCCAGCTGTTCGTCCCGTTCGGCTTGACGATGATGATCATGCCCGGCCGCAGGTAATCATAGGCGACGCCGCCGACCCGACGCTTGGGCATGGCTGCGGCCGAGCGCGGCAAGGTTCCGGTCGAGCCGTTGGTGAAGCCAATCGTCGCCTCGCCTCCGCTTTTGGAAAGCACCACGGCCTTGCGCCAGTCGGGATATCCGACGCCGACCGGAGCCCGGTCGAGCTGCCCCGCCCAGTCGCCGGACACGTCGACGCTCTTTTCCAGGTCGCGCCAGCCGCGGCCGGTGCCGTCAAACTTCGCCAGCCCTTCGCGCAGCGCTTCCGCCGCGGCATCCTGCATCTTGGGGTCCATGGAGGTCCGTACCCACAGCCCGCCGGCATACACGCTGTTCGGCCCGGCTTCGGCATTGTCGCCAAACTGCTTCATCAGGGTCCGGCGCACTTCCTCCATGAAATAGCCGCCTTGCTGGCGGAACTTGGCATTGCTGCCGTAGCGGATGGTGTCGAGCGACGTGGCCGACGCCGCTGCCCGCTGCGCCTGCGTGATGTGGCCATTGCTCTCCATTTCGCGCAGCACATAGTTGCGACGATCGAGCGCGCGCTGCGTGGCCCGGACGGGGTCGTAATTGGACGGCGCCTTTGGCAGCACGGCGAGGTAGGCGGCCTCCGGAAGCGTGACCTCGCTGATGTCCTTGTCGAAATAGGCCCGGGCGGCTGCCTGGACGCCGTAGGCGTTGCGGCCAAGGAAGATCGAGTTGAGGTACAGCTCCAGAATCTGCTGCTTGGACAGGGTCGCTTCGAGCCTGAAGGCGAGGATCGCCTCGCGAATTTTGCGGCCGATATTGTAGCTGCTGTCCTTGAGCAGGTATTTGGCGACCTGCTGGGTGATCGTCGATCCGCCCCGTGCCCGGCCGCCGCCGACCACCGACTTCTTCGCGAAATCACCAACCGCCCCAACCAGTCCGGCATAGTCGAGGCCACCGTGGCTGTAGAAGGTCTTGTCCTCGGCCGAGAGGAACGCATTGAGGACCAGCGGCGGGAACTCGTCATAGGCAAGTTCGACGCGCCGTTCGCGCGCAAAGGTTTCGACCGGCGTCCCGTCGTAGCCGCGGATGTTAGTGGGCAGCGGCGGCTGGTATGCAAGCAGCGTCTGCGACGACGGCAGCCCGGCCGCGAAGTACAGCCAGACGACCGCAAAGAGGGTGAAGAAGCCCGCACCGGCGATCGTCAGCCAGCGCAGCCAGCGGCGGCGCCGAAGGGGATCGACCCAGCCGTGCACCTTCCGGTTGAAGCCGACCAGGTCGGGCCATCGCGGCACGTTCAGACGCTCGAACTTCATTTGCAGGGTGCTTTAGCGGGTTCGTCGCGTGGCTGAAAGCGGTTAGCGCCGGTTTCGTGCCGCCACGTCCGCCTCGATCGCCTGGGCGAGCGCAAGCACCATCGCGCTGCGGTGCTCCGCGGAACTCAGCAGCAGTTCGTCGTCGACGTTGCTGATGTAGCCTGCCTCGAACAGAACGGCGGGGGCCCCAGCCCGGCGAAGAACGTGGAACGCGGCGAAACGGTGCGGTTGGGGACGCAGTTCGAAGCGGCCCGCGGATTTGCCGACCAGCCGGCTGGCGAAGTTGGCCGAGGCCAGCATCTCGGACCTCACCGCAAGATCGGCAAGGAGGGCCGGCACCGAGCCGCTGCCGGGGCCCTCAAGCAAAACGCCGCCGTTCTGGGCGGCCGCGAACCTGGCGGCCTCCGCGTCTGAGGCCACGTCGGACAGCGAGTAGACTGTGGCGCCACGCGCAAGCGGGTTGGGGGCGCTGTCGGCATGCAGCGAGACGAACAGCCCTGCGCCAAGCCGGCGCGCCAGCCCGGCGCGATCCTCGAGGCCGAGATAGGTGTCGTCCTCGCGCGTCATTGCGACGCGGACGCGACCGCGCTCGACCAACAAGTCCCGCAACTCGGCGGCCAGCGCCAGCGTCAGCTGCTTTTCCTGGATGGCGCCTGAAACGCTGGTAGCGCCCGGATCGCGACCGCCGTGGCCGGCATCGAGGACGATGATCGGCCGCCCGCGCGCGCTTGGCGCGGCGTAGATGCGGTTGCTCACCGCCGGCGGCAATGCAAGCGTCAGGCTCGCCTGCTGCGCCTGCGCAAAGCCGCTCGACGCCGCGACGGCGCTCCGGCCGGCGCCGACGGTGGACAGCAGCCCGCCAAGCGCGGCGACCGAAAGCGCCGCACCGGCCCACAGCCGCCTGTCCTTCGCGTGTTGCCGCCAAGCCGTTGAAACCATGGCCAAGCATATCATGCCGAAATGGTTAATGGGCAATTATCCACGTTT
Source organism: uncultured Sphingomonas sp. (assembly GCA_902806275.1). GTDB lineage: Bacteria > Pseudomonadota > Alphaproteobacteria > Sphingomonadales > Sphingomonadaceae > Sphingomicrobium. The sequence continues at coordinate 6,156 of CADCVY010000078.1, read as the reverse complement.
CCGACGTTTTCGCCCTCCCCGCCCGGTTGCGGCGCGGGTGGGCCGGTGCTAACCGTTGCGCCGATCTTCGGCAGCTGCCGGAGCATCCTTGCCGCGACCGGTGCGATGGGCGCGCGGCTTCACGAGGTTGACGCTCGCATGATTCCACACGACGCCCGCTGTTTGCTCCTCCGTGAGCCGGCAGGCGCGTCTCCCGCGAAAAGCCGCGGGATGGCTCATGCGGCAGAGGCACATCCCATGCATCCTGCCAGCGCCCGCGGTTCAGTGACCGTGGGACTGGCGCTTATCATGGCGCGCCGCCGGCAAGGCCGGCTGCTCTGGCGCGCCCGGAGAATAATCAATGTCCATGCGCATGCTGATCGACGCGCGCCACCCGGAAGAAACACGGGTGGCGGTCGTCAAGGGAAACCGGATCGAAGAGTTTGATTTCGAATCTGCCGAGCACAAGCAGCTCAAAGGAAATATCTACCTAGCCAAGGTCACCAGGGTCGAACCGTCTTTGCAGGCGGCGTTCATCGACTATGGCGGCAACCGCCATGGCTTTCTGGCTTTCTCGGAAATTCACCCCGACTATTACCAGATCCCCAAGGCCGACCGCGAAGCTCTGCTCCGCGAAGAGGCTGAACATGCCGCCGAAGAAGAGCGGCTGCGCTCTGCCGAGATCGACGACGATTATGAGGACGGGGGTTCGTCCGCCGACGACGAGCCCGATGATGGCGGCGAGCCGGAACTTACCGAGGCCGCATCGACGACCACCGAAATCGGCACTGCCTCAAACCGCTCGCCGGTCGATGAATCGGCCGCCGACGAGCTCCGCCGCAAGCGTCAGGACCTGCGCCGCCGCTACAAGATCCAGGACGTAATCCAGCGCCGCCAAGTGTTGCTCGTCCAGGTCGTCAAGGAAGAGCGCGGCAACAAGGGCGCGGCGATCACCACCTACCTGAGCCTGGCCGGCCGATATTGCGTGCTGATGCCCAACACCAGCCACGGCGGCGGCATTTCGCGCAAGATTTCGAACGGCGCGGACCGCAAGCGGCTGAAGTCGATCATGTCCGACCTCAACCTGCCGTCGGTCATGGGCTTGATCGTCCGCACTGCCGGCCTCTCGCGCACCAAGACCGAGATCAAGCGCGACTTCGATTATCTCGCACGGCTGTGGGACGAGATCCGCGAGCGCACGCTCGGCAGCACCGCGCCGGCGCTGATCTATCGCGATAGCGATCTCATCAAGCGCGCCATCCGCGACCTGTACCACCGCGAGATCGAGGAAGTGATCGTCGAAGGCGAGGACGGATACAAGGCCGCGCGCGGCTTCATGAAGCTGCTGATGCCGAGCCATGTCCGCCGCGTGCAGCTGCACAGCGAAAGCACGCCGTTGTTCCAGCGCTCGGGGGTCGAGGACCAGCTGAGCGCCATGTACCAGCCGGTCGTCCAGCTGAAGTCGGGCGGCTACCTGGTCATCAACCCGACCGAAGCCCTCGTCTCCATCGATATCAACTCGGGGCGGTCGACGCGCGAGCACAACATCGAGCAGACCGCTTTCGCCACCAACCTGGAGGCCGCAACCGAGATCGCCCGGCAGCTGCGGCTGCGCGACATGGCGGGCCTCGTTGTCATCGATTTCATCGACATGGAACAGTCAGGCCACGTTCGCAAAATCGAGAAGGCGATGAAGGAGGCGCTGAAGAACGACCGCGCCCGCATCCAAGTGGGCCGCATCTCAAGCTTCGGTCTGATGGAAATGAGCCGCCAGCGCCTGCGCACCGGCGTGCTCGAAGCGTCGACCAAGACCTGCCCGCATTGCGAAGGCACTGGCCTGATGCGCACGGCGTCATCCGCCGGCCTGTCGGCGCTGCGGATGATCGAGGATGAAGCGGCGCGCGGCCGCGGCGAGAAGATTTGCTTGCGCGCCGGCCGCGAAGCCGCGGTCTACGTGCTCAACAAGAAGCGCGGCGAGCTGGCCGATATCGAGCAGCGCTATGGAGTCTCGGTCGAGGTGATGATCGACGAGTCGTTCGAAGGCGCGCGCATGGCGGTGGAAAGTTCCGGGCCCCGCCCGGTCGCCGTCCCGCGGCCGCAGGTCACGCTCGTGGAAGAGCCGGAGGAGCTGCTCGACGACCTGACCGAAGAGGAGGAGGACGAGGAGGACACCGTCGAGATTTCGCTCGACCAGGGCGAAGAGCCGGAAGCCGGCGAGCAAAGCGGCGAAGGCGACGGCCACGGCCGCAGACGCCGCCGCCGCCGCCGGGGCGGGCGCGGGCGCTCTCGCCGGGACGGCGAGCCGGCCTACGCTGAGGCAGCGCCGGAGCAGACAGAACAGCCGGAGCAAGGCGGCCAGCCGGAACAGGTTAAAGTCGCCGAGCAGCCCGAGCAAGCCGAGGACACGGAGCAGCCCGCTGAGGACACCAGTCGCCGCCGCCGCCGTCGTGGCGGCAGGCGGGCCGAGCCCGAAGCCCCGGAAGCTGCGGAAGCTCACGTTGAGCCCGCCAGTTCGCCGATGGTCGAACGGCCGATCGAAGACGAGCCGCCGATCGCCGAAACGCAGCCGCTCGAGGAGCCGAAGCCCAAGCGCCGCCGGACCAAGAAAGCTGCCGACGAGGCGCCAGCGATTGCGCCCGAGCCTTCGCCCACCGACGCGCCCCCGGCGGAAACCGTTGACCAGGCGGCGCCTCCCGCCAAGCCTGTGCGCAAGCGCCGCACCAAGGCGGCGGCGAGCGAGCCGGCTCCTGCGCCGGAGCAGGTTGCCGATGAGGCGGAAGTGACACCCGAGAAGCCGGCCGCGGAGCCGGTGCCGGTGCCGGTGCCGGCGGCCAACAACGACACCGCTCCTTCGGAGCCGCCGGCGGCGCCCCGGCGTGGCTGGTGGCAGAAGACGTTCGGCTAGCGGGGCGCAACCCGGCATGTCTTCGGGGCATGCTGGGGCTGTGGCGCTTTCATCGCGCGTTCAGGCGCCCGAGTGGTAAGCTGAGGCATATGATATCGCCGGTTGCCCGCTTCGTGCGCCTGCTCATGCTGACGCTACTGCTGGTGACTGCCAGCTGGTCTCCGGCCAGTGCCGAGTCCGGCCCGACCGTGCTCCGCGACACCGAGACCGAGCTGCTGTTCCGGGACATCGCCAGCCCGCTTGCGCAAGCGGCAGGGCTGGACGCGCGCAGCGTCAACGTGGTCCTGCTCAACGACCCTGAGATCAACGCGTTCGTGGCGACGGGTCAGACGGTCTACATCCAGTCGGGACTGCTCGCGGCATCCGACAATGTCGGGCAGCTGCAGGGCGTCATTGCGCACGAGCTCGGCCACGTCGCCGGCGGTCACGCCATCCGCATCCAGGAGGGTGCTAATGAAGCGACGGGGATCACCCTCGCGACGATGGTGCTCGGCGCGCTGGCGATGGCAGCCGGCGCGGGCGAAGCGGGCATGGGCATCATGGCGGCCGGTCAGCAGGCGGCCATGGGACGGTTCCTCGCCTTCACCCGAGCCCAGGAGAGCGCGACCGACCAGGCAGGCGCCAAATATCTGGCGGCGGCCGGGGTCAGCGGCAAGGGCATGCTGGAATTCTTCAACAAGTTGCAGAACCAGGAATACCGCCTCGCCGTCTACGCCAAGGACAGCTACGCGCGCACGCACCCATTGTCCTCCGAACGCATCCAGGCGCTGCGGCAGAAGCTCGGCAACGATGCTGCCTGGTCGAAGCCGGTCGACCCGCGCCTCGAAGTACGCTTCCAGCGAGTCAAGGCCAAGCTCATCGGCTACCTTGATCCCAGGCAGGCGATCACGAAATATCCCGAAACCAACCGCAGCATCGCGGGACATTATGCCCGTGCCTATGCTTACCACGTCGGCGCTTACCCGGAGAAGGCGCTTTCGGAGGCTAACGCCCTCCTCGCCGAGGCGCCGAACGATCCGTTCTTTTTGGAACTCAAAGGCCAGATCCTGCTCGAAGGCGGCAAGCCGCAAGAGGCAATCGCGCCGCTCCGCGAGGCGACGCAGCGCGCCGGCGACACCCCGCTGATCGCATCGATGCTCGGGCACGCGCTGGTATCGACGGAGGATGCGAAGAATTTCGCGGAGGCCAAGCAAGTGCTCAAGGCGGCGGTCAACCGGGACAACCAGAACCCGTTCGCCTGGTATCAGCTGGGCATCATCTACGACCGCGAAGGCGACCGCGGCCGCGCCGCCCTGGCGACTGCCGAGCGCAGCAACCTCGAGGACAGGCCGAAGCTGGCGCTGGCGAGCGCCGAACTGGCGATGCGCTCGATTCCGCAAGGCAGCCCGGACTGGCTTCGCGCGCAGGACATCGCCATGGTGTCGAAGACCGAATTGAAGAAGAAAGATAAGAAAGACCGCGATCGGTGAACGACACGACGGCAACGCTGCCCGCTCGCGAAAGTCTCGGATCGGCGGTCGCAGGGGGGGTAATCGGGTCGGTGCTGACCGCAGCCCTGCTGCTGTTCGCGGCCCCGCAACTGTTAAGCGATCGGATCGTCCGCCATGGCCTGCTTGCCGACCCCGCGATCCTCACCGACACCGTGGATGCGCTTCGCGAGAGCCAGTATGCGCCTGTGCTCGCGGCCAACAGGGTGGCGCTCGAAACGCCGTTCGGCAATTCGTGGAAGGGCGCTGCCAAACCCGAAGTGACGCTGGTCGAATTCTACGATTTCGCCTGCGGCTATTGCAAAAGCAGCAACCCAGTAATCGCCCGGCTGCTGCAGGAGGATGCGGGTCTTCGCGTGGTATATCGCGAGCTGCCGATCCTTGGGCCGGAGAGCGTAGCCGCGTCCCGCCTGGCGCTGCACGCCGCAAAGACCGGCCGTTTCCATCAATTCCACAATGCCTTGTGGGCGGCCGGCCGGCCCTCGGCAGACACCATTGCCAAAGCCATGGCAGCCGCCCGCCTTGCGCCAACGGCAGAGAGCGACCCGCAGGTCGAGGCCGAGCTTCGGCAGAACCAGCAGCTCGCCGGCCAGCTTGGCGCTACCGGGACGCCGGTGTTCGTGGTCGGTAACCGCGTGCTGAATGGCGCTGTCGGCTACGACGCTCTCAAGCAGGCGATTGCGGCGGCCCGTAAGGACGCCTGACGCTCAAACTTCCGCCGCGCCCTTGAACCGCTGCGCGACGACATACCACTCGCTTGATCCCTTGCGGCTGGCGGGGGGTTTGGCGTGCTTCACAGTCGCGAAGTTGCGCTTGAGCTCGGCCACCAAGCCGTGGTCGGCGCCGCCGGCGAGGACCTTGGCGACAAAGGTGCCGCCCGGCCGCAGCACCTCGACGGCGAACTCCAGCCCAGCCTCGACCAGGCCCATGGTGCGCAGGTGGTCGGTCTGCTGGTGACCGACGGTGTTCGCGGCCATGTCCGACATCACCAGGTCCGCCGGGCTGCCAAGCGCCTCGCTCAGCTTGTCGGGCGCCGTGTCGTCCATGAAGTCCAGCTGGAGGATGGTGACGCCATCGATGGGATCGGTCGGCAGTAGGTCGATGCCGACGATCGTCGCTCCTGGCACCATCCGGCGCACGACCTGGCTCCAGCCGCCAGGCGCGATGCCGAGGTCGACCACGGCCTTGACGCCCTTGAGGAACCCGAACCGCTCATCCAGTTCGAGGAGCTTGTAGGCCGCGCGGCTGCGATAGTTCTCCGCCTTGGCCTTCTTGACGTAGGGATCGTTAAGCTGCCGCTCGAGCCAGCGCGTCGACGAAACTTTGCGGCCTCTAGCCGTCCGGATGTGCTTCACAATTGGTAGCCGTCGCGGGCCATCAGCGAGCGTAGAATGCCTTCGCGGATGCCGCGGTCGGCGACGCCGAGGTTCCTGGCCGGCCAGATCTCGATAATCGCCTCCAGGATCGCGCAGCCGGCCACCACCAGGTCGGCGCGCTCGGAGCCGATGCACGGCAGGTGGGAGCGGCCGGCATAGTCCATCTCGGCAATCATGGTGCTGATCTTCTGCATTTCGCCGATCGGGACGTGGAGACCGTCCACGGCGCGGCGATCGTAGGACGGCAGGGCCAGGTGGACGCTGGCCAGCGTAGTGACGGTGCCGCTGGTGCCGAGCAGCCGGATGCCGTCGCGGTTCTCGGGGAGCATGTCGGCGAAGCGGGCAAAGGCCCGGCGGGCCCGCTCGCGCATCCTTTTGTAGGCATCGACCCGGTCCGGGCCTTCCAGCC
>CADCVY010000077.1 GCA_902806275.1 uncultured Sphingomonas sp. | reverse complement strand
GCGCCTTGTCGCCGCCGATGTCCACCGTGCGGAAGACGACGGGCTTGTCGCCAGCCGCGTCCAGCACCTTGCGGTAGAGCCTGAGCTGGCTGTCGCGGCCGGGCAAGGTGGCGGAGATCAGGAACTGGAACTCCGTCCGGAACAGGCCGATTCCGTCTGCGCCGACAGCCTCCAGCTGCTCGGCATCTTCGGCCAGGCCGGCGTTGACCATGATGGTGCAGCGGCGACCGTCCTGGGTCACGGGCGGGAACGGTCGCAAGGCGACATATTCGGCCCGGCGCTTTTGGCTCATCGCCATGCGCGCATCAAAGCTGGCGGACACCGGGCCGTTGGGGCGGACCACCAGCGCGCCGCTGTCGCCGTCGACCAGGACCGTGTCGCCTTCGGCCGCCGTGTGGCGGATGTCGGGCACCCGGCCGATCACCGGCACGCCCATTGCACGGGCGACAATGGTGACGTGGGCGGTGAGCGAGCCTTCCTCCAGCACTACCGCTTTCAGCCGGCGCCGGTCGTATTCCAGCAGCTCGGCCGGCCCCAGGTTGCGGGCGATCAGCACCGCGTCACGGTTGAGCCCGGTCTTGGCCGCCGTTTCCAGCCGGCCGGAGACGATCCGCAGCAGCCGGTTGGACAGGTCCTCGAGGTCGTGCATCCGCTCCTTGAGCAGCGGATCGTCGATCTCCAGCATCCGGGCGCGGGTCCGTTGCTGCACCCGCTCGATTGCCGCCTCGGCGGTGAGGCCGCTGTCGATCGCCTCGTTGATGCGCCTGGACCAGCCCTCGTCGTAGGCGAACATCTTGTAGGTTTCGAGGATCTCCGCATGCTCGCCCGCGGTGCCGAACTCGGCCTCGCGGGTGATGTGCTCGATCTGCTCGCGCATCTTGCGAAACGCGGAATAGACGCGAGCCCGCTCGAGCTCGATATCCTCCGCCACCGTATGCTCGACCAGCACGCGCGGCTCATGGAAGACGGCGGTGCCCCGGGCCATTCCGGCGACCAGCTTTAGTCCGGCGAGGCGCACCATGCCGTCGCGCTGGCGGCGGCGGTTGGACCCGTCCACCAGCCGTGCGCCGGCGATCAGTTCGGACAGCACCATGGCCACGGTTTGGAGCGCTTCGATTTCGACGTTGTCGTAGCGGCGCGCGTCGGCATGCTGCACCGCCAGCACGCCGATCGAGTTCTCGCGCCGGACGATCGGCACGCCGGCGAAGCTGTGGAACTTCTCTTCTCCAGTTTCCGGACGATAAGCGAAGGCCGGGTGGGTCGAGGCTTCGGCGAGGTTGAGGATCCGGCCTTCGGCAGCGATGGTGCCAACGAGCCCCTGAGCCAGGGCCAGCTTGGTGACGTGCACCGCCTCCTTGCGCAGGCCATGGGTGGCGAACAGCTCCAGGCTGCTGTCGCGCAGCAGGTAGATGGAGCAGACCTCGCTCTTCATGGCTTCGGCAATCAGGTCGACCACCCGGTCGAGCTTGGCCTGAGCCGAGCCGCGCCGGGCCATCACCTCGTGCAGCCCCGTCAGTATCTCGCGGGCGGCGGTGGCGGCAGTCAGCGGCATGGGAACAGCGCTATCAGGAAGCCGGCAGCCCGCCAAGCGAGCGGAAGCCGTTCACCCGCGCCGCGCGAGCGCCGCCGCCGCTTCGTCGACCAGTTCGCGGATGATGTCGGCGGTGGGCTCCTCGCGCGTGACCATGCCGACCGACTGGCCGGCCATGACGCTGCCGGTCTCGACGTCGCCGTCGATCACCGCGCGCCGGAGGGCCCCGGCCCAATAATGCTCGATCTGGAGCTGCGCCTCGGCCATCTCCAGCTTCTTGCCGTCCAGATGCTGGGCGATCTCCCGCTGCTTGGCGGTGAAGCGCTCGGTTTCCTTGTTCTTGAGCGCGCGCACGGGGATCACCGGCAGCCGCGAGTCGAGCTGGACCGATGGCACCGCATCGCGGGCCGAGGCGCGGATAAAAGCGCGCTTGAAGTTCGGGTGCGCGATGCTCTCGGTGGCGCAGACGAAGCGGGTGCCGAGCTGCACACCCGCCGCGCCCATCTCAAGAAAGGCGGCGATCGCCTCGCCCCGGCCAATCCCGCCGGCCACGAACACCGGGATTTCGCCGCAGATATAAGGCAGGATCTCTTGGGCGAGGACCGAAGTGCTGACCGGGCCGATGTGCCCGCCGGCCTCCATGCCTTCGATCACGATCGCATCGGCGCCCGAGCGCATCAGCTTCTTGGCGAGGCTCAGCGCGGGCGCGAACGCGATGAGCTTGGCGCCGCCCGCCTTGATCCGCTCGATCGCTGCGCCGGGCGGCAGGCCTCCCGCCAAGACGATGTGGCCGACCCGGTGCCTGCCACAGACGTCAATCAGCTCAGCTAGCTGCGGGTGCATGGTGATGAGGTTCACCCCGAACGGCTTGTCGGTGCGGGCTTTGGTCTCGGCGATCTCCGTGTCGAGCAACTCGGGCGTCATCGCGCCGCAAGCGACGACTCCGAAGCCCCCGGCGTTGCTGATGGCG
>CADCVY010000076.1 GCA_902806275.1 uncultured Sphingomonas sp. | reverse complement strand
GAAGCTCATGGCAGCAAGCTTAGCAAAGGCGGCGTTAAAGCGAAGCAAACTTCCGCACCGCCCGTCAGGTGGGGAACCTAGCTGCGATAACTCTCCGCCGCGAACGCCCAGCGCAGGGTGCTCGCCATCCCGAACGTCGCGCGCCGCACCGGCACCAGCGGGCGCCTGAGCCCGTGCAACGCCCGCGCGAAGTCCGGCAGCAGGTCGACCGCCGCTGACATCAGCAGCTTCTGCACCGGCGCTTCGGCCAGCGATGCCGCCGGCGCTTCGAGCACGAACTTGCGAAACGAGCGCGTTCGCTGGTCGGTGCGCAGCTCCCCGCGGAACTCGCGAACCAGCTGCTCAGCTGCACAGCGCGTCTCCGGGACCGGATTGGCGCCGAGCAGGCGCGCCACCTCCCCGCTTTCGGCAAAATAGCGGTCCTGGTCGGCGCGGCTCATGCGTGGATCGCCATAACGCCGCCAGCCTTCGAGAAAGTTGATGGCGCCCGCGATGTGCACCCAAGCCAGCAGTCGCGGGTCGTCGGCGCGGTAGGACTGCCCATCGGGCAGGGTGCCGCGCACCTGTGCATGGATCGCCCGCACTTTGGCGATCGCCGCCTCCGCTGCGCCGCGCTCGCCATAGGTGGTCACGGCGATGAACCGTGCCGTGCGGCGCAGGCGGCCGAGCTGGTCCGCGCGCGCATTGCTATGGTCCCAAACGCCGGCGAGCGCGGCCGGATGCAGCATTTGCGTCAGCAGGGAAGCGAGCCCACCGACCATCATCGAGGTGACGTCCCCATGCACCCGCCAGATCACCGATCCGCGCGGAAACAGGGCGTTGGCGGACGGCACAACCGGCCGCTCCCCCTGGCCCCGGTCGTTGAAGGTGGAACGAACCTGGCGGGTCAACGCCCGGCTGACGATCAATCCAGGCGCGCTGAGCAGCCCCATGGTCAGGCGGCGGTCTGCGCCTCCGGGATCGCCGCGGACCAACCACCGTTCTCGTCAGTCCCCCGGACTGACTGCGAACGGCGCTTCTTCTCCGCGGCGGTCTTGAGCTGCCCGCAAGCCGCATCGATGTCGCGCCCGCGCGGAGTGCGCACGGGCGCCGAGATGCCGGCCTCGAAGATGATGTTGCTGAACGCGCGGATGCGCTCCGGCGTCGAACATTCGTAAGCCGCGCCCGCCCACGGGTTGAACGGGATCAAATTGACCTTGGCCGGCAGTTTGTAGTGACGAATCAGCCGCACCAACTCGCGCGCGTGCTGGTCGCTGTCATTCTTGTCCTTCAGCATCACATACTCGAACGTGATCCGCCGCGCATTGTTGGCGCCAGGGTAAGCCGCGCAGGCTTCGAGCAGCTGCTCGATCCCGTACTTGCGGTTCAAGGGCACGATCTCGTCGCGGATCTCCTTGGTCACCGCGTGCAGCGAGACGGCGAGGTTGACGCCGATTTCCTCGCCGGCCCGCGCCATCATCGGCACCACGCCGGAGGTCGACAGCGTGATCCGCCGCCGCGACAGGCCAAGGCCGTCCCCGTCCATGACGATCTTCAGCGCGTCGCGGACGTTCTCGAAATTGTACAGCGGCTCGCCCATGCCCATCATAACAATGTTGGTCAGCATTCGCCCTTCCGGCTGGCTCGGCCATTCTCCGAGCGCGTCGCGGGCCAGCATCACCTGCCCGACGATCTCTGCCGGCTCCAGGTTGCGGACCAGCTGCATGGTGCCCGTGTGGCAGAAACGGCAATTGAGGGTGCAGCCGACCTGGCTCGACACGCACAGGGTGCCGCGATCGGCGTCGGGGATGAACACCATCTCGAAATCGTGGCCGTCGTGAGTCTTCAGCAGCCACTTGCGGGTGCCGTCGGACGAAACCTGGGCTTCGACGACGTTGGGCCGCGAGATGACGAACCGTTCGGTCAGCCACGGCTGCTGCGCTTTGGCGATGTCGCTCATCTGCGCGAAATTGGTGACGCCCCGGTTATATACCCAGTGCCAGATCTGCTTGCCGCGAAGCTTGGCCTGGCGCGGCTCCATTCCCGCCTGCTCGAGCTCCGCGCGGATCTGCTCCTTGGACAAGCCGACCAGCGCGACCTTGCCGTCGGCGCGCGAGCTCACGCGCCGCGGAACAGGCACGGGATCGATCGGGCCGGGAATCGGCATCAGGCTGGTGTCGGCGCTCATGGCAGGGACGCCTATCTAGTTACCGCTGCACGTTTTTGCCAGCGCAGCGCGCCGCCGCCGAATCGATGGCGGTTGGCGCTCCCGCGAGCGGGTAGGTGTCGCGAAATCGACGCCCGCCCCCATCACGCGCCTCGATTTGCATGCTGTCCGCGGCCCGCGCCGCGGCGATGATCGCCTGCTCCTGCGCGGCTCCACGGCTCCAGGCAAGATTGTCGCGCGCGATCAGCAGGAAGGGCCGCCGGCCGATTGTCAGCATCACGCTCGATCCCGGCCGCGGCACCCGGCTGAGGCGGGCGCTGAACTCGCCCCACCGGCGCCGATCAGCGCTGAACGCAAGGCCGGCTGTGGCCTGGACCCGGCCCCGCGGCGCCTCCAGCACCGACCGTGCCCTGGCCTCGCAGACGGTGCCAAAATCGATCGCCGCCCACCCGCCGCCGGCATAGACGACGGTAGCTCGCGCGCTCAGCGGGGGCCCAATCGCCGCCAGCATCGAGGCCGCGAATATCCTGAACGGCGTCACTTCGCTCAGCTACCGCGGATAACGGCATGGCGCCACCGCTCGGTTCTGGAGGATCAACCAACCCTGGCCAGCCTTCCGATATGGTTCACCGCGGAGCGGCGGCAGCAGCTCGGCTCGCTGGGGCGGCCGCAGCGCCTTCGCGCTGTTCGCTGAAGGCGGCGTCTACCAGCGGCGGATGTCCTGGCGGTTCGAGCTCGATGCCTATCTTCAGGGCGGCGTGGTTGGCTTCCGCCGCTCCGACCCCTTCGTCGACGGCGGGATGACCATGACCCGCCCGTCTACAAGCAATTCGCGGCGGACGTTGGCGTCTGGCGCGCGGCCCAGCGCGTTATGCAGCGGCTGGACGCGGGCCCTCGCGTCAGCATGAAGGTGCGCCCGGGCGTTCGCGTCCATGTCGGCTACCGGCACAAGCTGGCCGGCAATGCGCAGCCGGGGTCCGGGCCGGCGATGACTTTGGCCGGGGATTTCTAGCCGCCCTCGGCTTGGCCTCGCGCTGCCTTTACGGCTAGTCGTCGGCCAAGCGCATGGACATCTATCTCCCCATCGCCGGTCAGTCGGTCAACGCGCTCTTCATCGTCGCGCTCGGCTTCGTGGTCGGCATATTGTCGGGCATGTTCGGCGTCGGCGGCGGCTTTCTGACCACGCCGTTGCTGATCTTCTACGGCATCCCGCCAACGGTCGCGGTGGCTTCCGCCACCACCCAGATCACCGGCGCCAGCGTGTCGGGCGTCATGGTCCACATGCGCCGCGGCGGGGTCGACCTGAAGATGGGGGTGGTGATGATCGCCGGCGGACTGCTGGGATCGTTCGTCGGCGCCGGCCTGTTCCGCGTCCTGCAGGCGAGCGGCCAGATCGATGTCGTGATCGGCTTCCTTTACGTGCTGATCTTGGGCTCGATCGGCGCTCTGATGCTGAAGGACGCGCTGGTCGCGCTCGGCCGGCTCCCCGCTGCTGCAGGGGGCGCAAAGCCGCGCCACAACCGCTGGGTCGCTTCGCTGCCGCTGCGCTGGCGCTTCTACAGCTCGGGCCTGTACATTTCCCCGCTGGCGCCGTTCGCACTTGGCTTCGCCGCCGGCATCCTGACGTTGCTGCTCGGCATCGGCGGCGGCTTTATCCTCGTGCCCGCGATGATCTATCTGCTCGGCATGGCCGCGCGCGTGGTGATCGGCACCAGCCTGGTGATGGTGCTCGCGGTCAGCGCCGCCGCGACCATGGTCCACGCGCTGACCACCCAGTCGGTAGACATCGTGCTTGCCGGCCTGCTGCTTGTCGGTGGCGTGATCGGCGCGCAATATGGCGCCTTGCTGACCTTGCGGATCAAGCCGGACCTGCTGCGGCTTGCGCTGGCGGTGATCATCCTGGTCGTCGCTCTGCGGATGGCCGCCGGCCTCGCCTGGAACCCGGACGAGATCTACTCGATCGAGGCGCTGTGAGGCGCGGCCTGCTCGCTGTTGCGGTGCTCGCGCCGCTGCTAGTGGCGACGGACAAGCCCGTGCTGGTGCCGGACATTTCGGCGCGGCAGGTGCAGATCCGCTACAGCTTCACCGGCGCGCAGCTGCTGCTGTTCGGCGCCATCGTCTACCCGGCCGGCCGCGCGCCGAGCCGGCCGGCGGACATCGCCGTGGTCCTGCGCGGGCCCGTCGAGCCCATCCTGGTGCGCGAGAAGCAGAAGATCGCCGGCATCTGGATGAACGCCGATTCCAACCGCTTCCGCTCGGCGCCCGCCTTTTACGCGGTCGCGTCCTCACGGCCGATCGCGGATCTGGTGGATGAACGCACGGCCGCGATCTACGAGCTCGGCCTCGACAATCTCCAGCTGTCGCCCGGCGGCGGCGCCTTGCCCGAAAAGGAGCGCCGGTTCGAAGCCGGGCTGCTCGATCTTCGGCGCCGCGAGGGGCTCTATTCGCAGAACCCGCGCGGGGTGGAGATCAGCGAGCGCGTGCTCTACCGCGCCACCATGGCCATCCCCAGCCAGGTCCCCGTCGGCACCTACACCGCCGAGACCTTTCTGATCGACCGCGGCAAGGTGCTCGCCGCCGCCACTCGCGACATCGAGATCGACAAGTCAGGGTTCGAGCGCTTCGTCGCTATCGCCGCGCGCCGCTACGAGTTCCTCTATGGCCTGAACGCCGTCGCCTTGTCGCTGTTCCTCGGCTGGGCTGCCGCGGCGCTGTTCCGTCGCCGCGTCTGACTTATCGGCCCTAAGCGTATCTTAACCGCTGCCGCTTAATCCGCGAGGGGATCAGCGGGAGTGTTTAACGCAATGAACGACCAGCCTAACCTGCGCCAGCTACTCGACGAAATGAGCAGCTTCAGCGAGGAACCATCGGCCCACTCGCCCTCGCGGCCGGCGCCAGCGCTGAGTGCGATCGGGCAAGTGGTGGAGATCGCCGGTTCCGGGTCGCAGGTGCGCTTCGATGCCGCAACCCTCGCCAGCCTCTTCTCGCACGACGACCCGTCGGTGGCGATGTCCGGGCAGGTTGGAAGCCAGGTGAAGATGGTGGTCTGCCATGCCTGGCTGATCGCCAACGTCCGCACCATGAAGGCCGACGGCCCGGGTGAAGTACTCGCCCAGGTCGACTTCCTCGGCGAAGGCACGCGCGATTCAAGCGGCCGGCTGAGCCAGTTTCGCCGCGGCGTCACCCGCTATCCCATCCCGGGCGCCGAAGTGTACCCCGTCACCACCGATGACATGCTGGCGATCTTCGCCGCCAGCGACGAGCCGCATATAGAGATCGGTACCGTCTACCCGACCGACGACATTCGCGGCGCGCTGTACGTCGATCCCATGCTGTCCAAGCACTTCGCGGTGCTGGGCTCGACCGGTACCGGCAAGTCGACCTCGGTCGCCCTGATCCTGCACCGCATTTCGCAGCTCTCGCCCGAGGGCCACATCGTGATGATCGACCCGCACGGCGAATATTCCGCGGCGTTCAAGGGCTGCGGCGAGCTATTCAATGTCGACAATCTCCAGCTGCCCTACTGGCTGCTTAATTTCGAGGAGCATTGCGAGGTACTGCTGACCACCGAGGGCGCCGAGCGTCAGCGCGACGCCGACATCCTCGCCAAGACCCTGCTTGCCGCGCGCATGAAGGGCAAGGCGGCCGAGACCCTCGGCAAGGTCACGGTGGACTCGCCGATCCCGTACCTGCTCAGCGACCTCAACGCGATCATCGTCAACGAAATGGGCAAGCTCGACCGCGCCGGCGATACCCTCCCGTTTCAGCGGCTCAAGACCAAGCTCGACGAGCTCAAGGCCGACCCGCGCTACACCTTCATGTTCTCCGGCATGCTGGTCTCCGATACGATGGGCAGCTTTCTCGCCAAGCTGTTCCGCCTGCCCAGCCACGGCCGGCCGATCTCGATCGTCGACGTGTCCGGCGTTCCGTCGGAAGTCACGTCGGTGGTGGTGTCGGTGCTCGCCCGCATGGTGTTCGACTATGCGATCTGGTCGCGGACCGAAGCGCAGCGCCCGCTGCTGCTTGTCTGCGAGGAAGCCCACCGTTACGTCCCGAAAGACGAGAACGCCAATGGCCAGGCGGTGCGCAAGATTCTCGAGCGGATCGCCAAGGAAGGCCGCAAATACGGCGTGTCGCTCGGCCTGATCACGCAGCGACCGTCCGACCTCGCCGAAGGCGTGCTGTCGCAGTGCGGCACCATCGTCGCGATGCGTCTCAACAACGAACGCGACCAGGCCTGCGTCCGGGCCGCCATGCCCGAGGGCGCCCGCGGCTTCCTCGACGCCATCCCGGCGCTGCGCAACCGCGAGTGCATCGTCTGCGGCGAAGGCGTCGCCATCCCCATCCGCGTCCGCTTCGACGACCTCGAGCCCGAGAAGCGCCCGGCTTCCTCCGACCCCAGCTTCGCCCGCCTGTGGCGCGAGACCGGCGACGAAGAAGGCATCATCAACCGCACGATCAAAAGGTGGAGAGGGCATGGCCGCTGAAGCACCGAGGCCTAAGACAACAGGCGCGCAGCGCCGCGTTGGCTTAGCCGAGAGATGCAAACGCTCGGCCGGCCTGCGCTCAAGCGCCCTCAGGCGCTGAGAGCGACAGGACCGACGTCACGCGGATTCACTCCGCGTGACGCTGCTCATCGCTTCACCGAATGTCTGCTTCGACCCGAAGCAGACATAAGCCGATGTTGCTCAAAGAAAGTCCCGGATAAGGTCGCGAGGACAATCTACTCAGGTTCGACCCGTCTCTTTCAGGGACAAAGCTTCTTGAGCAATCTCCGCTTGGCTCCGATCGCCGTTGCCGGTGCGAGAACCAGCGGATGACACCATGGTGTCATCACTTTCGTCTCGAGCGGCCGAGTTGTCGTTAACGTCTCTCTTGTCGCGCGACCCGCTGACCCGTTCGACAATCTTGCTCACCTGATCGCTGATCTGAGTGCGACGTGACCACAACAGGGCACCAGCGGCGACAACGCCACCAAGCGCTGCAGCTTTTCCAATCGAGTTGGAGGACGCGCTGTCCGCACCTTGGCGATCCCCATGCGCGGGCTGGTTAGTGTCACGGGAAGGACGACCATTGCCTTCGCGCTCACCCGAACGTTTTACGCTCATCTTCTTGGCTTCAGCGTTGAGCTTCTTGCGGTCGTTTCCGACCCGCTCGATGATCTCACGGGCTTCCTTCGCTGTGATGCCGTGCTTGCGTGCGAAATACGTTACTTCGTAGCCTTGGTTGCCAGCTACGCGCCTGCGATCCCCATCGTCAGTTTTTGTCTTGTCGTCTGCCATTTGGCTGCTCCTCGTGAATCGAAGAACGTCGGCAGTTCCGCTACCGTTCCAAACATCACGCAATGTCCGCTTTCCACCCAAAGCAGACCGCAACCCTACCCCCGCCTCACCCCAACCTGCAGCAGGGCCTGCAGCCGCGCCCTCACCGCCTTGCCCACCCCGTTGTCCACCATCTGCACGCTGCCGAACCGCACCGACAGCGGGTTCACCGGCGTACCGTAGCGGCGCACTTCGTAGTGGAGGTGCGGGCCGGTCGACAGGCCGCTCGAGCCGACGTAGCCGATCAGCTGGCCGGCCCGGACCAGGGTGCCCGGCTCGGCGGTGATCGAACTCATGTGCGAGTAACTGGTCAGCAGGCCGTCGCCATGGACGATCCGGACCTGCCGGCCGTAGCCTCCCGCCCAGCCGGCCCGGACCACTTGGCCGTCGGCCGCGGCGACGATCGGCGTGCCCCAGCCGGCGCCGAAGTCCATGCCGGCATGCAGGCGCGAGTAACCAAGGATCGGGTGCCGGCGATATCCAAACCCGGAGGTGATTCGCCCCGCGACCGGCCAGGCCGAGCCGCGGGCGACGAGTGACGGCTGATCCGGCGCTGCAGCGTCGATCCATCGGCCCCTACCGCCTTGAGACCAGTGCACCAGCTGCAGGTCCGATCCGGCGGCCCGCTCGAGCCCCGCGTAAAGAACGTTCCCGTGGGACCCCAGCACCATGTCGAAGTTGTCACCGACCGACACCTCGCCGACGTCCGTCGCAGTGGCTAGGGCAGCAAGGTAGCGCGCGGCAACATCCGGCGAAGCGCCCGAAGCGCGCAGCGACCAGTAGAGACCTTCCCCGACCCGGCCGCGGATACGCTGCGGCGTCGGTGGCGGGCTGGCTGGCATCGGTGCCGCCGCGATCACAGGCGGCGTCCGCCGCTGCGGCACGAAGTCGATCGGCTCGACCGCATCGCTTGCCGCCATCCGCGCTCCGGTTGCAGCGCCGCCCGCAAGCGGTGCGATGCCGAGCGCCTGCCATTCCTGCTGCTCGGCGCCGACGGCGGCACGCGGGAAGGACGCCATAGCCACGCCACTGCACAGCACCGCCAGCGCGCCCACAGCTTGCCAGCTGCCCCGCGGCAATGCCGCTGCAGAGATCGCCGCCGACCGGCGGATCGGGTGCGCGTAGGTTGAACTTCCCCCCATCGGCACCCGTGATCGCCGATCGAGGTTAACAGCGGGCTAAACTGGCGCAAAAGGAACCTTGCGCTTGCGCCAAGCGCTGCCACATTCATGGCCATGGCGCCGCGTTCAGACGCTGCGGTCCGGGCGATCCTCGGGCCGACCAACACCGGGAAGACGTACCTCGCGATCGAGCGGATGTGCGGTCATTCCTCGGGCGTGATCGGCTTTCCGCTGCGGCTGCTGGCGCGCGAAGTCTATGACCGGGTGGTGGCGATTAAGGGCGAGGCCCAGGTGGCGCTGCTGACCGGGGAGGAGCGGATCGTCCCGCCCCAGGCGCGCTACTTCCTGTGCACGGCGGAGAGCATGCCGGTGCCGACCGCTGCCACGCGCAACGAAGACGATTTTCAGCGCGACTTCGCCTTTGCCGCGATCGACGAGGCGCAGCTCGGCATTGATCCCGAGCGCGGGCATGTCTTCACCGACCGAATGCTCCGCGCCCGCGGCCGCGAGGAGACGTTGATCCTCGGCTCCGAGACCCTCAAGCCGCTGATTCGCGAGCTGCTGCCCGAGGCGGAGATCGTCACCCGGCCGCGCTTCTCCACGCTTCGCTACGCCGGCAGCGTCAAGCTGTCGCGCCTGCCCCCGCGCTCGGCCGTGGTCGCCTTCTCGGCCGAGCAGGTCTACGCGCTGGCCGAGATGCTGCGCCGCTTCCGCGGCGGCGCCGCGGTGGTGATGGGAGCGCTGTCGCCGGCCACGCGCAACGCTCAGGTGGCGATGTTCCAGCGCGGCGAGGTCGACTATCTGGTCGCCACCGACGCCATCGGCATGGGCCTCAACATGGACGTCACCCATGTCGCCTTCGCCGGCCTGGAGAAGTTCGATGGGCGGCGGCAGCGGCGGCTGACGATCTCGGAAATGGCGCAGATCGCCGGCCGCGCCGGGCGCCACCAGAAGGACGGCAGCTTCGGCACGCTCGGGCTTGGCGGCGACGAAGCCGCGACCTTTTCCGACGAAGAAATCAACGCCATCGAGGAGCACCGCTTCCGCCCGCTCGACTCGGCCTTCTGGCGCAACCCGGATCTCGATTTCACCGACGTCCATGGCCTGATCCGCAGCCTCGAGACGAAGAGCGACGACCCGGTCCTGCGCTCGGCCCCAGAAGCGATCGATCTCGCCGTGCTTAAGCAGATTGCCGCCGACCCGGCGATTGCGGCCCGGCGCGGCGTCCAGGCGCGGCGCTTGTGGGCTGCCTGCGGCTTGCCCGACTTCCGCAAGGTCGGGCCGATGCACCACGCCCGCATGGTCCGCCGGCTGTTCAGCTACATCGCCGAGGGCGGCCACGTGCCGCACGAATGGTTCGCCGCCGAAGTCGGCCGGCTCGACAATATGAGCGGCGACATCGAGGCGCTGGCCGACCGGCTCGCCGGCATCCGCAGCTGGGCCTATATCGCCCACCGCGCCGACTGGCTGAAGGAGCCGGCCAAGTGGGTCGAGCGCACCCGCCAGGTCGAGGCCCGGCTGAGCGACGCGCTGCACGAACGGTTGACCCAGCGCTTCGTCGACCGTCGCACGGCCGTGCTGGTGCGCGACATCGGCGCGCGCGGCGCCGACGCGCTGCCGGTGACCGTCGCCGCCGATGGCGAGGTCAGCGTTGGGCCTGAGCCCATCGGCCACCTGACCGGCTTCGAGTTCAAGGTCGATCCGACCGCTCGCCTCGCTGACAAGCGCCTGCTGCTGGCCGCGGCCGAGCGGCGGCTGGGCGAGGAGCTCGACCGCCGCGCCAACGCGCTGATCGACGCACCGGACAGTGCCTTTACACTTTCGGTCGAGGACAGCGGCGGTGTTGCAGTGACGTGGGAGGGTCATGTGCTCGCCCGGTTCGCGCCCGGCCGATCCCTGCTCGAGCCCGCACTGCGGACGGCGCGCGCACTCGACCGGCTCTCGGCCGAGCGCCGCGCCGCGCTCCGCCAGCGGCTCGAGCGCTGGCTCGACGCTGAGATCGACCGGCACCTCAGACCGTTGAAGACGCTCGCCGCGGCGGCCACCGATCCCGCCAACTCGCCGGGAGTGCGGGCGCTGTCGGCGATGCTGACCGATGCCGCCGGGCTGCTCCCCCGCAAGAGCGTGCTCGGCGCCATCGCCCACCTCGAACAGGCGGACCGCCAGGCGCTGCACAAGCTGCGCGTTCGCTTGGGTCCGCTCGACGTGTTCCTGCCGCTCCTGCTCAAGCCCGTCGCCCAGAAGTGGCGCGCGGCGCTGATGGCGGTGCGGACCGGGCAGCCGATGCCGAAGCTTCCGGCGGCAGGAGCGGCGACGGCCGGCCCCGACGCCGATCCGCGCGGCGCGGCGCTTGCCTATCGCCGGCTCGGGCGCGGCTGGATCCGCGTCGACCTCGCCGACCGGCTCGCTGCCCACGCGCGCAAGGTTCGCGCCGCCGGGGGCAGCGACCCGGTCGATGCGGCGCTGGCGACCTCGATCGGCCTCGCCGAGGAGGCTGTCGCCCAGTTGATGAGCGAGGTCGGGTTCACCCGCGCCGGCGACGCCTGGCGCTGGCGCGGCCGGCGCCGTGGCGACCAGCCCGCCGACAAGCGCCCGGGCAACGCCTTTGCCGCCCTGGCGGAGTTGAGGCGGCGATGAGGATCGACCGTTATCTCCATTGCATCCGCCTGCTGAAGAGCCGCACGCTGGCCCAGGCGGTGATCGACACCGGCCGGGTCCGCATCGACGGCAAGCGAGTCGAAAAACCAAGCGAGCCGGTGCGCGTCGGCAGCGTCATCGCGCTTCCGCTTCGCGAAGAGGTGCGCGTGCTCAGGGTTCTCGGACTGCCCAGTCGGCGCGGACCTGCGCCCGAAGCACGCGCCTGCTACGAAGAGCTGGGAATTGACGCCGCGCGGCCTCCGACCTAGCGAACCGGCCAAAGGGAGCGCTTGAGCCATGACCTACGTCGTCACCGACGCCTGCATCCGCTGCAAATATATGGATTGCGTCGAGGTCTGCCCGGTCGACTGCTTCTATGAGGGCGAGAACATGCTCGTCATCAACCCCAACGAGTGCATCGATTGCGGCGTGTGCGAGCCCGAATGCCCGGCCGAGGCGATCCTGCCCGATACCGAGAACGGCCTCGAGAAGTGGCTGGAACTCAACACCACCTTTTCCGCCGAGTGGCCCAACATCACCCGCAAGAAAGACAGCCCCGCCGACGCCGACGAGCACAAGGGCGAAGAGGGCAAGTACGACAAATATTTTAAGCCGGAGCCCGGCACCGGGGACTGACTTACGCTCGGGCGGCGCTTAGCGCCGCTTGAGCAGTTCCTCGACGATGCGGTCGGCGGCCTGGTCGGCGCTCAGCTCGGTCGTGTCGATCCGGATTTCGGCCCTTTCGGGCGGTTCGTACGGGCTGTCGATGCCCGTGAAGTTCTTGAGCTCACCGGCGCGCGCCTTGGCATACAGTCCCTTGACGTCGCGCTTCTCGGCTTCGGCCAGGGGCGTATCGACGAAAATCTCGAAGAACTCGCCTTCGGGCACCATCGCCCGGACCATGTCGCGCTCGGCGCGGAACGGCGAGATGAAGGCGCTGAGCACGATCAGCCCGGCGTCCGACATTAGCCGCGCGACCTCGCCGACGCGGCGGATGTTCTCGATGCGGTCGGTCTCGGTGAAGCCGAGGTCGCGGTTGAGGCCGTGGCGGACGTTGTCGCCGTCGAGCAGGAAGGTGTGCCGCCCGCGCGCCACCAGCTTTTTCTCGACGAGGTTGGCGATGGTCGACTTGCCGGCGCCGGACAGGCCGGTGAACCACAGCACTGCCGGGCGCTGACCCTTGATCTGCGCATGCGTCTCGCGGCTGACGTCGAGGTGCTGGCGGTGGATGTTGAGTGCCCGGCGGAGGGCGAAGTGCAGCATGCCACAGGCGACCGTGGCATTGGTTAGCTTGTCGATCAGGATGAAGCCGCCAAGCGCCTTGTTGGAGCTCGAACCCTCGACCGCATAAGGCTCGAACACGATCTCGCGGTCGGTCGCCACCTCGGCGATGCCGATCGCATTAAGCGCCAGCGTCGGCGCCGCCAGATGCTCGAGCGTGTTGACGTTGACCTCGTACTTGGGCTGCTGGACCGTGGCCGTGACCAGCTGGGTGCCGATCTTCATCCAGTAACCGCGCCCGGGCAGAAGCTCGTCCTCGGCCATCCACACGATCGTCGCCTCGAATTGGTCGGCGGCTTCGGGCGGATCGCCGGCGGCCGCGATGACGTCCCCGCGCGAACAATCGACTTCGTCGGCGAAGGTGACGGTGACCGACTGGCCGGCCACTGCCTCGGCCTGGTCGCCGTCCATGGTCGCCACGCGTTCGATGCGGGTCAACCGCCCCGACGGGAGCACTCGTACTTCGGCGCCAGGGCCGATGCTGCCTGACGCAATCTGGCCGGAAAACCCACGGAAATTCTGGTTGGGGCGATTGACCCACTGCACCGGCAGCCGGAACGGCTTGGCAGCGTCCGCCTCGGCATCGAGCGGTACGGCGTCGAGATGCTCGAGGAGGGTCGGCCCGTCGTACCAGGGCATCGGCTCGCTGCGGCTCATGACATTGTCGCCGGCCAGGCCCGACACCGGGATCGGTACCCAGTTCTTGATGCCGATTTGCTCGGCGAACAGGCGGTAGTCCGCGCAGATCGCATCGAACGCCCCCTGGTCGTAATTGACCAGGTCCATCTTGTTCACCGCCAGGACGAAGCGACGGATGCCGACCAGGCTTGCCAGATAGGAGTGGCGGCGGGTCTGGGTCAGCACGCCCTTGCGCGCGTCGACCAGCAGCACGGCGAGGTCGGCAGTGGAGGCGCCGGTGACCATGTTGCGCGTATATTGCTCGTGGCCCGGCGTGTCGGCGACGATGAACTTGCGCAGCGCGCTGGTGAAAAAGCGGTAGGCGACATCGATGGTGATGCCCTGCTCGCGCTCGGCCGACAGGCCATCGACCAAGAGCGCGAAATCGATCCCCTCGCCCTGCGTGCCGTGGCGCTTGCTGTCGCTTTCCAGCGCCGCCAGCTGGTCGTCGAAGATCTGCTTGCTCTCGTACAGCAGCCGCCCGATCAGCGTCGACTTGCCGTCGTCGACGCTGCCGCAGGTGATGAAGCGCAGCAGCTCCTTGGCTTCCTGCTGCGCCAGCCACGCGCGCACGTCGCTGCGGATCAGGTCCTGGTCGCTGTCGAGCGGGCGGGACATTTAGAAATACCCCTCCTGCTTCTTCTT
>CADCVY010000075.1 GCA_902806275.1 uncultured Sphingomonas sp. | reverse complement strand
GCGTGTAGCGGTCGCCGCCCGCGCCATAGGAGAAGCGCGCGCCCCGGATCGCGGTGTTGAGCCCATATTCGACCACGTCATAGTCGATCGCCGCGTCGGCGCTGAGCCGCGCGCGATCGATCGTGCGAAGCTGGTCCAGCTCGCCTCGCGCCCGCGCCTGCTCGCGCGTCCGGCTCGACGCCGACTCGTCGTTCAGCAGGAAACGGAGGTGCGCCCGCTCACCCTGATCAAGGCCGAGGCTGGTCGCCGTCTCCGGCGAGGCCTGAAGGCGCTGGTAGAAGATGCGATCAAGGAGCGCGCGGAGGCGCTGGTCCTCGTTGCCGCTGCGCGCGGTGGTCGCGCAGCCCGGCAAGGCGGCCGTGACACCTAACGCGCCAGCCGTGCCGAGAAATCGCCGCCGATCCATTATCCGCTCCGTTTTACAGGCGGGATGCGCGGCGGCGCGTGTTGGCGCAAGCGGGAATCGGAGAAGGTGGAGGCCCGACCGGGAATCGAACCCGGGTGCAAGGATTTGCAGTCCTCTGCGTCACCACTCCGCCATCGGGCCACGGCGCGCCAAATCAGGCACTTTGGCGACGCGGTCAACGTTAAACTTCCTGAGCGCCCGCTCCATGCCCTCGCGGGCTTGAGCTTCGCCCGGCTTGCCAATCAGGGCATGCGCGACTAAGTGCGCCGGCAGCCTACAGAGTAGGTGCTTGGATGCGCTCGAGCGGGCGCGCGCTGGCCGGCGAGGTTTCGCCCGCCGGCGCTTTTGCGTTTCGGCGCGCATCCGGCGGTCGAGGAGAAGCCAGTGTTCGACAGTCTGAGCGATCGCCTGAGCGGCGTATTCGATCGCCTCCGCGGCCGCGGCGCGCTGACCGAGGCGGACGTGCGCGCGGCGATGCGCGAAGTGCGGATCGCGCTGCTCGAGGCGGACGTGGCGCTGCCGGTCGTTCGCGAGTTCGTCGACAAAGCGACCGAGCGCGCGGTCGGCCAGGAAGTGCTGCGCTCGGTGACGCCCGGGCAGCAGGTCGTCAAGATCGTCAACGACGCGCTGGTCGACATGCTCGGCGCGGACGTGTCGGACCTCCAGATCGAGGTCAGCCCGCCCGCCGTCATCATGATGGTCGGCCTCCAGGGCTCGGGCAAGACCACCACCACCGCCAAGATCGCCCGGCGCCTGACGGAGCGCGAGAAGCGGCGCGTGCTCATGGCGTCCCTGGACACCCGCCGCCCCGCCGCGCAGGAGCAGCTTGCGGTCCTGGGCCGGCAGGTGGGCGTCGACACCCTTCCCATCGTGGCCGGACAATCCGCCGTGCAGATCGCCCGGCGCGCCATGGAGGCGGCTCGGCTCGGCGGCTACGACGTGGTGATGCTCGACACCGCAGGTCGCGTCACCGTGGACGAGGCCCTGATGACGGAGGCCGCCGAGGTTCGCTCCGCCACGAACCCCCATGAAGTGCTGCTCGTCGTCGACGCGCTCACCGGCCAGGACGCGGTCAACACCGCGCGGGCCTTCGACCAGCGCCTCGGCGTCACCGGCATCGTGCTCACCCGCATGGACGGCGACGCCCGCGGCGGCGCGGCGCTCTCCATGCGCGCCGTCACCGGCAAGCCGATCAAGTTCGCCGGCGTCGGCGAGGCGCTCGACAAGATCGAACCGTTCCACCCGCAGCGGGTCGGGGGTCGCATCCTTGGCATGGGTGACGTCGTCAGCCTGGTCGAGCGTGCGGCCGAGACGATCCAGGTCGAGGATGCCGAGAAGCTCGCGGCCAAGATGGCCAAAGGCAAGTTCGACCTCGACGATCTGTGGGGCCAATTGCGGCAGATGCAGCGCATGGGCGGCATCGGTGCGCTCGCCGGCATGATGCCGGGCCTCAAGGGCATGAAGGGCGCGATCGACCAGGCGCAGGACGGCAAGGCGCTGGTCCACATGGAAGCGATGCTGTCGTCCATGACCGCCAAGGAGCGGGCCAAGCCCGAGCTGATTAATGCCAAGCGCAAGATCCGCATCGCCAAGGGCAGCGGCACCACTGTCCAGGAAATCAACAAGCTGATGAAGATGCACCAGGAAATGGCCAATGCCATGAAGCGGCTCAAGAAGATGGGCGGGCTCGGCAAGCTGGCGGCGATGTTCGGCAAGGGCGGTCTGGAAGGCGCGCTGGGCGGGATTGCGCCGCCGGGCGCGCTGCCTCCCGGCGGCTTGGGTGGAGGAGGCCTGCCCGGGCTTGGCGGCGCGGCGCCGTTCAACCTCCCGCCTGGCTTCGACAAGTTCACAAAAAAATAAACCAACATACTGAAGGAAGAGAAGAAACCATGGCATTAGCAATTCGCCTCGCCCGCGGGGGCGCCAAGAAGCGGCCCTATTACCGCGTCGTCGTCGCCGACAGCCGTTCCCCCCGCGACGGCCGCTTCATCGAGAAGGTCGGCACCTACAACCCGTTGCTGGCGAAGGATTCGCCCGACCGCGTCAAGCTTGATGCAGAGCGCATCTCGCACTGGCTGAGCGTCGGGGCCCAGCCGTCGGACCGCGTGCTGCGCTTCCTCGATGCCGCCGGCATCCGCGAGCGGACGGCACGCAACAACCCAAGCAAGGGTCAGCCGGGCGACAAGGCCAAGGAGCGCGCTGAGGAGCGGGCGACCCGCGAAGCCGAGGCAGCGGAAGCCGCCGCTGCCGCAGCTGCTGCTCCGGAGCCCGAAGCGCCGGCTGTCGAAGCGCCCGCCGCCGAGGAACCCGCAGCCGACGCTCCAGCCGAAGACGCTGCTCCGGCAGTAGAAGCCGCTCCGGTCGAGACAGCTGCTGCAGCCGAGGAAGTCGCCCCGACGGAGGATGCTGCTCCGGCCGAGGAAGCTATTCCGGCAGCCGAGGAGGCGGTCGCCGAAGCGCCCGCTGCTGATGAGCGCGCACCCGAAGCCACCGCCAACCAGGGCGAGTCTACGACCGAGCCGGCCGAGGGCGGCGACGACATCGCTCCGCCGACCACCGAATCTCCCCAGCCGGCACAGGCTGACACCGCTCAGGGCGTATCGACCAACGAGCCTGCCGAAGGCGCCGACGAAGACTCCAAGGCCTGAGCATGGCAGCTGACGATCGCAGCGGGCGCAGGATCGCTCTCGCTGCGATCGCCGGCGCCCATGGGGTCAAGGGCGAGCTGCGGCTGAAACTGTTCGGCGATAGCGTCGAAAGCCTTGCGGCCCAGCGAACTGCCTTCGTTGGTGGAACCGAGCGGCGGATACTGTCCGTCCGCGAGGGCGGCAAGGTCGCGGTCGCGCGGATCGAAGGCGTGGCCGACCGCAGCGCTGCCGAAGCCCTGCGCGGCTCGCTGGTCGAAATCGAGCGGAACGCGCTGCCGCCGCTCGAGGACGGTGAATATTACCATGCCGACCTGATCGGCTTGCCTTGCGTGGACCAGCAGGGGCAGCCCGCCGGCACCGTCCTGGCGGTCGAGAACTATGGCGCCGGAGACATCCTCGAAGTGGAGGATCCATCAGGCAAGCGCGCCATGATTCCGTTCCGCGCCGGCATTGCTGACCTCCACGAGGGTGAGATTGTGATCGACCCGGACTTCCTCGCCTGATCAATAAGGTGCGGGCGAGCGCTCGCGTATCCATTGCGACATCACCCATTTCTCACCCAGCGTTGGCGGCAGGCCGGCATGGACCGAGCGCGGCTCGGGGCGGCCGTCGGTGGTTACGTTGGCGAAGAAAAGCCCATCCGCGCTGCTGCCCGACAGGTGACGCCCGCCTGATCGAAACGGGTCTCCCCGCCATCATATTCGTCGTTCAGGTAAAGCAGGAAAGTGGCAATCCGCTGGCCGCGTCGCGCGATGTTTGCAGCGTGCCCGACCTGCGACGCCTCAAGGTAGTCGTGATGAGGCCGGTACTGCTGGCCCACGGCGTAATGCAGGACCTGGGGGGTCTCGAATAATGGAACGGGAAGGCGGGTCGCGGTTGCGATCCTCGCGCGCAGGACTTCAACCACGACGTCAGTCGCTGTGATTCCGATTTCGAAGGCGCGGTTGTCACGGGCGGGATCATTCGCCCTGCCCGGAAAGAGCGTTCCAGATCTTCGCCGGTCCGAGGCTGCCGCCAAAACGGGTAATCAGCCAGCGGCATTCCGCCGCACTCGCGAATTGCTTGACCATCCGGATGCGAGGCTGCTCAGCCAAGTCCTGCTTCTCCGGCGCCTGCACCAGACGACCCACGTCAATCCCGCATCGAAGCGATTGCCAGTTCTGGTCGCCAGCCGTCCCTGCAAGCACGCGCAACTGCGCTTGGGCCAGCCGCGAACCGCGCTCGGCGGCGGTTGCCAGCCGGTCGAGAGCCTTGGCCCGATCCTGCGGGCGTCCGGCTCCTCCGGCATCCATCACCGCCAGCAGGCACAACGCCTCAACGTTGCCGACCCCGGCAGCCTGCTCGAGCTGGTCGAAGGCCTGCGCATGCGCTGATCGATCACGAGAACTAGCGAGCGCGCGACGGGCTTCCGAGATGGCGGGCAGCGGATTGCAAGTGGGCGGCTCCATCGGCGGCGACTGGTTTATCGGTCGCGCGAGCGCCAACCTGTTTCGATGAACGCAAGATTGGCTTCGACCTGGCGAGGCGGGGCCACAGATTGTCGCGCCAGCCATGCTGCAGCAGCACCTGGCCTCGGGCGGCAGACTGTCTCCTAGCTTCCGGTTTCCGCCATTTCGAGCAGTTGTTCGGGGATGCAGGGCGCGCGGAGCAACGGCTGCTGCTGGGCAAGGTCGTTGCGGATGGTCGTGGCGGCCTGACCCCCTTCGCCCATCGCGTGGCTGATCTGGTCGAGGCCATGGACGACGTCGCCGGCGGCGTACAGGCCCGGCACGGTTGAACGCATCTTCTCGTCGCAAAGCACGCAGCCATCCCCGGCAAGCTCGGCGCCGACCATTTCCGCCAATTGCGTGTGGGTGTCGGACCCCAGCGCCGGATAAACGCTGTCGAACGAATAGCATCCTCGCGCGGTGTCGATGGTAATGCAGTTGTCGGTGAAGCCGACAGTCTGGGCGGGGCCGTCGACAGTCTTCACGCCCGCGGCCTTGAGGCGCTCGTTCTCCTCGGGCGTGAGGTCAAGCGCCGCGTCAGGAGCGATCAGCGTCACATCGGCCGTGTAGCTGCGGAGGAAAATGGCTTCCGCGACGCCGCCCTTGCCCGATCCGATCACGCCGACCTTCTTGTCGGTGACCTCGTAGCCGTCGCAGATCGGGCAATAGCGGATCAGCCCGCGGGCCATTGCTTCGTCATGCAAGTCGATGTCCATCGGCGGCCGGCGGTTGGTCAGCCCGGTGGCCAGCAGCACCGACCGCGTGCGCTGCGGCCCTGCGCCCCATTCGGCGGTGAGCAACCCATCATCGTCGCGGTCGAGCCGGTGGACTCGTCCGCTCTCGATCTTGGCGCCATACTTCTGGCCCTGCGCACGCATCAGGCCAAGCAGTTCCTTGCCGTTGATGCCGTCGGGGTAGCCCGCGTGATTGTGGCTGCACGGGATCCAGCTCGCGCGGCTTTTCCCTTCGTCGACGACGACGATGTCGAGGTGAAAGCGGGCGAGGTAGATGGCGGCAGTGAGCCCGGCCGGGCCGCCGCCGACGATCAGGCAATCGAGGGGTTTATCGTCCATGGTCGGTCAGCGCAGGGGAAAGCGGGCGGTTCCCTAGCTGTGTGCAAGTGACAAGGTGTAGGGCCGCTTCTAGGATCAACCCGACAGGAAGGGGCGCGTGATGGGCAATCGACAACTCTGGCGCTGGGCGGCTTCGAACTGGTTCGTCGTTGTCGCGCCGTTGCTGGCGGTCGCAGCCTTGCTCGTCGCCAGGTCGGCAGGGTGGCGAGCGGCGGGTGCAACGCTTGAAGCAGCCCTCGTCTTCGATGCCTGCTTCACTCTTCCGGTGCTGTACGCCCTTTGCTACAGTCGATCGAAGCCGCTCCGTCAGGTCGTGCTGCGCATGCTGGCGCTCGCCTGCCTCGGCATTTACGTCCTCGGCTGGATCGTTCCAGCTGACGCGCAGTTGCTGCTGCCGCGGCTCGCCTGGGCGCGCACGGCGGGCCTGACGGTGCTGATCCTCATCGAACTTCGGCTGGTGGTCGCAGTGGTGCGCATGGTGTTCGGAACCGGGGCAAGCGCCGAACAGCGTGCTACCCAGACCGGCGCACCCCGGTTCGTAGCGCGCCTGACGGTGCTGGAGGCGCGCATGTGGAAGGCCGTGTGGCGCTTTCTGCGGCGCAATTGATGCGACGGCGCGGGCCGGCGGGGATCGGGCGAGTGCCGATCGGGAAAGCGCTGGCCGCACTGGCACTGCTGATTGCGCCGGTCGCGTCGGCGGCACAGCCGGACCTTGCCAAGATCGCTGCTGCCGCGCCGGTCATCGACAAAGTCTTCGCCGACTATCAGCTCGACAGCCACGCGCCCGGCCTGGTGTACGGCATCGTCGCCGACGGCCGCCTGATCCATGTCCGCAGCTTCGGTGTGCAGGAACTGGCGCAGTGGCGGCCGGTCACGCCTGACACTGTGTTCCGCATCGCCTCCATGTCCAAGGCTTTCACCGCGCTGGCGATCCTGACGCTGCGCGACGAGGGCAAGCTGTCGCTCGATGCGCCTGCCGAGACTTATGTGCCCGAACTGCGCAGCTGGCGATATCCGGTCGGGGACTCACGCAAGATTCGGGTCCGGGACCTTCTCAACCATACATCCGGGCTGGTGACCGACGACCCGTGGGGAGATCGCCAGCAAGTGCTCAGCGAAGCCGAGTTCACCGCTCTGCTGCGCCGCCCGCCGCCCTTCACGCGGGCGCCGGGGACGGCCTTCGAATATTCCAACTATGGCTACGCTTTGCTCGGGCGGATCATCGCCAACGTCTCTGGCCAGCCGTTCGACCGCTACATCCAGAACACCATCATGCGCCCGCTCGGCATGGCGTCGTCCGGTTACGAGGTGCGCAACTCGCCTCTGGAACGACGGGCGATCGGCTATCGATGGGAGAACAACCGCTGGTCGGAGGAGCCCACCATGCGCCACGGCGCCTTCGGATCGATGGGTGGCGTCCATACCACGTCCAACGACTATGCGAAGTGGATCGCCTTTCTGCTGTCCGGCTGGCCGGCCCGCGACGGCCCCGCGACCGAGCCGGCACTCCGCTCCACCGTCCGCGAGATGGCCGAAGGTTCGAACCATTCGCGCCTGCGCCAGCGCTTCGGCAAGTCGCCGGTCACGCAAACCGCCGCCTATGCGATGGGCCTGATCCAGGCGCAGGATCCCGACCTTGGCAACACGCTCAGCCACGGCGGCGGCTATCCGGGCTACGGGTCGCACATGATGCTGATGCCCGAGCATGGCGTCGGCATTTTCGTGTTCACCAACCGGACCTACACCGGCGGCTCCGGACCTGCCTGGGACGCGGCCGTAGCATTGCATCGGGCCGGCGCCATGCTTGGCAGCAAGCTTGCGGTGAGCGCTGAACTGGCCGCAGCGTACCGCGCGGCGGGCGCGGTCTATCGGACAGGCGACGTGACGGCTGCCGGCAACCTGCTGGCAATGAACTTCCTCCTCGACC
The DNA here is from genome assembly GCA_902806275.1 of uncultured Sphingomonas sp. Taxonomy (GTDB): domain Bacteria; phylum Pseudomonadota; class Alphaproteobacteria; order Sphingomonadales; family Sphingomonadaceae; genus Sphingomicrobium. The sequence goes on along the minus strand of CADCVY010000075.1, from coordinate 6,292 downwards.
GGTCGCGGGAAAACTGGCGGGGGGAACTCGGCAAGCTGAGGCAAGAAGCGGGCGAGTGCGACACTGCGAGCCCGGTCTCGGCGACTGGAGCGCTTGCAGGCACGTTCACCTGGCGGTGCACACATGGCCGGATCAAGGGCAACGTGTTGCTCGCGCCGACCACGCCCGCCGGCATCCAAGCGTTGCGGATGAGCGTCGCGACACCGTGACCTGGGCCGCGTCGGTGCTGACGCTCTATCCCGAGATGTTTCCTGGTCCTCTCGGCATCAGTCTGGCGGGGAGGGCGCTTGAACAGGGCATCTGGTCGCTCGATGCCCGCAACATCCGCGACTTCGCTACGGACAAACATCGCAGCGTCGACGATACGCCGGCGGGCGGCGGCCCGGGGATGGTGCTCAGGCCGGATGTGCTGGCCGCCGCGCTCGACAGTGTCGCCGATGGCCGGCCGATGCTGGCGCTAACGCCGCGCGGCGCGTCCTTGACCCAGGCACGGGTGCGGGAGCTGGCAGCGGGCGAGGGGATGATCCTGCTATGCGGCCGCTTTGAAGGCTTCGACGAGCGGATCTTCGAGGCGCGCGAGCTCGAGCCGGTGTCCGTCGGCGACTACGTTCTCTCCGGTGGAGAGCTCGGCGCGATGGTGATCCTCGATGCTTGCGTCCGCCTGCTCCCCGGGGTAATGGGCGCGGCCTCCAGCGGAGAGGAGGAGAGCTTCAACGAAGGTCTCTTGGAATATCCGCATTATACCCGACCAGTGACATGGGAAGGGCGCACGATCCCCGAAGTGCTGCGGTCGGGGGATCATGCGAGGATCGCGGCGTGGCGACACGAGACCGCGGTCCATGACACACGGCTAAGGCGGCCGGACCTGATCGAGCGCCACGGGGGCGCATCGCAGGCACCGCCCTCTGGCGCGCGGCGACGAGATACGAAGGCTGACCACCAATGAACCTGATCGAGACGCTTGAGCGCGAAGCCATTGACGCGCTGACCAAGGACAAGCCCGTTCCCGAATTCCGCCCCGGCGATACCCTGCGCGTCGGCGTCAAGGTGATCGAAGGCGAGCGCACCCGCGTGCAGAACTTCGAGGGCGTGTGCATCGCCCGCGCCAACAAGGGCGTCGGCTCCAGCTTCACCGTCCGCAAGATCAGCTTCGGCGAGGGCGTCGAGCGCGTCTTCCCGCTTTATTCGCCGATCATCGAGCGCATCGAAGTCGTGCGCCGCGGCGCCGTCCGCCGCGCCAAGCTCTACTATTTGCGCGGCCGCACCGGCAAGTCGGCGCGCATCGCCGAGCGCCGCGACACCCGGCCGGCCAAGGGCGCTGCTGCCGAGACCGCCGGCGGCGGCGACGCGGCCTGAGCCTTTTCGACCGCCGTCATAGCCTGATGCGGTCGAAAACCACCGTCTGATCGGGTGTATATTGCGGCCGTGCGTGCTTGGGGCGGCCGGCGATCAGCGGCCGAGCGCTTGACGGCAAGGCCGAGCGCGCGCCCACGAGGGTAAACGCGGTCGGTTGCGTCTTGCCCTGAACGATCACCAACTCCAGCCCGTCGCAGCTGCGGCCGGAGCAGGAGATGCCGTACGTGCCGGCATCGGCGGCAGGATCGATCGGACGGACGAAGCCCGGCACGCCAGCGGCGCGGATGCGCGCATCGGCGGCCGCAATCAGCGACATTCGCTCGGCGCCGTTGGTCCGAAGGCGGAGGGTGATCGTGCGTTCGCTGCCATTGTTGGCGACCGCGAGCTTCTCGGCGGCCGGCGCCTTGGCGTTCGCCGTGGGCGGCGCGTCGGCCAGCCACCGCTGGGGTTTCGTATAGGGCAAGCTGCCCCAGCGCCACTCCCCGACTATCCCGTAAGAGTCGGGCAGCGGCACCTTGCCGTTGAGCACGGACCAGGCGGCCTTGCCGGAACGAACGTCGGTCACATGCTCGATCACGAACCTTTGCTGACGCTCGGCTGAATAGGCCGGAGCCGCGGCTGCGGCCGCCCACAGCAGCAGCGCCAGCGACCCGCCGACGATGGCCGTGCCGCGCAGGCGCGCGGCATCGATCAGGGGCTTGGCTTCTATGACCACTGGCAGCAGCAACAGAGCGCCGAGCGGAGCGAAAACCAACATCGGACCCGAGTTGAGCAGCTCCTCAAGCAGCCCCAGCATCGCGCCCCAGGTGAGGTACAGCAGGAGGATCGCGGCAACCGACCCGGTCAGTTCGGCCGGTTTCCACCAGTGCGCGGCCACCATCCCGGCCATCGCGAGCAGCGGCGAAAACAGGAAGAAGATGATTCCGCCGGGCGCGAACAGCAGGATTACCCCGCCGACGGCCGAGAATAGGAACCAGGCGGCGGGCCGCAGTTGCCGGCCCGTGAGCCTTTTGCCGACCGTGGCGAGCAGCACGGAGGCAACTAGGAGCACCGAGGCGTAAGCGCCCATCGTGGTCCAGACGGGGTGCGCGCGCCAGAACATGCCGTGCCGCATTGCTCCGATCAGCGCTACCGCCAGCCAGCACAGCAGCGCCGAGCCGACCAAAGTGCCAACAGCAATTGCAACCGAACGCCAAGGCGCACCGCGCCTGATCGTCAGGATCGCAAAGCCGGCCAGCAATGCGATCAGCAGGACCACGCCGATAGGCAACGGCAAGTTGACGAGCAGCCGCCCCGCCAAGTCCATGAAGATGCGGTCGCCGCCGGCTGACGGTGTGCCGCCGTCCAGTTCGCGCGCGATCGCCAGCGTCTGGTCGCCCATGTGCTGCAGCGTGGCCCGGTCGAGTGCGGCGAGGTTGTCGCCAGGGCTATGGTAGCGGGTCTCGTTGCCGATCGGCGCCAGGTTGAGCGTCAACCACCTTCGCTCCTCGAACGTGTTCACGTCCGTGTAGTTGGGCATCAGCCGGTAGACGTCGGTGGACAGCGAGTTGGCGAACGGGCGCCGGGCGGCGCGGCTGAACACGCCAATGGCGGCACCGTTGGGCCTACTGGTCTCGAACATGTTGACCGGGCCGCGCACCCCGCGGGCTTCCAGGTTGACGAGGCTGTCGACGTTGCGGCTGAGCGGATCGGCGAGGAAGGCGCGGGCGCCGATCAGGCCGAGCTCCTCGCCTTCGTTGAACAGCAGCATCACCGGGCGCCGGAGCGGGCGGTCCTTGAGGATGGCTGCGACCTCGAGCAGCGTCGCCACGCCAATGCCGGCGTCGCCGGCGCCGGGTCCGGATGGCGTGCTGTCATAATGGGCGCTCAGCAGCATCGCCTTGCCGGTGGCCGGACCCAAACGCGCGACCACGTTGCGCACCCGGGCGCAGCTCACCCCGCGTGACTTGTATAGCTGGTTGCAGGCAAGCTGGTCGCGCACCATGGGTTGCACGCCCAAGCTAGCGAGTTGGGCGATGATCCGGCCCCGCACCCCATCGTTCGCATCGGTGTCGGTCGGGTGCGGCCGCTCGTCGCCGAGAACGAAGGCCAATCGCGCGGCGGCGCGGTTGGCGTCGAACTCACCCGGGCTTGCCTGCGCAACCCGCGGCAACTCGATCAGCAGCGACTTGGCCCACATCGCGCCAAGCACCGCGGCGAAGATGGCGGCCAGCAACAGGATCGATCGCCGCACTGCTCCCCCCGTCTTGGCGTCCGCTTGGGTCGGCGCCATATCGCCTTCACGCGTTACTTACGATAGGCGCGTTGCACTGAGTGACTGGAGGATGGAATGGGTTACCGGATTGCGGTTGTTGGAGCGACCGGAAACGTCGGACGCGAGATCCTGAACATCCTCGCCGAACGGCAATTCCCCGCCGACGAGGTGGCGGCAGTCGCTTCCCCGCGCTCGACCGGGGACGTCATCGATTTCGGCGACAGCGGCGAGGAGCTGCGGGTCAAGAATATCGAGCATTTCGACTTCGCCGGCTACGACATCGCGCTGTTCGCGGCCGGCTCTAAAGTGTCGAAGACCTATGCGCCGATCGCGGCCGCCGCCGGCTGTACGGTGATCGACAACAGCTCGCTGTACCGCATGGATCCCGATGTGCCGCTGATCGTGCCGGAGGTGAACGCGCACGCAATTGCCGGCTATGCCAAGAAGAACATCATCGCCAACCCGAACTGCTCGACGGCGCAGCTCGTTGTTGCCCTCAAGCCGCTGCACGACGCGGCGCGGATCAAGCGGGTGGTCGTCGCTACCTACCAGTCGGTTTCCGGGTCGGGCAAGGCGGGGATGGACGAGCTGTTCGAGCAATCGCGCAACATCTTCGTCGGCGACACCAACGAGCCGTCGCACTACACCAAGCAGATCGCCTTTAACGTCATTCCGCACATCGACGTCTTCCTCGACGACGGGTCTACCAAGGAAGAATGGAAGATGGTGGTCGAAACCAAGAAGATCCTCGATCCCAAGATCAAGGTGACCGCCACCTGCGTCCGAGTGCCGGTGTTCGTCGGCCATTCGGAGGCGGTGAACATCGAGTTCGAGGACGAGATCTCCGCCGCCCAGGCACAGAAGATCCTGCGGGAATCACCTGGCGTGATGCTGGTCGATAAGCGCGAGGACGGCGGCTACGTGACGCCTGTCGAATGCGTCGGCGACTACGCCACCTTCGTCAGCCGCGTGCGCGAGGACCCCACGGTCGAGAACGGCCTGTCGTTGTGGGTGGTCAGCGACAACCTGCGCAAGGGCGCCGCCCTCAACGCCGTGCAGATCGCCGAACTGCTCGGCCGCAAGCATCTGAAGAAAGCGGCTTAAACGCCTGCGCTCCTGCGCAGGCAGGAGCCCAGTTGCAGGGGCGCAATCACCTAATCCGCCCAGTGGCGCAGCAGGTTCTGCTGGACCAGCTGCAGCCGCGTAAAGTTCTCGAAGTCCATCTTGAGCCCTTCGAGCGCTGCCACCTCGTTCAGTTCGAACAGCAGGTTGCGGCGGAACGGGTCCTGGACCCGGCTCCGGATGAAGGTGATCGCCACCAGCCGTTCGCCGCGGGTGACGGGGATCACCTGGTGCATGCTGTCGGACGGGTAAACGATGGCCTCGCCCGGCTGCAGCTTGAACTTGAGGTCGGCATCGCCAAGCCGCACGTGGAGCTCGCCACCGTCATAGTCCGCCGGGTCGTTGAGGAAGATGGTGCACGACAGGTCGCTGCGGATCGACGCCCCCGGCAGCTGGATGAAAGCCGCATCGGCGTGGGCGCCGTACTTCATCCCCGGCCCGTACCGCGTCATCATCGGCGGCGCCAAGGCGACCGGGAAGGCGAACTCGCGGAATTCCTCGCTGCGCGCCAGCGCCTGCTGGAAGATGGCCGAGCTGCGCTGGTAGGCCGCGGCGTCGTGCAATTGTTCGTTCTGCTTGGCCGTGTTGTGCGGGTTGGTGATCCGCCCGTCGACAAACGGGGTCGATGCCGCAATCCGGCGGCATTCGGCCACTTCGGCGTCGGTCAGGATCGGCAGGATGCGGTACACGTCTGGTGGCTCCTAAGATCGGCCAAGCGCTCGCGCGAGCAACGGGGCGGTTTCCGCCGCCTTCGCAACCATGGCAAGAGCATCTTCGATCTCGCGCCGGAAGCGGGCTTCGGCATCGGCGAGGAGATCATGGCGCAGCGATGCGCTATAGTCATACTCGAGTGCCTTCGAATAACGCTGCATCAGCGGCCCGCCCGCGATTGCCTGCAGCTGCGCGGGATCGGCATCGATCGCGAAGTGGCCGCACAGCCGCCGAAGCGCGCCCGCAATGTCGGCAAGCATCGGGTCGAACGCCGCCCATTGCACATGGCGGTCGGCCATGGCGTTCGCGGCGGACTCGAGCGAGGTCATTTCGCAGGCCCACGCCGCCGAGGCGAGATCGGCTTCGTGACGGGGCGGAGGAAGGGCTCCGACCCGCCCGGCCATGCGCTGCGCCCGGCCTCGGGCAAGGGCGCAAAGCTCCATCGCATTGTTCTCGCCCGCCAGGATGCCGGCGATGTAGGTGCGGGCCGGCGCGAACAGGAACAGCGCCCGCCCGCCCGGCGGAACCAGCAGTGGCGCAATCTCGCTGACCCAGCTGGTCGCCTTGACCAGCGCCACCTGGTCGGGCGCGAACGTCCGCGAGTAGAGGCGGGTGGCGGCTTCGGCATATCGGCGCCGTTCGCTGGCGGGCACCGACACCAGGTCGCGAAGCAGGCGCGGCTCGCGAACCGCCAGTACGCCGGGCAGCTCACCGAGCAGCCGGGCGATCAGGGTCGAGCCGACATGGCCGATGTGGAAGACCCAGCGCGCATCGTCGCGCGGGATGGCGGCGGCTGCCTCTGAAATGGTGGCCCACGGCACCACAGGGCTCAGCACCGGCTGCTGCAGC
>CADCVY010000074.1 GCA_902806275.1 uncultured Sphingomonas sp. | reverse complement strand
GGTGCAGCGCCAGCGCCTCGAGCGGCTCGGGCAAATTGGCATCGCATACCAGCCGCACCAGCTCTCGGCTCAGCCGCGCGGCGTCCGCATGCTCAACCAGGTTCTGCTTGAGCTTGGGCTTGGTGATCTGGTCGGTGCTGGCGAGCACCGTCTCCAGGCTGCCGAACTGCTGGATCAGCTGGCTGGCGGTCTTGGTTCCGATGCCGGGCACGCCCGGCACGTTGTCGACGCTGTCGCCCATCAGCGCCAGAACATCGCCGACCTTGTCCGGGCCGACGCCGAACTTGTCGACCACATAGGCTTCGTCGATCCGGCGGTCGTTCATCGTGTCCAGCATGTCGACGCTGCCATCCTCGACAAGCTGCATCAGGTCCTTGTCGGAACTGACGATGGTAACCCGCCAGCCGTGCTTCTTGGCCTCTGTGACGTAGCAGGCGATGATGTCGTCGGCCTCCAGCCCATCCTCCTCGATGCACGGGATCGAAAAGGCACGGGTAGCGACCCGGATCAGCGGAAATTGCGGCACCAGATCTTCGGGCGGCGGCGGCCTGTGCGCCTTGTAGCCGTCGTACATCTGGTTGCGGAAGGTCGACTCCGAAGCGTCGAGGATGACGGCCATGTGGGTCGGGCCGCCCACTCCCTTGGCGCCCTTGTTGAGGTCGCCGGCCAGCTTCCACAACATGGTCGTATAGCCATAGACCGCGCCGGCGGGCTGGCCGTGACGGTTCGTCAGCGGCGGCAGCCGGTGATAGGCGCGGAAGATGTAGCTCGACCCGTCGACGAGATAGAGATGCGGCTTCGCTTCGGACATGAAGGCGCGGGTTTAGCAGGGTGACCGCGCGAGGGAAGCGGGCGGCTCGCTCCGAGCGCAAGTTGGTGAACGCGCTCTTCGTCACCGCCGGCAACTGTGAGCTAATTTAGCCACGGTCATGCAATTTGTTGATCTGTTTACAGAATTTTCTCTTTTCGAGCCCAGCGTTTTGCGACATCAACACTCCAGGGCGGGAGTGAAGACATGGCAAACGTGCGTTCCTACGGGGCCAGTGGCGGTCAGTCCGTCCGCGATTATGTGCTTTTGAAGTTCAAGACGAACGCTTCGGTGGCCGAGCGCGACAACGCACTGGAGACGGTCGGCGGGGCGATCGAAGACTCGTTCGGGTTCGACGGCCGCGAACATGTCCACCGGGCACGATTCGCAAGCGAATTGAGCGCCGAGCGCGCGGCGGACACACTCGCCGGTGAGAGCGCGGTCTCCTACGCCGAGCCCGATTACGTCGTTCACCCGGCTGTGGTTTCCAACGATCCGGGTTTCACCGGCGGCCGGATGTGGGGAATGGCGGGCGACAAGAGCAGCCCTGCCAATGCCTATGGCAGCCAGGCGGCGGAAGCCTGGGCGGCCGGTTACGTCGGGTCGACCAAGGTTGCCATCGGCGTGATCGACAGCGGCGTCGATTACACGCACCAGGATCTGCACCTGAACATCTGGCTCAACAATAACGAGATCCCGACAACAATCCGCGCCAAGCTGATCGACACGGACGCGGACGGCACGATCACGTTTCGGGACCTGAACGCCAGCGCCAATGCAGCCTACGTTCGCGACTTCAACCTCAATGGCCGCATCGACGCCGGCGATCTGCTGAGTGATTATCGTTGGGAAGACGGGCTCGATACCGATTACAACGGCTACCGCGACGACCTGATCGGGTGGGATTTTGCCAACAATGACAATGACCCATATGACGACGATGGCCACGGCACGCATGTTGCCGGGACCATCGCCGCGACCGGCGGCAATGGCGTCGGCGTTGCGGGGGTCGCCTGGTCGACCCTGATCGTCCCGCTGAAGTTCCTCGACGCGTCAGGCAGCGGCATGACGTCGGCGGCGGTCAGGGCCATCGACTATTTCACCGCAGCGAAGACCCGCTCGACGGTGGTCGACTTCGTCGCCACAAACAACAGCTGGGGCGGCGGCGGCTATTCGCAATCCGTCCTGGATGCGATCGTCCGAGGCGCGCGGCAGGACATCCTGTTCATCGCCGCTGCCGGCAATGGCGGCGACGACCAGGTTAGCGATAATAACAACCTGGTTGCCAACTTCCCGTCGAACTACAGCACCGCATCCATCCTTGGCTGGGATGCGGTAATCGCGGTTTCGGCGCTGACCTCGACCGGATTGCTGGCGAGCTATTCGAACTACGGCGCAAGTACGGTGGAGATCGCTGCGCCCGGCTCGTCCATCTATTCGACGCTGGCTGGGGGTGGCTACGGATACATGAGCGGCACGTCGATGGCGACGCCGCACGTCGCTGGCGCCATCGCGCTGATCGCTGCAGCCACGGGCGCAGGCGCGGCGGAGCTGCGGGCCGACTTGCTGTCCTCGGCGACCGCGACGCCGTCGCTTGCCGGAATGACGATGACCGGGGGCCGGCTCGACGTGATGACCTTTCTGCAGCACGCGGGAAGCACAACGACCCTGCCGCCGCCCCCACCGCCGCCGTCGAGCGGCAACATTTACGGTACCACCGGCTGGGACACGATCACCGGCACCAGCGGCGCCGACAAGATTTGGGGCGTGCCTGCCAGCGGGACTTCGCTCGGCCGCGGCACGGTCGACACCCTGCGCGGCAATGGCGGCAACGACGTGTTCGTGCTCGGCGATGCCCGCGGTCGGTTCTATGACGACGGTCGGTCATTGTCATCCGGTTCGACCGACTATGCGAAGATCATGGACTTCAACGCAGGCGACAAGCTGCAGGTGCGCGGTGCGGCCGACGATTACTGGCTTCGGGCGGTCACGGTCGGCGGGACCAGCGGCACCGGCGTCTACTACGACAGCAACAACAATCACGTCTTCGACAGCCGGGACGAGCTGATTGGCCTGGTCGGCAACTACACGGCGACGTCCGCGGATCTCCTGTTCGTCTGAGGCCGGCGGGGCCGGGGCTGTTGTCTGGCGCTCCCCCGGGGTCAAAATAAAAAAGGGCGCCCTCGCAGTGCGGGGGCGCCCTTTGGTCAAGCGACCTGCGAGTCCGATCGCCTGCGCTAGGACAACCTAGTTGGCGCTGTTGCCGTCGGCGTCGGCGCTCGTGCGGTTGGCGTCGGCAGCAGCTTCGCCGGCACCGCGGGTCGCGTCGGCCCGATTCTCGAGGCTATCCTCGGTCGCTTCGTTGGCCGCGTTGTCCGCAGCTTCTTCGAGGTTATCGGCGGTCATTTCAGCATTCGCCTCGATGTTGTCGGCGGCTTGCTCCTGCGCGCTGTTGTTGCACGCGGCGAGAGCGCCAAGCCCGATGGCCACGGCAAGCGTAGTATTGATCTTCATGGACTTTCCCCTGTCATTGTTCGGAAACAGCAGTAGTCCTTACTCTTGTTGTCTGTTCCGCTGCAACAACGCTTTTCAGGGTATCAGGACCGTGTCATTGGCTTCGGGAAGCGCATCGGGGTAATCGAGCGTATAATGCAGTCCGCGGCTCTCCTGGCGGGCCAGCGCGGAGCGGACGATAAGGTCGGCAACCTCGACGAGATTGCGCAGCTCGATCAGGTCGGGCGTGACGCGGAAGTGAGCATAATATTCGCGCACTTCCTGCCGCAGCATCGCAATGCGGTGCTTGGCACGCTCCAGCCGCTTGGTCGTGCGGACGATCCCCACATAATTCCACATAAAGCGGCGGATCTCGCCCCAGGTCTGAGCGATCACCACTTCCTCGTCGCTGTCGGTAACGCGGCTTTCGTCCCAGGGGCGGACTTGCGGCACGTCGGGCAAGTGCGACCAATCGGCCGCGACGTGCCGCGCCGCCGCCTCGCCGAACACGACGCATTCGAGCAGGCTGTTCGACGCCAGCCGGTTGGCGCCGTGCAGTCCAGACTCGGTGACTTCGCCGGCAGCGTACAAGCCGGGCGCGTCCGTGCGGCCGTCGAGGTCCACGACCACCCCGCCGCAGGTGTAGTGCTGCGCCGGCACCACCGGGATCGGCTCGCGCGTGATGTCGATCCCCAGCCCCAGCAGCTTGTCATAGATGTTGGGGAAGTGGGCGCGGACGAAATCCGCGTCGCGGTGCGAGATGTCGAGGTGGACGTAATCGAGGCCGAGCCGCTTGATCTCATGGTCGATGGCGCGGGCGACGATGTCCCGCGGCGCCAGCTCGGCGGCCTTGTCGAACCTCGGCATGAAACGCTTGCCGCCGCCTTCGACACCCGGAGGCAGTTTCAGCTGCCCGCCTTCACCGCGCACGGCCTCAGTGATCAGGAAGTTCTTGAGCTGGAGGTTGTAGAGGCAGGTCGGGTGAAACTGCATGAATTCCATGTTCGACACCCGGCATCCGGCACGCCATGCCATGGCAATGCCATCGCCGGTCGCACCGCGCGGAGCGGTGGAATACAAATAGGCCCGCCCGGCACCGCCGGTCGCCAGGATCGTGGCCCGCCCGGTCAGCCTCTCCACCCGCTTGGACTGGCGATTGTACGCATAGAGGCCGTGCACCGCGCCGCTGGTGGAGAAACTGGTTGCGTGACGCCCGGTAAGCAGGTCGATGGCGACCATCCCGGGCACCAGCCGGATATTCGGGTGCTTCGCCGCGGCCGTCTCCAGCGCCTGCTGGATCGCATAGCCGGTCGCATCGGCGACATGGACGATGCGGCGGTGGCTGTGCCCGCCCTCTCGCGTTAAGTGCAGCGCGTTGCCGTCGGTAGCGAACGGGACGCCAAGCTCCATCAGCCGGGCGATGGCTCCGGGCGCACGCTCGACCACGCGCTCGACGACGTGCCGGTCGTTAAGGCCAGCGCCGGCGACCATTGTGTCGTTGACGTGTGCTTCGAAGCTGTCGCCTTCCTCGAGCACGGCGGCGATGCCGCCTTGAGCCCAGCTGGTAGCGCCGGCCCCCAGCGCGCCTTTGGCAATGACCGCCACCTTGTGCGTTTCGGCGAGGTTCAACGCCGCAGTCAGTCCGGCCGCGCCCGAGCCGACGATCAGGACATCAGTTTCGATGCTCATGCCGCGTCTTGGTTGCCCGATACAAGGCTGAGGAAGACGTCCTCCAGGTCAGGGTCGCGGGTGGTGACGTCGACGATCGCCAGACCGTTGGACGCCAGCGCGGTGAGTACCTCGCCGGCGTTCACCTTGTCCTTGCGATAGCTGATCTCCAGCGTCCGCTCGTCGACGAGGGTGATGTTCTCAAAGCAGCTGTTGGCCGGCACGTTGGCGATGTCGCGGTCGAAGGTGACCACCACCGCCTTTTCCTGCGCCTTGGCGATCAGCTCGCGCGTCGGCTCGTTGGCGACCACGCGGCCGTTGTGGATGATCGCAATGCGATCGCACAATTGCTCGGCTTCTTCGAGGTAGTGGGTGGTGAGCACGATGGTGACCCCGCTCGCGTGCAGCTGGCGCACATAGTCCCACAGCTGGCGGCGAAGCTCGACGTCGACACCTGCGGTCGGCTCGTCGAGCACCAGGATCGGCGGCGAATGAACCATCGCCTTGGCCACCAGCAACCGGCGCTTCATGCCGCCAGACAAGGTGCGCGAATAAGCATGCGCCTTGTCGCTGAGGTGCATCGCGGCAAGCAAAGCATCGGATTGCCGGTCGGCCTTGGGCACGCCGTAGAGCCCCGCCTGAATGTCCAAGGTTTCCCGCGGGGTGAAAAACGGGTCGAAGATGATCTCCTGCGGGACGATGCCGATCGACCGTTTCGCGTTGCGCGGATGCTGGTCGATGTCGAAGCCCCAGATCGTCACCGTGCCCCCGGTCTTCACCACCAAACCGGCAAGGATGTTGATCAAGGTGGATTTGCCGGCGCCGTTGGGGCCGAGCAGACCGAAAATCTGACCGCGGGGGACGTCGAAGCTGACTTGGTTGAGCGCCTGCTTGCCGCCCTTGTAGGTCTTGCTCAGCGCTTCGATGCGGATCGCGGGTTCGTCCATGCGTTTGGGCGGCATAGGAGCGGTGCGCAGGAGCGACAAGCGCGCGTTCACGTTCCCGACCAAGGTAAACGCCGCGCAAACCCAACATGTTGAACCGCTGGAGAGACCGGCGGCACCATAGGGCGATGGACAGTGGCGCATCGCGCGTCCGGAGAAGGCCAAGTGGATTATCGCAAACTCCTCGTTGCGGCGGCGCTTGCTGCAGGATTGTCAGCGCCCGCACAGGCGGTGCCGGTGTCGGCCGCCCCCGATGCCACAGGACGCGCACTGATCCTGGTCCCATTGACCCTGACCAAGATCGACGACCTCGCGTTCGGGACCATCGTCCCTTCGGCAAGTGTCTCGGGCACCGTTACCATCAACGCCACGACCGGAGCGCGGAGCGTTACCGGGGGCGTCGCTGCCTATCCAAGCGACTTCGGCCACCGTGCCTATTTTGGCGGCGCCGGAAGTCCCAACCAGCAAGTGATCGTTGCTGTGACCGCGCCGGACGAGCTTACAAGCACGACCAACTCCGCCGACAAGATCCCGGTGCTTGCCCTAACATTGGATGGCTCGCCGATCCGGTCGATCAACCCGACAACCCGCACCTTCTTTTTCGGCGTCGGCGGCGTCATTGAGATCGGCGCCAACCAGCCGGAAGGCCTGTATGAATCCACCTTCGAGGTGACTGCCACCTACCTCTGAGCCGTTGCGGTTGAATGGGGCGGGGCGCGTTGCTACCTCGTCCGCATGCCCGTCCAGCCGCCGCCTGAAGTTATCCACATCTCCACGGTGCAGGTTGCCTGCGACGGTTCGGGAGAGATCGATCCGGCGCTGGGCCACCCGCGCGTGTTCCTGCGCATCGATCCGGAGCTCGGCTTCGTGGAATGCGGCTATTGCGACCGCCGCTTCGTGCATGTCGGCGGGCCAGCGGACACCCAGCCGGCATGACCGCGCCTGATCCTCGGCGGTTCCTATACCGCAGCCTCGATCCGGACAGCGCTAGCCGGCTTGCGACCCGGCACCTGTCAGCGTGCGATGATGGCGAGCTGTACCTTCAGTATAGCGCTTCGGAAGCGTTCGGCTTCGACGACGGACGGCTGAAAACCGCCGATTATCATACCTCGTCCGGGTTCGGCCTGCGCGGAGTGACGGGCGAGACCACCGCCTTTGCCCACGCCAACGAGATCAGCGAGGCTGCGATCGAGCGCGCCGCTTCCACGCTCAGACTGCTCGATCCAGCGAACGGCGGTCAGGCACCGCCGCCGCCGCGGACCAATCAGGCAATGTACGGCGCCGACGATCCGCTCAGTCTGGTGCCCTTCGCCGACAAGGTCGCCTTGTGCGAGCGGATCGATGCGGCGGCGCGAGCGCGTGACCCGCGCGTTGTCCAGGTTAGTGTCTCGCTGGCGGCGAGCTGGAGCGTGATCGACATCGTTCGCGCCGGCGGTTTCACCGCCTCCGACGTGCGGCCGCTTGTGCGGCTTGGCGTGCAGATCGTCGCCGAGCAGAACGGCCGGCGCGAGACCGGGTATCACGGGCTAGGCGGGCGCTATCTTTACGGGCGCTTGTTCGAAGAGGCGGAGTGGAACCGCGCCATCGACGAGGCGCTGGCCCAGGCGCTGGTGAACCTCGAGTCGGTCGCCGCACCCGCCGGCGAGATGCCGGTGGTTGTCGCTGCCGGTTGGCCCGGCGTGCTGCTTCACGAAGCCGTCGGCCATGGGCTCGAGGGCGACTTCAACCGCAAGGGGACCTCGGCCTTTTCCGGCCGCATCGGCGAGCGCGTGGCCGCCCCGGGGGTCACCGTGGTCGATGACGGCGCCATGGAGCGGCGGCGCGGCTCGCTGACCATCGACGACGAGGGCACGCCGACCGGTCGCACGGTGCTCATCGAGGACGGCATCCTCAAGGGCTATTTGCAGGACCGGCTGAACGCTCGCCTGATGGGCATGGCGCCGACCGGCAACGGGCGGCGCGAGAGCTTCGCCCACGCGCCGATGCCGCGCATGACCAATACTTTCATGCTCGGCGGCAGCGACGATCCCGGCGAGCTGCTCAGCCGAGTGCCCGACGGGATCTACGCCAAAAGCTTCGGCGGCGGCCAGGTCGACATCACCAGCGGCAAGTTCGTCTTCTCCTGTACCGAAGCGTACCGCATTCGCGGCGGCAAGATTGCCGAGCCGATCAAGGGCGCGACGCTCATCGGCGATGGCCCGACGGTGCTCACCCGGGTCAAGGGCATCGGCAACGACCTCGCGCTGGACCAAGGCATCGGCGTCTGCGGCAAGGGCGGGCAGTCGGTGCCGGCGGGCGTCGGTCAGCCCACCCTGTTGGTCGAGGGCCTGACGGTCGGAGGCACGGCGGCATAGCTCAATGAGCATTCGTCATTGCGAGCGAGGCGAAGCAATCCACATGGCGCAGGTGGATTGCCGCGTCGCCTTCGGCTCCTCTCAATGACGGACTGGCGGGCAGGGATCCTCAAATTCTGGTTCGCTCTCGACCAGAAGCAAAGGTGGCGCGGTGGCCCCGATCTGGATCACCAGATCAAGGAGCGCTTCCACGAGCTCTGGTCCGAGCAGCGCCAGCTTCCGGCAAGCAGTTTCCTCGGTGATCCCCTGAGCGCTTTGGCCGGCGTGATCCTGTTCGATCAGTTTCCGCGCAACATGTTCCGCGGCCATGCGGACCAGTTCTCGACTGATCTCCTCGCCCTGCAGATTGCCAAAGGCGCCGTTGACGGGGGCTTCGACGACAAACTTGAACCCAGGGAGCGCGGATTCCTCTACATGCCGTTCCAGCATAGCGAGGTGCTCGCTGATCAGCAGCGCTCGATGCAGCTGTTCACCAGATTGGGCGACGATTACCTGCTCGGTTTTGCCCAGAAGCACCATGACGTGATTGCGCGATTCGGCCGCTTTCCGCACCGCAATGCGGTGCTCGGGCGGGCGCCGCGATCCGACGAGATCGCTGCCGGCGAGGTCGTGCCCTGGTGAGCGGCTTGGCGGAGGTCGCCCGCTACCAGTCCCGGATCGACGCCGACGTGGCCCGGCTGTACCTGTTGGAGGAAGGCATCGAAGCCGTCCTGTTCGATGCCGAGATCAACAGCTTCTACGGCGGGCTGTTCATGCCCGTGCGGCTAATGGTGCTCGAAGACGAACTTGAGCTCGCACTTGAGTTGCTGAGTGAGGCGGCGCCCTAGAGCAGGTGCGCGATCGGGGCGAGGCTGACGCCTGCCACCGCCGCCGCCCGCTCGAGTTCGTCGCGCCCGACGCCCTCTTCATGCCGGGCGAGCGCCCAAGCGAAGGTAGACCGCGCGCCGGACCGGCAAAAGGCAAGCAGCTTGCCATCGCCGCAGTCGCGCATCGCCTCCTGCATGGCCTCTACGTCCGCTGGTCCTGGTCCGCGACGGATTGGTACCCAGCGATAGGCAAGGCCGGCGCCGTCGGCCGCGGCTTCGATCTGGGCAGCTGTCGGCTGTCCAGCGTCTTCGCCGTCCGGACGGTTGTTGACGATCATGGCGATGCCCTGGCTCTTCAACTCCGCTACCTGCTCCGGCGCGATCTGGCCGGCAATGAGTGTCCGTTCGTCAAGTTGGCGCAGCATCTTGGGTCTCCAGGTGCGCCGCGACCGCGGACAGCATGGCGTCACCATAGCGGTCGAGCTTCGCCGCGCCGACCCCCTGCACGCGGGCAAGTTCGCTGAGCTTGCGCGGGCGGGCGGCGGCAATCTCGCGCAACGTGGAGTCGTGGAAGATGACGTAGGGTGGGACACCGCCGCTGGCTGCCAGTTCCCGGCGGACGCTGCGCAGCGCTTCGAACAACGGGTCCGCGGGCCCATCCGGCTGCCGATCACGGCGCGGCCGCTTGCGGGGTGGCGGGACGCAAATCGTCAACTGCTCTTCGCCCTTGAGGATCGGTTTGGCATTTGGCCCGAACGACAGGCCACCGTAGGCATCGGCGCGCATTGCGTCGCGCGCGATCAGCGCCCGCGCCGCCGGCCGCAGCAGCTGCAGCTCCTCAGGGGACGCGATGCCGAACACCGACAGCCGGTGATGGCCGAACTGCCGCACCTTCTCGTTGTCGTCGCCGCCCAGTACGGCGGCCAGGTGCGCCACTCCGAAGCGCATCTCGGTGCGGAACGCCGCCGACAGCAATTTGCGCGCGACCTCCGTCGCGTCGATGCTGGCCGGCGGGTCGAGGCAATTGTCGCAATTGCCGCATTGATCGGGCGGGTTCTCGCCGAAGTGGCGCAGCAGGATGGCGCGGCGGCAACCGCTCGCTTCGACGAAGCTGGCCAGCGCATTCAGCCGCTCGCGCTCGCCCTGCCGCCGGTCCGGCTCGACCTCCTGCTCGATGCGCTGGCGGGCCAGCGCAAAGTCCTGGCTGGCCCAGAATAGCCATGCTTCGGCGGGCTCGCCGTCGCGGCCGGCGCGGCCGGTCTCCTGGTAGTAAGCCTCAATGCTCTTGGGCACCGCGGCATGGGCGACCACCCGCACGTCCGGCTTGTCGATGCCCATCCCGAACGCCACCGTGGCGGCGATCACCATCTCCTCGGAGCGGACGAAGGCCGACTGGTTGCGTGCGCGCACCTGAGGCTCCAGCCCGGCATGGTAGGGCAGGGCAGGTCGGCCGCTGGCAGCGATCTGCTCGGCGATCTTCTCCGCCTTGTTGCGGCTCGGCGCATAGACGATCGCCGGGCCAGGCTGGGCGGCGAGCAGGTCGCGGAGCTGCTTGCCGGTCTGTTCGCGCGGGCGGACGTGGTAGCGGATGTTCGGCCGGTCGAACCCGGCGACGATCTGGCCGTCGCGCGGAATGCCGAGCTGCTGGAGGATGTCGGCCCGGGTGCGCGCGTCGGCGGTGGCGGTCAGCGCCAGCCGGGGGACGTCCGAGTGGTCGTTGAGCAGGTCGCGCAGCTGGCGATAGTCGGGCCGGAAGTCGTGCCCCCACTCGCTGACGCAATGCGCCTCGTCGATCGCGATCAGGGCCAGCCTCTCGCGATCGATCAGCCGGCGCAACCCTTCGGTCGTGGCCCGCTCCGGCGCGACGTACAGCAGGTCGAGCTCACCATTGCGGAAGCGCTCCACGGTCCGCTCGCGGTCGGCATCGGCCGTGGTCAGCGAGGCCGCCCTGATCCCCGCTGCGTCGGCGGAGCGGATCTGGTCGTGCATCAGCGCGATCAGCGGCGAGATCACCAGCGCCGTGCCGGGCCGCGCCAGCGCCGGCAGCTGGTAGCACAGGGACTTGCCGGCGCCGGTCGGCATCACTGCCAGCGTGTGCTGGCCGGCCATGACCCGGTCGACGACGTCGCGCTGCACGCCGCGGAAGGAGTCGAAGCCGAAGGTGGATTTTAGAAGCTCATCAACGCCGGACATCATCGTCTTGTACCCCTGCGCAGGCAGGGGTCCAGTTCTCTTAAAGGACAAAGCACTGGGCTCCTGCCTTCGCAGGAGCACATGCTACTCGGCCGCTTCCGCCGTGACTTGCTCCGAGCGCTCGGCCGCCTGCCGCGCCCACAGCTCGGCGTACAGCCCGCCGCGGGCGAGCAGCGCGTCGTGCGTCCCGCGCTCGACCACCTGGCCGTCCTCCAGCACCACGATCTGGTCGGCGTGGACCACGGTCGACAGCCGGTGCGCGATCATGATCGTCGTGCGGCTTTCGGCGATGCGGTCGAGCGTCTGCTGGATCGCCTCCTCCGTGCGGCTGTCGAGCGCGGAGGTCGCCTCGTCGAGCACCAGCAGGGGCGGGTTCTTGAGCAGGGTGCGCGCGATCGCCACCCGCTGCTTCTCGCCACCCGAAAGCTTGAGTCCGCGCTCGCCGACCATCGACTCATAGCCATCTGGGAGCGAGCGGATGAAGCTGTCGATGGCGGCACCCTTCGCAGCCGCTTGGATCTGCTGCTGGCTGGCGCCGTCGCGGCCGTAGGCGATGTTGTAGCCGATTGTGTCGTTGAACAGCACCGTGTCCTGCGGAACGATGCCGATCACCGAGCGCAGGCTTCGCTGCGTGACGTCGCTGATGTCCTGCCCGTCAATGGCGATGCGCCCGGCGGTCGGGTCGTAGAAGCGGTAGAGCAGCCGGGCGAGGGTCGACTTGCCCGCTCCGGAAGGCCCGACGATCGCGCAGCTGGTCCCCGCCGGGATGGTGAGGTCGAGCCCTTCCAGGATCTCGCGCTCGGGCTCGTAGCCGAACCGCACGCCCTCGAAACGCACCTCGCCGCGAGTGACCCGCAGCGGCTCGGCAGCCGGCTTGTCGACCACCTCCGCCGGGGTGTCGAGCAGGCCGAACATCGCCTCCATGTCGATCAGGCCCTGGCGGATCGAGCGGTAGACCCAGCCGAGCATGTCGAGCGGACGGAACAGCTGCATCAGCAGCGAATTGACCAGCACCACGTCGCCAGGCGTGAAGCGGCCGCGGCTCCAGCCCCAGACGGTGAACACCATGGCTCCCGCCATCATCATATTGGTGATCAGCGCCTGGCCGATGTTGAGCCAAGCGAGCGACGTTTCATTGCGGGTGGCGGCACGGGTGAACGCGGAGATGGCATCGTCGTAGCGGCGTGCCTCGCGCTCTTCCGCGCCAAAATATTTGACGGTCTCGTAGTTGAGCAGGCTGTCCACCGCGCGACCAATCGCCTTGTTGTCGACGTCGTTCATCTCGCGCTGCAGCTTCGCGCGCCAATCGGTGACGACCCGCGTAAAGGTGATGTAGACCGCCACCATCGCCAGCGTCGCGGCGACCAAGCCGGCGCCGAACTTGACGAAGAAGATGACGCAGATCGCGGCGAGTTCGATGAACGTCGGGGCAATGTTGAACAGCAGGAAATAGAGCATCATGTCGATGCTCTTGGTGCCGCGCTCGACAATCTTGGTCAGCGAGCCCGTGCGCCGCTCGAGATGGAAGCGCAGGGACAGATCGTGGATATGGCGGAACACCTGCCCGGCCAGACGGCGGGCAGCGTTCTGACCGACCTTCTCGAACAAGGCGTTGCGCAAATTGTCGGACAGGACGCCGGTGAAGCGGGCGCCAGCGTAGGCAAGCACCATAGTGGCGACGACGCCGTAAGCGACAGCATCGCCCGACATGCCGGCGATCACCGCCTTGTAGGCGAAGGGCAGGACCAGCGCGACCGCCGCGCCCGCCAGCACCAGCAGCACCGCGGCGATCACCCGCGCCTTCAGCTCGCGCTCGCCCGCGGGCCACAGCATCGGCAGGAAGCGCAGCATGGTGCGCATGCCGGCCGGCCGCGCCTCGTCTCCCGGTGCTGCAGATGTCATCGCTCCCATAGGTAGGCAGCAGCCGCGGCAACGGCAAACGGGCACAATGAAATGATTGGAACAACTGAATAATTCGACAGTTCTAAACCCAGGTTAGGGACGGGACAGAGATCATGGGCGCCGGTTACTTCGTCATTGCGATCCTCGGCTGCGGCGACGGCTCCGCGGCTTGCACGCCGGTTGCAACGGTCCCCACCCATTACGCGACCGAACAGCAGTGCAACGCTGCGACGTCCGACGCGCTGACCAGGAACAATGATTTCGACTTCCCGACGATCGTGGCGCGCTGCCGCTCGGTCGCGACGCCGGTCTCGTCTTCCGCGGGCCGCGACGACAAGCCGGACGTACTCGCCCTTCGCGGCTGATCCGTCCGGCTGCCATTCGGGAACGGCGACCCGCCGGAACCGCTCGCTTCGGCCAAGGTTCTCCTGTCAACACAGGAGATCTAATCATGGGCCAGAACAGCCACACCCCCGAAGCGCCGTTCACTCAGAACCAGAACAATGCCATGTCCGACGATCCCGCTGACGGTCACCGCCTGACAGACAAGCCGGGCCCGATCGGCAAGACGCCGGTGGAAAAAGCGCCCCCGCACGACGCCCAGAACCAGGCCACCATCGAGGAATTCGGGCAGGAAGGCATGGGCGTCGCGGCCAAGGAGTAGATCTGATGTCCGACGTGATGGAGCCGATGGTTCACGAGGACCAGCTGCCCG
>CADCVY010000073.1 GCA_902806275.1 uncultured Sphingomonas sp. | reverse complement strand
AGGCCCAGCGATTCGGCGTCGTCCATCAATAGCTGTTTAGGCAGGCCCGAACGTCTTTGCGAGCGGATCGGCCAATCTTGCCAGGGGCGTTCTCCTCGCCCATATGCCGCGCCGGAAGTCGGCGGGCGGCGCTGTCGCCAACTTGGTCAGGTCCGGAAGGAAGCAGCCACAACGATTTCGTGCCGGGTCGTCGGCTTCCACCTTCCTCACCGTCCCATCCAGTTGGTAGCGGTGGGCGGTACCCGTACGGTCAGAGTTCCAAGCGCCTCGGTGAGGATGATCTGACATGCGAGCCGCGACGTTCGCGTCGCGTGGCTTGCAAGGTCGAGAAGATCCTCCTCCTCCTCGCTCGCTGCCGGAAGCTTGGCGAAATCCTCCGCGGCGACGATGACATGGCAGGTCGAGCAGGCCATCACGCCCTCGCAAGCGCCCTCCAGCGGTTCGCACGCAGCCCAGGCGACGTCGAGCAGGCGCTCGCCCGCTGGCGCCTCGACCTCCTTGTCGAGCGATCCTTCGGCCTTGAGGAACCGCACCAGGGTCACGCGTAGGCACGTCCTTGCACGTCGGCGGCTTCGGCGATCTTCCGGCAGGCGGCGACGAGATCGTCCTGGCTCGTGTACCGCCCGAAACCGAGCCGGATCGACGAGCGCGCCTCGCGATAGTCGAGGCCGAGCGCCTTCAGCACATGGCTCGGCCGACCCGAGCCGCTGGCGCAGGCCGAACCCGATGAGAACGCAAAGTCCCGGACGTCGGCGAGCAGGCGCGCGGCGTCCAGCCCGTCGCGGCGGACGTTAAGATTGCCCGGATAGCGGTGATTGACCGAGCCATTGACGATCCACCCTTCACCAAGGGTGTGCAGCGCCAATGGCCACAGCTGGCGGACGTGGTCGTAATCGCGGTTGCAGCGCTCGTCGGAGAGCTTGGCTGCAGCGCCGAAGCCGACGCACAAGGCCGGGGACAAGGTACCGGAGCGCAGCCCCCGCTCCTGCCCGCCGCCGTGGATCAGCGGCTCGGGCTCCGCGCCGTTGCGCGTCCACAAGGCGCCGATCCCCTTCGGCCCGTGAATCTTGTGCGCCGAGATGGCGATCAGGTCCGGGCCCTGCGGCATCTCGACGCGGCCGAAGCCCTGAACTGCATCGCACAGCATCAGCGCGCCAACCGCGCGCGCCATGCGGGCGATCTCGCCGATCGGCTGCATGACCCCGATCTCATTGTTGACCAGCATGACCGCGACCAGCAGCACCCGCTCGTCGAGCGCACGGGCGAGCAGTTCAAGGTCAAAGAGACCGTCCGGCCCGACTGGCAGCAGCGTCAGATCGATGCCGCAACCCGCCAGCCACTCGCAGGTGTCGAGCACCGCGGCATGCTCGGTGGTCAGCGTGATGATACGGTTGCGGCCCGGCGGCGCCTTTTCGACGCTGCCCTTGAGCGCCCAGTTGAGCGCTTCCGTCGCGCTGCCGGTGAAGGCGACACTGCCGCCAGCCAGTCCGAGAGCGCCTTCCACCTGCTTGCGCGCGACGGCAATGGCGGCGTCGGCTTCGCGGCCCCAGGGCGACGGCGAATGCGGGTTAGCGAACTTGTCGCTGATCCACGGCGCCATCGCCTGCACGACCTCGGGCGCCACCGGCGTGGTCGCCTGATAATCCAGGTAGATCATGCGGCTCGGGCTTCGGCGCGACTGCGGATCCGCCGCCACTCACTTAGGAAGCGCTCGACATTAGCTTCGGTGGTCGACGGCCCGAAGCTTACGCGGATGACGCAGCTGGCGGTATCCGCGGGGATGCCCATGGCCGCCAACACCTTGCTCGGCTTCATGCTCCCCGAAGAACAGGCGCTCCCGGCGGAGATGGCGATGCCCGCCAGGTCGAACTGCACCAGCTGGCTGGCGCTGGCCACGCCGGGCATGGCGTAGCCGCCGATGAACGGGCTGCGGTCAGCATTGTGGCCGATCACCGTCGCGCCCTCAGTTACAAGCACTTGTTCAAGCTTGCTGCGAAGCTGTGTGATGGCGGGTAGCGCGCTGGCGAACGCCCGGGTGGCGAGCGCGGCCGCCATTGCAGTAGCCGCCGGCAGGTTCTCCGTTCCTCGCCGATAGCCGCGTTCCTGCCCGCCGCTCGCCCGCAACGTACCAAGTTCCTTGACCAGCAAGGCACCGACCCCGGGCGGGGCGCCGAACTTGTGGCCGGAAATGGCGATGAAGTCGGCATCGGGCAGTGGCAGCTTGCCGGCGCTCTGCGCGCAGTCGACCAGAAGCCGCGAGCCGGCGGCCGTGACCCGCTCGCGAATGGCGGGCAGCGGCTGAATCACGCCAGTCTCGTTGTTGACGTGCTGCACGGCGACCACGGCCGGGTCTCCGGCCAGCGCTTCGTCGAGCGCGTCCAAGTTAAGCGTTCCATCCGGGAGAACGCCGATCACCTTTGCGCGGCCCATGGCGGCCGGCACTACCTCATGCTCGGTCGCTCCAAGCATCCGTCCGGGCACCTTTGCGCCCCGTGCAGCCAGGCGGATGGCCTCGGTCGCTCCGGAGGTCAGGATGACGTCATGCGGATAGCCAAGCGCATTCGCGACCGCCCCACGCGACCGCTCCAGCGCTGCCCGGGCCGCACGCCCATCGGCATGCGGTGAGCTGGGATTTGCCCAATAGTCGCATGCGTCCAGCATCGCCGTGCGAGCCTCGTGCAACACCAGCGTCGTGGCGGCATGGTCGAGATAGAGGCGGTGTGCTGCGCTCAAGGCGTGCGGATTCCTGCTTGATTGCCAGTTCAACTGCCGCCCCTATATAGGAGCCGCCGCCGCGGTGCATCCGTCGGCGCCCCGACAAATCCTCTCCGACGCGAGCACGATAGCAAGCATGCCTGAAGTAATTTTCCCCGGACCCGAGGGCCGCCTCGAAGGCCGTTTCCATCCCGGCACCCGTCCTCGCGCTCCGGTCGCGCTCATCCTTCATTCCCACCCGCAAGCCGGCGGGACGATGAACAACAAGATCGTCCAGCTCCTCTACCAGACCTTCGTTCGCCGCGGCTTCGCCACCTTGCGGTTCAACTTTCGCGGCGTTGGCAAGAGCCAGGGCCTGTTCGACAACGGCATCGGCGAACTGAGCGACGCCGCCTCCGCGCTCGACTGGGTGCAGCAGGTCCACCCGGAAGCCGAAACCACCTGGGTGGCGGGCGTCAGCTTCGGTGCCTGGATCGGTATGCAGCTGCTGATGCGCCGGCCGGAGATCCGGGGCTTCATCTCGATCGCCCCCCCCGCCAACATGTACGACTTCAGCTTCCTCGCGCCCTGCCCCTCGTCGGGCATCATCATCCAGGGCGAGGCGGACGAAGTGGTGACCCCGAGCGCGGTGCAGAAGCTGGTCGACAAGCTCCGCACCCAGCGCCACATCACCATCGACCACGAGACCATCCCGGGTGCGAACCACTTCTTCGCCAACGAGCTCGAGCAGCTAATGAAAACCGCCGACGATTATCTCGACATGCGGCTGGCCAGCGATCCGGTGAAGCCGTCTATACCGTCCAGATCATCACGTTCATGACCAGCACGGCGGCGGCCGCCAGCATCAACAGGACGCGGCCGCGGTTCTGACGGTCAAGCGCGAGCTTCACGCCGCCGGCGGCGAGCAGAAAGGCGGCAATCATAGCGATCCCGAGCGCAGTTGACGCCGCTGTGTTCACCTGCCGAACTCTTTCACCAACATTTAACCGTGCTTGGCCCATAACGGACCGCATGCCCACACGTGAGCAGCAGGCCCGCCTCGATGAGGCGTTCGAGCGGATCGAAGAGACGATCCTGCCGTGCATCTCGATGATGCTCGACACGCTTTTCGCCGCATCCGAGTCCGTAGCCGAGAACGAGCGGCGGTTCCTGGTCGGGGAACTGCAGACGCTCGCCGCGCAGCTCGAAGACCTGACCCAGGCCGTTGAGCGCTCGAGCCCCGCGCAGCTCGATCCCGGCGAATATAAGACCGCTGCTGCTTAGGTCGCGCTGTACTCCTGCAAAGGCAGGAGCCCCGTACTGAGTCCCCGCCCTTGCAGAGAGACAGGGCTTACTGCACCAGCCGGGCGTGCAGCGTCGGATCGATGTTTCCGCCCGACAGCACCACGACGGTCCCTTCGCGGGTCTCAGCCTTGCCCGCCAGCAGCGCTGCAAGCGCAACCGCGCCGCCGGGCTCGACAACCAGCCGGTGCCGTTCCCATGCGAACTTCACCGCCTCGGCGGCTTGCTGGTCGCTGACCGACATCGCGCGGGCATGGCGCTGCTGCAGGATCGCGAAGGTGATTGGGGACACCCGCTGAGTCTGGAGGGCGTCGCAGAAGGTCGAAGGCGCATCCGGTCCGACTGGCACGATCTCGCCCCGATCCAGCGAGTGCCCCATGTCGTCCCAGCCCTGCGGCTCGACAACGACGATCTCGGCCTCCGGAACGGCTACGGCGATCCCCGCCGCAAGACCGCCGCCCCCGCATGGCACGATGATTCGGTCGGGCGCCACACCGAACTGCTCGACGATCTCGATTCCGGCGGTGCCTTGCCCGGCAACGATCGCCGGATCGTCAAAGCTGGGAACGACCGTTGCGCCGGTTTCGGCCGCGAGCCGCGCGGCGATCTCCTCCCGGTTTTCCGTTCGCCGGTCGTAGAATAGAATTTCGGCTCCTTCGGCGCGGGTCCCCTCGACTTTCACGCTCGGCGCGTCCGCCGGCATGACAATGACGGCGCGGATCCCGAGGCGCTTGGCGGCAATAGCCACTCCGCGGGCGTGGTTGCCCGACGAGAAAGCGACGACGCCGCGCTCCCGTGCCTCAGGAGAGAGCTGCTGCAGGCGGTTGGTCGCGCCCCTGAGCTTGAAGGCGCCGCCGGTCTGCAGGCATTCGCACTTCAGCCAGATGCGGGTGCCGCGGATTTCTGACTCGATCAGCGGCGTCCGCTCGACCTGGCCGGCGATCCGCTCTGCGGCGTGGACGACATCTTCCTTCGTGACCCGGGTGTCTGACAAGTTGCTGATCTTTCTACTGTTTCGCTCAAGCGTTGCACGGCTGCGACAGATGTTGCCGGCGCGCGCCGGCAGGGTCCAAAAGAACTTTACAGTGGGAACCCCCCTCCATATATCGCGCCCCGCTGCCCCATGGGACTTCCAACCGCAAGGCAGCTTTCGTCAATGTTTGCCGTCAGGCACTTGGAGGTCCCTTGAGTTGCACAAGCATCATCGCGCGCTGGGGCTAGCGACCGCCCCGACCGGCATCCGCTGCGGTGCCGATATCGCTCAGTTGCGTCCGGCTCAGCCAGTGACGCTTCTTCGACCGCACGCTGCACGGCGCGCGGCCCGCTTTTTCGTGGAAAAGTTTCCTGGCCGCTCGCTCTACGCGGTCAAGGCTAATCCATCTCCCGACTTGCTCCGGATCGTGTGGGACGCCGGCGTGACTCACTTCGACGTCGCCTCGATTGGCGAGGTCCGGCTGGTCGCATCGACGCTGCCGGAGGCGGTGCTGTGCTTCATGCACCCGGTGAAGGCTGAGGAGGCCATCGCCGAGGCTTACCACGAGCATGGCGTGCGCACCTTCAGCCTCGACACTCTCGATGAGCTCGACAAGATCGTCAGCGCGACGTTGACGGATGGTCAGCCGGCGACCGATCTCAACCTGCTAGTGCGCCTTCGGGTCAGTTCGGATCACGCCAAGCTGAGCCTCGCATCCAAGTTCGGGGCGGAGCCGGGCGAAGTGAAGGCATTGCTGTTCGCCGCCCGCCAGGCGTCGGATGCGCTCGGCATCTGCTTCCACGTCGGCAGTCAGGCGATGAGCCCGGCGGCCTATGCCGAAGCCATGCACCGCGTCCGCGACGCCATTGTGGAGGCAGCGGTCACGGTCGACATCGTCGATGTCGGCGGAGGATTTCCATCCTGGTATCCGGGGATGGAGCCGCCGCCGCTGGAGGCCTATTTCGCGGTGATCCATGAAGCATTCGAGAAGCTGCCGATCAGCTACTCGGCCGAGCTGTGGTGCGAGCCCGGCCGCGCGCTCTGCGCCGAATATGGCAGCCTAATCGTGCGCGTGGAGAAGCGCCGCGGGAAGGAGCTGTACATCAACGACGGTGCCTACGGTGCCTTGTTCGACGCGGCGCACATCGGCTGGCGCTACCCGGTGCGGCTGCTGCGGGGCACCGACTCGCACGTGCGCCCGCTGGAGTTCAGCTTCTATGGCCCGACATGCGACGATCTCGACCACATGGCCGGGCCATTCACGCTTCCGGGCGACGTCCAGGCCGGCGACTATATCGAGGTCGGCATGCTCGGCGCCTACGGCAGTGCCATGCGCACCGCCTTCAACGGCTTCGCGACCGAGCACACCGAGATCGTCGACGACGAGCCGATGGCGAGCCTCTACGGCGCCGTCGAGCGCAGGCGCTCGAACGTGGTGAGGCTTTAGGAGATCCCTCCTCCCGCCCTGCGGGAGGGGTTGGGGGGTGGGCCTGTCCCCCCAGAGGTGAATGACGGCCAATAGCCGGCTCTTTCGGGAGCCTTGGACAACCCACCCCCCCTCAGCCCGCTCCACTAGCGGAGCGGGAGCTATTGGAGCATGCAATGAACGTGGAAACTAAGATCAACGACACCCGCAAGGCGGAGCTGCTGTCCAGCCCCGTCGAGCATATCGACATCACCAAGTTCGACGCCCGCCCGATCGTCGAGGCCATGGGCAAGATGAGCTTCACCAGCCGCGACCTGTCGCGCGCGACAGGCATCTACAACCAGATGCTCGAGGACAAGGACTGCTCGATCATCCTGGTCGTCGCGGGCTCGACTTCGGCCGGCGGCTGCATGGACCTTTATGCCGAGCTGGTCCGCTCGAACATGGTCGATGCGATCGTCGCCACGGGCGCCACGGTCGTCGACATGGATTTCTTCGAAGCGCTTGGTCACAAGCACTATCAAGCCAATGAAATCCCTGACGATGATACTTTGCGCTCGCTCTACATCGACCGCATCTACGACACGTACATCGACGAGGAAAAGCTTCAGGAAACGGACTTCACCATCGGCAAGATTGCCGACGGCCTGGAGCCGCGTCCGTACAGCAGCCGTGCCTTCATTCGCGAAATGGGCAAGTGGCTGAGCGCGGGCAACGCAAAGAAGGAGGGCAGCCTCGTCCAGCTCGCCTACGAGCATGACGTGCCGATCTTCTGCCCGGCGTTCACCGACAGCTCGGCGGGCTTCGGCCTCGTCAAGCACCAGGTCGATGCCATGAAGCGCGGCGGCCACTACATGACGATGGACAGCATCGCAGACTTCCGCGAGCTCACCGACATCAAGATCAAGGCCGGCACCACCGGCCTGCTGATGATCGGCGGGGGCGTGCCCAAGAACTTCACGCAGGACACGGTGGTCTGCGCTGAGATCCTCGGTCACGAGGACGTGGAAGTGCACAAATACGCGATCCAGATCACGGTCGCCGACGTGCGGGACGGGGCCTGTTCATCCTCGACGCTGCAGGAAGCGGCAAGCTGGGGCAAGGTGTCGACCGCGATGGAGCAGATGGTGTTCGCCGAGGCGACCTCGGTGCTGCCGCTGCTCGCCAGCGACGCCTATCACCGGGGCGCCTGGAAGACCCGCGAGAAGCGCCGCTTCGCCAAGCTGTTCGATTAGTTCATCCTCCCCCACCTGTTGGCGGGGAGGCGGTAGCCGAAGGCTGACGGAGGGGTTCTAACCAGGCACTGCTGTCAGAACCCCGCCACCATGCTAGGCATGGTCCCCCTCCCTGCGAAAAGCGCGGGGAGGATGAGGAACCAAGAATGCAGCCAAGTCCATTGCTCGGTCCGGTGGTGGCGCTGGTCGCCTGGTCGATCATCATGCTGTTCTGGATGGCGATCGTCCGCGGCGCGATGGCACGGCGGGTCGGCATCGATCTGATGGCTCGCCGCGGCGGACGCGGGCAGGATCTCGATGGCAAAGCGCCGGCCGAAGCGCAGTGGCCGGCCCACAATTACATCCACCTCATGGAACAGCCGACCCTGTTTTACGCGATCACCCTCGCGCTGGTGCTGATGAACTTCGACGCATGGATCAACGTGTGGCTAGCCTGGGCCTACGTCGGCCTGCGAGTAGCGCACAGCATCGTGCAGGCGACCGTCAACATCGTCGCGCTTCGCTTCGCCTTGTTCTTCCTCAGCACTCTGTGCCTGATCGGTCTGACGACCCATGCGGCGCTGCGGCTCATGCACGGGTGAAGCAGGCCGCCAGCTCCACATGCGTGGACCAGCGGAACTGACCAACCGGCCGCACCCAATCGAGCCGGTGTCCACCGTCCACCAGCACCTTGGCGTCACGGGCGAAGGTCGCGGGATTGCAGCTGACGTAGGCGACCCGGCGCACTGACGCGGCCGCCAGCAGGGCGACCTGGTCGGCGGCCCCGGCGCGCGGCGGGTCGAGCACCACGGCGTCGAAGCGCTCGAGCTCGCCCGCGTCGAGCGGGCGCCGATACAGGTCACGATGCTCGACGGCGATCTGCGGAGCGGCCCGCTTCAGCGCCAGCACGGCATCGCGCGAGGCCTCGGCCGCGTAGACCCTGCCGGGCAGCGCTAGTGCGAAGGTGCCGAGTCCGGCGAACAGGTCGGCGGTGACGCTGGCACCATCGGCAGCCTCCCGCACCGCCTCGACCAGCACCGCCTCTCCGTCGCCAGTGGCTTGCAGGAAAGCGCCGACCGGCAACGTCACGGCGGTTCCGGACAGCGTGACGGTCGTTGGCTGCGGCTCGTACAGCGTCTCCGGCCCGAGCCCCTGATCGAGGCTGAGCCGAGCGAGCCGATGTTCCTCGCAGAACGACGTCAGTGCCTCGACCGCGGCCAACCCGTTCGCTTCGACGCCCTTGAGCAGGACATCGACTTCCTGATCGGCGAGCGTCAGCTGCACTTCGGCAGTGCGCTTGGGCTGCAGCAGTGTCGCCAGCAGCCCGCGCGAGGGCGCTACCAGGTTCAGCAGCTCGGGCCGCAGGATATGGTTCTCGCGCATGTCGACGATCT
Organism: uncultured Sphingomonas sp.; assembly: GCA_902806275.1. Lineage (GTDB taxonomy): Bacteria > Pseudomonadota > Alphaproteobacteria > Sphingomonadales > Sphingomonadaceae > Sphingomicrobium. The sequence goes on along the minus strand of CADCVY010000073.1, from coordinate 4,892 downwards.
GATGCGACTTGGCGGCATTGAAACCGAGCACGACCCCCTTACCCGCCTTCAGCGCGCGCAAGGTCGCGCGGCGACGGCTGTTCGGCGGCGACAGGTGCGACTCGCGGATGGCAGCCGTCAGCCCGTGCTGGGCGAGCGCGCCTTCGACCCGCGACACCAGGTAGCCGCGATACGCCTGATCATCGACATGCTGCAGCTGGCACCCGCCGCATTCGGGAAAGTGACGGCAAGGCGGCACCTGATGGTGCGGACCGAAGGCCAGTGCGCCGTCCTCGAGGACCGCGTCGCCAGGCACTCCGAACGCCACGTGACGACCGCTTGCAGTCACCCCGTCGCCGCGGGAAGCAATCCTGACGATGAGCTCGCTCACAGCAGGTCGAGCGCCGCCGGCATTGCGTCGGCAAGGTCATCGGCGATCATGTGAGCCCCGGCGATCTCGGCCGCCCGCCCGTGCAGCCACACGCCCGCGCACGCCGCTTCAAACCCAGGAAGGCCACGCGCCCGCATGGTGGCGATGATACCGGCGAGCACATCACCGGTCCCCGCGCTGGCCAGCCAGGCCGGTGCGGGCGGCGCGAAGCCGACCCGCCCGTCGGGCGCGGCGACGAGCGTATCCGGACCCTTGTACACCACCACCGCACCGGAGCGCCGGGCCGCTTCCAGTGCTTGCTCCGCTTTGCTGCCCGGCGTTGAGCCGAACAGTCTGGCGAACTCGTCGGCGTGAGGCGTGATAACCGCATCCTGGCCCCGCAGCCGGTCCGGCTCGCCGACGTGGTTGATCCCGTCGGCATCGATCACCTTTGGCGCATGTGAGGTCAGCGCAAGCGTGAGCAATTGCGGGATGTCGCCCATCCCGGGACCAACCAGCAGGCAACCGATCCGCGCGTCGTTGACCTCCGCCTTGTCGGTCTGGACCACGGCGGTAGGCAGGCCGTCGATCGGCCGCGACGTGCTGACCCGCACATAGCCAGCGCCCGCCCGGGCGGCGGCCGTCGCCGCGAGCGCGATCGCACCCGGCATCTTGCCGGCCAGCGCATGGACCAGCCCACGCGAGAATTTGTGGCCGGCGGCATCAAGCGGCGGCAGCAGCGGCGGGCCGATCTCATGCCAGGCGCCGTCAGCCTCAACCCCAATGCCGGCGAGCACCAGCCGCCCGCACTTGTGCATTGCTGGAGCGAGGCGATGGGCCGGCTTCAGCGCCCCGAAGGCCACCGTCATGTCGAAAGAGGGTACCTGGCTCAGCTCTGCGCCAGTGTCGCTGTCGATCCCGCTCGGCACGTCGCACGCGACGGCAACTTGGGCTTCAGCAGTCAAACGTAAAAGCCGTTGCAGGACAAAGCCTTCAAGCTCACGTTTCAATCCTGTCCCGAACAGGGCATCAATCAGCAGAGGCGCTGTGGTAACCTCGCCTGACAGCGGTTCGGTCGGCCCGGTCCACCGCGACCGAGCCCATTTGGCGGCGTCGCTTGCGGGCTCGCTCGAGGCTGCGACCCGAACCGGCACTCCGCGCTCCGCCAGGTGCCGAGCGGCGACATAGCCGTCGCCGCCGTTGTTGCCGGGACCGCAAAGAATCAGCGTCGGGCGCGGCCCCGCGAATGTGAAAGCGGCTTCGGCCAGCGCCGCCCCTGCGCGTTCCATCAATTCCTCGACGCTGGTGCCCGCATCGATCGCGCGCTGCTCGGCGGCGCGCATCTGTTCGGCGGTTAGGAGGGGGCGCATCGCGTGGCGCCTTAGCGCAGGCTGGTCTCCAGATGCCACCACTCGCGCGGCACTGCATGGGCGGCGCTTGTCCGCTGCTCCTCGCTCTCGAACAGCGCGAAACAGGTCGCGCCAGACCCCGACATGCGCACGAACTCGGCGCCCGGCTGGGCCGATAGCCAGGCCAGCAGGGTTTCAACCTGCGGCACCAGCCTCGTCGCGATCGGCTCGAGGTCGTTGCGCCCCAGCCGCCAGTCATGGAGCGGCCCGTTGTCGACGCCGTCCCAGGCAGCGAAGACCTCGGCCGTCGACAGCTGCACCCGCGGGTTGATCAGCAGCACCGCTTTGCCGGACAGTTCGGGCATGCCGACGGTGGTCAGCTGGTCGCCCGGCCCCTGCCCCCACGCCGGCAAGCTGAGCAGGCAGGCCGGCACATCGCTACCAAGCCGCGGCGCCACCTCCGTAGCAAGCGCCGGGTCCGTGCCCCACAACGACGTCAGCAGCCGCAGGGCGGCGGCGGCATCGGCCGACCCGCCACCCACGCCGGCCGCCACCGGCAGCCTTTTGTCCAGTCGCAGGAAGGTCTGCTTTCTGACACCGGTTGCGGCGGTCAGGGCCGACCACGCATCCTCGACGATATTGCCTGCCGCGCGATCGAGTTCCTGACTGAACGGACCCTCGATCGCCAGGCTCATGCCCGTGGCCCCGGCGTCGAAGCTTTCGCCTTCGACCACGTCGCCGTCGATGCAGAAGGCGAACAGCGTCTCGATGGCATGCCTGCCGTCCGGGAGCTTGCCACGGACATGCAGTGCGAGATTGAGCTTGGCCGGCGCGATCTCGCGGGCGACGGTCAAGGCGCGGCGTTCGCCGGCGTCAGCCCCGACGCGAGCTTGGCTTTCACGCGCGCCGCAATATCGTCCTCGGCAGTGACCAGCGCGGCCTCCCATGCGAAGCGCGCCTCGAACCGGCGTCCCGACTTGTATAGCGCGTCACCCAGATGCTCGTGAATTTCGGCCTGGCCGGGATCCTTCTGGGCGGCGAGTTGCAGGGTCGGTATCGCCTCGGCCAGCTTGCCCCGCTTGAACTGCGCCCAGCCCAGCGAATCGATGATCGACGCATTCTCCGGCGCAAGCTCGCTCGCCTTGCGGATCATCGCTTCGGCGGCCTCGATATCCTCGCCCCGCTCGAGCTTGCCATAGCCCAGGAAGTTGAGCAGCAACGGCTGTTCGGGTGCCAAGGCCAGCGCCTGCTCCAGCGCCGCTCGCGCCTCCGGCCAGCGCCCGGCCTGCTCGAGGGCGTCGGCACGCAGCAACAGCAGGGTCCACAGGTCGCGGTTGCCGCTCAATGCCTTGGCCAGCGCGACCGCCCGCCCGTAGGCGTCCGCAGCCTGCGAATGCCGCTTCATTTCCTGGTAAAGGTCCCCAAGCCGGGAGAAGTCGGCCGCCGTGGCGGTCGGAGCCGCGGCGGCTGGCGCGGCGATGGCATAAGCTTCGTTGAAGCGCCTGGCATCGGTAAGGATCTTTGACTGCGCGTCGCGAATGTGGCTCGCCAGAGCATCGTCGCCGGGGAATGACCGCAGCAGCGTGAGCGCCTCGTCCGAACGTTGCTGCGCATGCAGCAGCAGCGCCAGCAGCACGGCTGTGCTGCTGCTCTCCGGATCGGCGTGACGCGCCACCTGCACGAGGGCGATCGGCGGAGTGCCGCGCTGCATCCTGGCAACGTCGGCGGCGAAGACCGTAAGCACCTCCGCATAGGCTTCCGAAAGGGTGTCGATACCCTGCCCGCTCGCCCTGCCCGCCATCACCTGCCGCCGAGCGGCTTCGGCGTCGCCGTCCATGCCGTCGATCATGATCAGAGCGCGGGGTCGATCCCCGGCCGCCAGGAAGCCGTCGGCAAGCGCAAGCCGCAGGCGCGTGTCGCGGGCGCCGGCCTGCCCGATCGCGCGGCGGGCGAAGGGCTCGGCCTCGGCAGTGCGCTTGAATTTGAGGAGGATGAGCGCGCGCTGCTCGGCACGGAGCGGACCGAGCAAGCTGTTGACCGGAATCTGGTCGATGGTGCGGAGCGCCTCGGCAAGGTCGGCGCGCTCCGCCGCGCCCCATGCCGTGATCAGGGGCGTCAGGGAGGTCAGGTCGCCACCGTCCCCCTTGACCGCGAGCCATGGGAGCGCCCGCTGCGCCCGGCGCGCCTTGATCTCCTCGGCGGCGACCAGCAGCCGCGCCTCGGTGGGCAGCTTATCGGCCGGAACTGCGCGGGTCAGCCGCAGCGCAAGCGGAACATCGCCGGCGCCGAGCGCCTCGATCAACGCCTTGCGCGCAAGGTCGGTGTCCTGCGGCTGCAGCTGCGCCAGTGCGCCGAGCAGTTCGGCGGACCGGGCATGGTCGCCGGTCATCGCGGCGGCGCGCGCTTCCACGTAAGCGAGGCTGGGATTGTCGATGGTCTGGCGCGCAATGCCCGGCGCGGCAGGAAGCAACAGTGCCGCCGCAAGCGCGGCTCGAACCACGCTACATGTTCGGGTAATTGGGACCGCCGCCTCCCTCCGGTGTGACCCAGTTGATGTTTTGGGTCGGATCCTTGATGTCGCAGGTTTTGCAATGAACGCAATTCTGCGCGTTGATCTGGAGCTTCTGCTCACCGCTCGCATCCTCGACATATTCATAGACTCCGGCCGGGCAGTAACGCTGCTCGGGCCCGGCGAAGACCGGCAGGTTGATGGCGGTCGGTATGTCGGCGTCCTTGAGCGTCAGATGAACCGGCTGGTCTTCCTCATGGTTGGTGTTGGACACGAACACGGAAGACAGCTTGTCGAAGCTGATGACGCCATCGGGCTTGAGATAGTCGATCTTTCTGGCACTGCTGGCCGGCCACAAGGTGGTGTGGTCGGGATGGTGCTTGAGCGTAAACGGCAGGCCGATGCGCAGCTGGCGCATCCACATGTCGGTGCCGGCAACCACCGTTCCGATGGTGGCGCCGAACTTGGCGACTGCCGGCTCGGCATTGCGGACTTTTCGCAATTCCTCGCCGATCCAGCCGTTTCGGACCAATGGTTCGTATTTTTCGAGAACATCGGACTGACGGTCGGCGGCGATAGCGTCGAACGCCGCTGCGGCCGCCAGCATGCCGGACTTCATCGCCGTGTGGCTGCCCTTGATCCGGGGCACGTTCAAGAACCCCGCCGAACAGCCGATCAGCGCACC
>CADCVY010000072.1 GCA_902806275.1 uncultured Sphingomonas sp. | reverse complement strand
CCGTCGCAGATCTCCGCCTTTATCCTGCAGAAGATGAAGGAAACGGCCGAGGCCTACCTCGGCGAGAACGTCACCCAGGCGGTGATCACCGTCCCCGCCTACTTCAACGACGCGCAGCGCCAGGCGACCAAGGACGCCGGCCAGATCGCCGGCCTTGAAGTGCTGCGCATCATCAACGAGCCGACCGCCGCGGCGCTCGCCTTCGGGCTCGAAAAGGAGGACGGCAAGACGATTGCCGTCTACGACCTTGGCGGCGGCACGTTCGACGTTTCGATCCTGGAGATCGGCGACGGCGTGTTCGAAGTGAAGTCGACCAACGGCGACACCTTCCTGGGCGGCGAGGACTTCGACGCCCGCATCGTCAATTTCCTCGCGGACCGGTTCAAGCAGAAGGAGAACATTGACCTTCGCACCGACCGGCTGGCGCTCCAGCGCCTGAAGGAAGCGGCGGAGAAGGCGAAGATCGAGCTGTCTTCGGCAGCGACGACCGAGATCAACCAGCCGTTCATCACCGCGCGCATGGAAGGCGGCACGACGACCCCGCTCCACCTCGTGGAGACGATCAGTCGCGCCGACTTGGAGAAGCTGGTCGAGGACTTGATCGACCGCACCATCGAGCCGTGCCGCAAGGCGCTCAAGGACGCGGGCGTCGATCCCAAGGACATCGCCGACGTCGTTCTGGTCGGCGGCATGACCCGCATGCCGCGCGTTCGCGAAAAGGTGAAGGAATTCTTCGGCCGCGAACCGCACACCGGCGTCAACCCGGACGAGGTCGTCGCCATGGGTGCGGCGATCCAGGCCGGCGTGCTGCAGGGCGACGTGAAGGACGTGCTGCTGCTCGACGTCACCCCGCTGTCGCTAGGCATCGAGACGCTGGGCGGCGTGTTCACCCGGATGATCGATCGCAACACGACGATTCCGACCAAGAAGAGCCAGGTGTTCTCGACCGCCGACGACAATCAGAACGCGGTGACCATCCGGGTCTTCCAGGGCGAGCGGGAAATGGCCGCCGACAACAAGGTGCTCGGCCAGTTCGACCTCGTCGGCATCCCGCCGGCGCCGCGCGGCGTGCCGCAGATCGAGGTCACGTTCGACATCGACGCCAACGGCATCGTCAACGTGTCGGCCAAGGACAAGGGCACCGGCAAGGAGCAGCAGATCCGCATCCAGGCCTCGGGCGGTCTTAACGACAGCGACATCGAAGCCATGGTCAAGCAGGCCGAGCAGTTCGCCGACGAGGACAAGAAGCGGCGGGCTGCAGCCGAGGCCAAGAACAATGCCGAAAGCCTGATCCACTCGACCGAGCGGCAGCTTGCCGAGCATGGCGACAAGGTCTCGGCGGACGTGAAAACCGAAATCGAGACCGCGATTACCGAAGCCAAGGCGGCGGTGGAAAGCGGCGATGCAGACCAGATGACGACCAAGACGAACGCGCTGACCCAGGCGGCAATGAAGCTTGGCCAGGCGATGTACGAAGCGCAGCAAGGGCAGACCGCCGGAACTGCCGGCGCTGACGCGGACGGTTCGACCGCGGCCGACGAGCAGCCCGCGCAAGAGGACGTGGTCGACGCCGAGTTTTCGGAAGTCGACGAAGAGCAGAAGGGCTAAACGTGAATTGAAACCGTTCGTCCTGAGCCTGTCGAAGGACTGCCCTTCTCCGTCACAAAGGGAAGGGCAGGGCTTCGACAGGCTTAGCCCGAACGGCGGTTGGGGACGTTCACGTGGTTGAACAGGATTATTACGACTTTCTGGGCATCCAGCGCGGCGCTGACGACGCCGCGATCAAGGCCGCCTACCGGCGCATGGCCAAGGAATGCCACCCCGACCGCCACGGCGGTTGCGCCGAGCAGGAAGCCAGGTTCAAGGCGGTCAGCGAAGCCTACGACATCCTCAAGGATCCGCAGAAGCGCGCCGCGTACGACCGCTTCGGCAAGGACGCCTTCCGCAACGGTGGTCCCGGCGGCGATCCCTTCGGCGACGGCGGCTTCAATGGCTTCTCCGACATCTTCTCCAGCATTTTCGGCGAGTTCATGGACCCCCGCGGCGCGCGCCAGAACGCGGCCCGCGGCGCCGACCTGCGCTACGACCTCGAACTCAGCCTTGAAGAGGCATACGTCGGCGCCGAGAAGACGCTGACGATCGACGCGTTGGCCCAATGCGAAAAGTGCAGCGGCCGCGGCTGCACCAAAGCGAGCCAGTGCGCACAGACCTGCTCCACCTGCGCCGGAATGGGCAAGGTGCGGGCGCAGCAAGGCTTCTTCGTGGTCGAGCGCGGCTGCCCGACCTGCCGCGGCAGCGGCGAAATCATCGCCGACCCATGCGGCGCCTGCGCCGGCGAGGGCCGCGCGATCACCAAGCGCAGGCTATCGGTAAAAATTCCCGCCGGGGTCGACGAAGGCACCCGTATCCGCGTCGCCGGCGAAGGCGAGTCCGGGATCCGCGGCGCTGGCAACGGTGATCTCTATATATTCGTGCACATGAAACGGCACCCGATCTTCGCGCGCGACGGCACGACCCTCGTCGCCGAATGCCCGGTCAGCTTCACCACGGCCGCACTTGGCGGCGCGATCACGCTGCCTGGGTTGGATGGCGCGGAGATCGAGATCAAGATCCCGGCCGGCATCCAGTCGGGCGAGCAACTGCGCCATCGCGGCGCCGGCATGAGCATCCTCAACGGCCGCGGCCGCGGCGATGTGGTCGCCCGCATCCTGGTTGAAACGCCGACGCGGATGAGCGCGAAGCAGAAGAAGCTGCTCGAGGACTTCCGCGCAACCGAGACCGGCGATGAATGCCCCGCGGCGAAGGGCTTTTTCAAGCGCGTCCGCGAAATCTTCGCCGGCTGATCAGCCGTTCCTGAGCCGGTCCACTTCTAGCCGCAGGGCGAACAGCTGAGCGAACAAGTCGGCGGCGGCGTGCAGCTCAAAGCTCGGCTTTCGCGGTACTCGGCTGTCGCAGCGGAACAGACCGGGCATGTCGTTGCCGGTGAGCGGCACGCTGAGGGTCGCGCGAACGCCTTCTGCCCGCAACCGCGCAGATGCGTCGCGGTCCGGCGCGCGCAACAAGGCGCCGATGACGGAACTGTCCGGGCGATCGCGGGGGAAAACGGGCACGCTTTCCCGCTCGCAGTCGCCGACAAATGCCGGCAGCGGCGTTTCCGGCGCGGCAGCCGTCGGGAAAGCGCCGCGGCTGCTTTCCGCCTGGGCGCTGCCGCTGAACAGCGTGACGCGATCGTAACCGGTCAGCGCGCGCATCCGGCGCGCGGCGCCGTCGAGCAGGGCTTGGCCGCTGCTGTTGGCAAGACCCGAGATCAGGCCTCCAACGGTGCCGAAGGCTTCGCCATAATGGCCCTCGGCGCAGGGGACCGCCTCCAGCAGGACACGGCCGTCGCTGAGCTGGAATGCCACGTCGACAAGATCTTGATCGTCGGTCAGTCGCACCCGGTAGGCCCGGGCGACACCGGTGGTGCCGCTAAGCCTGGAGAACAGGTTGCGGAGATCGTGCAGAGCCTGCGAGTGGACAAAGCGGCCGAGAGGCTCATCAACGGCCATGTGGTATGAATGGCCGAGCAGCTGATGAATGTTTTGGGAAGCCCGCAACACGATCCAGTCGAGCGACAATTCGAGCAGATAGGCGCCCGGTTGATAGCCGATGCTCTCATTCATCCGCGCAGGCGCAGCGCTGTCGGCGCGCAGTTCGTCAACGCTCGTCATCAGCCCCGATGCCCGGTCCCCGCCGGCAGCATAGTCGGTTTTCGCGGCGAAGCACCCCGAAAAAGCTGCTGGTTGAGCACCTAAGCTTGCGAGCCAAACACGCGCTCGAAGATCGTGTCGACATGTTTCAGGTGGTAACCGAGGTCGAACAGGGCATCGAGCTGGCCGCCGGCGAGGCGCTCGGCGACTTCCGGATCGCCCTTGAGCAGATCGAGCAGGGAAAGCTGCCCGTCCGATTCCCATACTTGCATCGCATTGCGCTGGACCAGCGCATAGGATTCCTCGCGGCTCAGCCCAACCTGCGTGAGTGCGAGCAGCACCCGCTGCGAATGGACCAGCCCGCCCATGCTGTCGAGGTTCTTGCCCATCCGCTCGGGGTAAACGAGGAGCTTGTCGATCACGCCCGTCAGGCGAGCTAGCGCGAAGTCGAGGGTGGTGGTGGCGTCGGGACCGATGAACCGCTCGACCGAGGAGTGCGAGATGTCCCGCTCGTGCCACAGCGCGACGTTCTCCATCGCCGGAAGCGCATAGCCGCGCACCATCCGCGCGAGGCCGGTTAGATTCTCCGTCAGCACGGGGTTGCGCTTGTGCGGCATGGCCGAGCTGCCCTTCTGGCCGGGCGAGAAATATTCCTCCGCTTCGAGCACTTCGGTTCGCTGCAGGTGGCGGATTTCCACCGCCAGCCGCTCGATCGACGAGGCGACAACGCCCAGCGTCGCGAAGAACAGCGCGTGGCGGTCGCGCGGGATCACCTGGGTGGAAACCGGTTCAGGGCTCAGGCCGAGTTCGGCGGCGACATGTTCCTCGACGGCCGGCGGGACGTTGGCGAAGGTGCCGACCGCGCCCGAAATTGCGCAGGTGGCGACCTCGTCCCGCGCGACCACGATGCGGACACGGTTGCGCTCGAACTCGGCGTAGGCTTGCGCAAGCTTCAGCCCGAAGGTGGTCGGCTCGGCATGGATGCCGTGGCTGCGGCCAATTGTGGGCGTGAACTTGTGCTCCATTGCCCGGCGCTTCAGCGCGGCCAGCAGCTGGTCGAGGTCGGCGATCAGCAGGTCGGCCGCCTGCTTGAGCTGCACGGCCAGCGCGGTGTCGAGCACGTCGGAGCTGGTCATCCCCTGGTGCAGCCAGCGTCGCTCCGGCCCCAACTTCTCGCCCGCCCAGGTCAGGAAGGCGATGACGTCGTGCTTGGTCACCGCCTCGATGGCGTCGATGGCATTGATATCGATCTCGCCAAGCGCATCGTCGTCATAGGCGCGGCGGATCGTGGCGGCGTCCTCAGCCGGGATCATGCCGATCCTGCCCATCGCCTCGGCGGCGAACACTTCAATTTGCCACCAGATGCGATAGCGGTTTTCAGCCGACCAGATGGCCGACATTTCGGGACGGGAGTAACGCGGAACCATGGTGCGGGCGGCTAGCAGGGGAGGGTCGAGGCGGCAAACCCATCATACGTGACGGACGGCTTTCCCATAAGCCACCAGCTGACGATCCGCGGTCAGCAGCGTTCTTTGATCCACAACCGCGGCAGCAACAAGAAGCCGGTCAAAGGGATCCCCGTGCACAGGCGGCAAATCGGCAACCCGCAAGGCCTGTTCGCCTGTTATCACCAACTCTTGGTAGCCGAGCCTAAGAAAGCCCGTGCGCAATGCCGGCACGTCGACGTCGAAGCCTTGGCGTCCGAGCGCCTGCTTGATCGCCATCTCCCAGAGGCTTGCGACGCTGAATGCCAGATCATGGTCGGTGGAGCTCAGTATTTGCTCAGCCGCCTTCGGCAGGCGCGGGTGATCCAGCGCCGCCCAGATCAGCAGGTGCGTGTCGACGAGGAGCCTCACTCCTCGCCTTCGAACATCTTCCGGATTTCTTCAGCGAACATGGTGTCGAAGTCGTCAGGGACCTTGAAGTGTGCATCCTTGAGGAAGCCGATGCGCGGAAGCGGCCTGTCGGCGTCCGCGTCGTCGTTGCCGAACGGAACGACCTTGGCGATCGGCTTGCCGGCCTTGGCGATCACGAACGACTCGCCTTTGGCAGCCCGCGCGAGCAGCCGGGAGAGATGAGTCTTCGCCTGGTGAATGTTGACCGTCTCCATGCTCCATGACTTAGTCCACTTGGCTTAGTTCATCAAGTCAAATCAGCCCGATCCCCCGCATGCTGGTCCGGCCTTGCGCGCCGACGATTACGTGATCGTGGACGGTAATCTTCATGTGGCGCCCGGCATCGACCAGGTCGCGGGTCAAGCGGATTGTCCTGGGTAGAGGGCGTCGGGGTCGCTGCTGGGGTGGTTGTGGACGATGATGATGGCCGTCGCGCCCAACGCGATGGCGCGAGCAATCACCTCGCGGACGTGGACCGAGGCTTCGTCGACCGAGCCCTGCCACAATGCCTCGTTGGCCAGCAGCATGTTCTTGGCGTTGAGGAACAGGATCCGCACCTCCTCCACCCTCGAGTGCGCCATCGCCGCATGGAGATAGTCGCCCAGCGCGTCCCAGCTCGACAGCACCGGCCGGTCCTCAATTCTCGTCTCGAGCAGGCGCAGCGCGCTCGCCTCCGCGATCTTCAGCGCCGCGATGGTCGGATGGGTCAGCCCTTCGCGCCGGAGCGTGTCGGAGCTTGCCCCGATCAGTGCGCCCAAGCCGCCAAAGTCGTGGAGCAGGCGCTTGGCCAGCGGCTTGGTGTCAACGCGCGGGATGGTCAGGGTCAGCAGATATTCGATCAGCTCGTAATCGTGGAAGCCCTCGGCCCCGCTGCTCAGCAGCCGCTCGCGAAGCCGGGCGCGATGCCCGCTCGCGGTTTCGCCATGGTCCGTGTTAGAGACGCGCCCGTGCATCGCGCTTCCTTGAAGCGGGTGGCCGAGCGCAGCCAATCAACCACAGCTCGGCACATCTGCAAAGTGTCTCATCCGCAACAGGAACCCGGCGGTCATGCCGCCGCTGGAACGGTCCCCGCTGGCGCGGGTTAATATCGGCCATGGCGGAGAGGGAGCAGGACCACATCCGGAGCGAGAGCGTCGTTGTCCGCCGCCAATATTGGGGCCGCAACGCGCTCGCCGGGGCCGTGTTCATCATCCTCCTGCTGATCGCCGCCATTGCCTTCGTCTGGATCGAGCGGCGGCCGATCGCGACCGAGTTCCTCAAACGCGAGTTCGACCGGCGCGGCGTCCAGGCGACCTACAAGCTCGACCGGGTCGGCTTTCGCACGCAGCAGGTCAGCAACCTGGTGATCGGCGATCCCAGACGCCCCGACCTGGTCGCGCGTTTCGCCCAGATCCAGATGCGGCTGCGGTGGAATGGCAGCTTCGAAGTGTACCGGATCGTCGCCCGCGGCGTCCGCTTGCGCGGTCGCATGGTCGGCGGCCGCGTCAGCTGGGGGAAGATCGACAAGCTGCTGCCGCGGCCGACCGACAGGCCGTTCGCACTGCCGGATTTCGTCCTCGACGTGGCGGACAGCAGGATCGCGCTGGTGACCCCGTTCGGCCCGCTTGGCGTGGCGCTGCACGGCAATGGCAAGCTGAGCGGCGGGTTCAAGGGCCGGGTGGCGCTGGCCAGCCCCCGGCTGGTACCGGGGCGTTGCGCCGCGCTCGGTCTGAGGGCCAATGTTGCGGTTGCGGTCACTGCGCGCCGGCCGAGCATCGACGGGCCGGTCACGCTGGACCGGTTCCGCTGCCCGCGCAGCAATTTCGACATCGCCGCGCCGCGCTTCGACGCCGCCGCGACCTTCAACGAAGCCTTCACCAGCATCGACGGCCGCGGGCGAATGGCGATCGAAAGGCTTGTGGCTGGCGCCAACGGCCTGTCCGCCTTTGCCGGCAGCCTGACCTTCCGGGGCTCGTTCGGCGACGTTCGCGGACTGGTCCGCTTGTCGGCGCAGAAGTCGCGGCTCGGAACCATCTACGCTGACCATACGCGACTGAACGGAACCTACGGCCTGGGGCTGCAGAAGGGCACGTTCGCCCTGGTTGGCGACTTCGCCGCGAACAGTGCCGCACTCGACCCGTCGATGCTAGCCGGAGTCACGCAGCCGCTGGCCGCCGCTGCCGCAACGCCGATCGGCCCGATCGCCACGACCATGGGCGGCGCGATTATCCGCACGTCGCGCAACTTCGACGCGACCGGCGGCATTCGCCTGGTCAACTTCCCAGGTGGCGGCGGGGCCCGGATCGACAGTGCGGACGTGCGCGGCCCCCAGGGTGCCCGCGCGAGGGTGTCGGGCGGCAGTGGAGTCACCTACTATTGGCCATCGGGCGGCCTCAGGATCGACGGCGACATCCAGATGGCCGGGGGCGGCCTGCCGACTGGCCGGGTGTCGTTGCGCCAGGCCCGCCCCGGTGCGCCGTTGAGCGGCGTCGCCACGCTGGCCCCCTATTCCTCAGGCGGGTCACGGCTGGCGCTGACCCCGATCCGCTTCGGCCCGGCGCCCGGCGGATCGACCTCGGTCAGTACCTTCGCCCAGCTCGACGGGCCGTTCCCGAATGGCCGCATCCAGGCGCTGCGGCTGCCGATCCAGGGGCGAGTTGGCAAGGGCGGCAGCTTTGCGTTCGGCACCGCCTGCGCCGTGGTCAGCTTCAATTACCTCAAGATGAGCGCGCTTGAGCTCGGACCAACGCGCCTGCCGATCTGCCCGGTCGGCGCGGCCATGGTATCGAAAACGCCGACCGGTCCGCTGCAGGCGAGTGCCCGCTTCCGCGGGCCGGTGATCAACGGCAGGCTGGGCAGTTCGCCGCTGCGTGTCGCCGCGGCGGGCGGGCAGCTCACGGCCCGGGGCTTCACCTTCGACGATGTCGGCATGCTGCTTGGCCGGGCCGCTTCGCCGATCGTGTTCGATGCGGGGCGCGTTACCGGCAGCTTCGCCGGCGGCGGCACCGGCGGCAACTTCAGCGGGGCGCGCTCGACCATCGGCAACGTGCCGCTCCTGCTCAGCGACGCGGATGGCACGTGGCGCGTTCGCAACGGCGGGCTGGCGGTCGACGGCAACATGCTAATCTCCGACCGCAGCGCCAACCCGCCGCGCTTCTACCCCATGCGCAGCAACGACGTCCGCCTGACGGTCGGCGGCGATTACGTGCGGGCCAATGGCACCTTGCGCCATCCGGGCAGCAATACTTTGGTCAGCAATGTCGCCATCGAGCACCGGCTCTCGACCGCCGCCGGCCACGCCGACCTCGACGTTCCCGGCATCACTTTCGGTCAGGGGCTACAGCCCGAAGAGCTGACGCGGCTGACCGAAGGCGTGATCGCGCTTGTGACCGGGATCGTGCGCGGGCAGGGGCGGATCGCCTGGGACGGCGAGCGGGTCACCTCGACCGGCGAGTTCTCGACGCAAAACATGGACCTTGCGGCGCCCTTCGGCCCGGTAACCGGCCTCAGCACCAGCGTCCGCTTCACGGACCTGCTCGCGCTCGAGACGGCCCCGGGGCAGACGGCGAACATCGCGTCCATCAACCCGGGCATCCTGGTCGAGAACGGGGTCATCCGTTACCAGCTGCTGCGCGATCAGCTCGTCAAGGTGGAGCGCGGCGAGTGGCCGTTCATGGGCGGACGGTTGATTCTGCAGGAGACGATCCTCAACTTCGCCCGGCCTACCGCCAAGCGCCTGACCTTCCAGGTCGTCGGCCTCGACGCCAACAACTTTGTCAAATCAATGGGCTTCGAGCAGATCGGGGCCACCGGCGTGTTCGACGGCGTGCTGCCGATGATCTTCGACGAAAATGGCGGCCGCATCGTCGGGGGCCGGCTGGATTCCCGGCCGCCGGGCGGGTCGCTCGAATACACTGCCGAGATGGGCAACCTTGGCATGATGGGGAACATCGCCTTCAATGCGCTGCGCGACCTGCGCTTCCGCTCGATGATCATCCGTCTCGACGGCGACCTTGCCGGCGAATTCGCGGCGAGGCTGGCGATCGAGGGCGTCGCGCTCGGCCAATCGACCAAGACCCAGCGGTTTATCCGCGGCCTCCTCGCAAAGGTCCCGATCAAGCTCAATGTCAGCATCACCGGCCCATTCCGCGCGCTGATCGCCACTGCCAAGTCGATGAGCGACCCGCGGACCGTGATCAGCGACGTGCTGCCGCGGCCGCTCGGCGACGTGCCCGGCATCGTCACCGAGGTCCGCAAGGTCGAGGAGGAGCAGACGCAGACCCAGACGCCGGTGATCGACGAGGTCACCGCAACCCCCCCCCCAACCGAGAGATGAGCATATGAACCGAAGCACCATCCGCCCCGGATTGCTCGCCGCCGCGGTGCTGGCGGCGCCGCTCGGCGGCTGCATATCCGTGAAGACCCCGGAAAAGCCGATCGAGATCAACCTCAACGTCACGATCCGGCAGGAAGTGTTGGTCCGCCTGCAACGCGACGTCGAGCAGCTGATCAATCAGAACCCGCAGGCGTTTCCGCAGCAGCAGCCACCCGCGCAGCCTCGGCGGCGGCAATGACCAGGGCTCTTCTTCTGGGCGGCGTGCTGCTGCTGGCAGCGCCCGGTGCGGCACAGACGCCCGCCTTGGACGCCGCGCGCAATGCCGGCCAAATCGGCGAGCGCTTCGATGGCTATATCGGTGTCGCTTCGCCGGTGACCCCGGCCGTGCGCAGCCAGGTCGCCGCCATCAACATTCGCCGGCGGACGCTTTACAGCAATCTCGCGGCCAGCCGGAGCGCCACGCCGCAGGACGTCGGCATCACCGCCGGCTGCCAGCTGCTCGGCCGGGTGGGGCCCGGGCAAGCCTATATGCTGCTCGACGGAGTGTGGCGGCGGCGCGGCCCGGGCCAGCCGGCGCCAGTCCCGGATTACTGCGGCTGAGGAGCGCCAGCGGCCGGCCGCCGGTTGACTTGCCCGTGACCGGTTCATAAAGGGGCCGCGCCTTGGCGGGCTGGTTCGCCGCCATGTTTTCACGTCCTTGCCTGCCCCCAAATTCAAGGCGGGGCGACGCACAGGAGAGAAGCATGGCGGAGGACGAGACCGGAGGGGCCCCGAAGCTTCCACCAGACGCACGGCTCGATTCGCTCGATGAGCGGCTCGAACGGGCGCAGCAGGCGGAAGCCAAGCGGACTGGGGTGCGGCAGCAAAGTCCGGGAAACCGGATTGCGCAGCAGGCCTTCAGTCACCTGATCGGCGCGCCGGTTGGCGGTGCGGTAATCGGGTGGGGGTTGGACAGCCTGGCTGCGTTGGCTGGCCGCGAGACCTTCCCGTTGCTTACGCTGCTGATGCTGTTCTTTGGCTTCGGCGTCGGGGTGAGGAATGTCATGCGCATCACCAAGTCCCGAACTCCCTCGGGCAACTGAGCAGAGGTAGCGAAGCGAAGTGGCGGCCGAAGGCAAGATCGACCCGATGCACCAGTTCACGGTGGAGCCGATCGCTCCGCTGAAGATCGGCGGGGTGGACATCAGCTTTACCAACAGCGCCGCCTGGATGCTGGTCGCCCTGGCCCTGATCTTCGGGTTCATGGCGCTTGGCATGAAACGCCAGCTGGTGCCCGGCCGCTGGCAGATGGCGGTTGAAGGCCTGACCGGCTTCATCGACAACATGGTGCGCGTGAACATCGGGCCCGAGGGCAAGAAGTACGTGCCTTACATTTTCTCGCTGTTCAGCTTCATCCTCGTCGCCAACCTGCTCGGGTTGTTGCCGCTGGCGGTGATCCCGGGGCTGCACAGCTTCACGACGACGAGCCACTTCAGCATCACCGGCGTGCTTGCCGTGATGAGCTTCGCCATCGTCCTGATCGTCGGCTTCTGGCGGCACGGCCTGCACTTCTTCTCCTTGTTCATCCCGCACGGCACGCCGGCGGTGATGGTGCCGTTGATCGCGGCGATCGAGTTCATCTCGTTCATGGTGCGGCCGTTCAGCCTCGCGCTGCGGTTGTTCGTGGCGATGATCGCCGGGCACATCCTGATGGAAGTGTTCGGCAGCTTCGTCGTCAACGGCCTCAATGGCGGCGCGCTCGGCTGGGGCGTCGGCATCCTGAGCTTCATCTTCATCATCGGCGTCAGCGCGCTCGAGCTTCTGGTCGTAGCTATTCAGGCCTACGTCTTCGCGCTGCTCACGACCCTTTATCTCAACGACGCCATCAACCTTCACTAAGTTCAACGCGTTTTTTTCAACAAGTAGTTATTGGGAGTTTCACATGGATTTCGCTTCCGCACAGGTCATCGGTGCCGGTCTTGCAGCCATTGGCGTCGGCGCCGCGGCCGTCGGCGTGGGCAACGTCTTCGGCTCGTTCCTCGAAAGCGCGCTGCGCAACCCGGCCGCTGCCGACAGCCAGCAGGGCCGCCTGTTCATCGGCTTCGCGGCCGCCGAGCTGCTCGGCCTGATCGCGTTCGCCGTCGCGATGATCATCCTCTACGCGCGCTAATCGCTAGCGGCTTCGCGCCGAGGAACCTCAATGCCTCAGATCGAGCAACTTCCGTTTATCTTCACCTCCCAGCTGTTCTGGCTGCTGGTGGTGTTCGGCATCATCTTCTTCGGCATCGGCCGGGGCATGCTGCCGAAGATCCAGTCGACCGTGGACCTGCGCGAGCAGCGGATCGCGGACGATCTGGCGCAGGCGCAGTCCGCACGGGCGGCGGCCGAGCAGACGGAAGAGGCTTGGCGCAACCGGATGGACGAGGCGCGCGCCGAAGCCGCCCGGCTCGCGCAAGGTGCGCGGCAGGAAAGCGCCCGCGAGACCGAGGCCAAGGTTCGCGACGCCGCCGACCAGATCAACCTCAAGGTCGAAACGGCCGAGCAGCAGATCCGCCAGTCGGTCGACGCGGCCCGCGCCGAGATCGAGGCGGTCACCGCTGAAGCGACCCGCGAGATGGTTGCGCGGTTGACCGGTATCCAGGTCGCGCCCGAAGAGGCGGCGCAAGCAGTGAAGGCCGAACTCCATGGCTGAGCAACCGCAGGATCCGGGGCAGCCGGTTGGGCATCCGGAAGCGACTGCCACGGTCGAGCAGCACGGCGGCGCCGGCGCTCACGAGACCCCGACTGCGCTCGGCTTCATCACCGCGCCGGTCGCGATTTCGCTGGCGATGCTGGTGGTGATCGCCATCCTCATCTGGAAAAAGGTCCCGGGCGCGATCGGGCGGGCGCTCGATAGCAAGATCGCCCTCATCCGCGACCAGCTTGCCGAGGCCGAGACTCTGCGCAAGGAAGCCGAAGCACTCAAGGCCGAATATGAGGCGAAGTCGGCTTCGGCGGACAAGGACCGCGCGTCGCTGCTGGAGCGGGCGAACCACGAGGCCGGCGA
Organism: uncultured Sphingomonas sp.; assembly: GCA_902806275.1. Taxonomy (GTDB): domain Bacteria; phylum Pseudomonadota; class Alphaproteobacteria; order Sphingomonadales; family Sphingomonadaceae; genus Sphingomicrobium. Next base: position 1,159 of record CADCVY010000072.1, on the reverse strand, counting down.
GATCGTCGCCAAAGCCAGGATCGACGCGGAAAGCCTGATCGAGCGCCGCAGCCGCATGGCCGAGGACAAGATCGCCGCCGAGGAGCGCGCGGCTGTGGATCAGTTACGAGCCGCCGCCGCCAACGCCGCCGCCCGCGCCGCCGCCCGGCTGATCGCCGAGCGGGGAGACGCGAGGTCCGACGCTCAGTTGGTCGACCGCGCGATCAGCGAGATCGGCGCGCGGTAGTTGCTGTGCCCCTGCGAAGGCAGGGGCCCAGTGTTCTTCAGGGCAACGAGAAAGAACTGGGCTCCTGCCTTCGCAGGAGCAAAGTGGGCTGTTACTGCTGGTGATCCCCACCAGGCTCGGTAATGCCCTCCAGCGCCATCTCGGCAGTGCCGTCTTCGGCCTTCTGCGTGATGTCGCCGATGCTGACGATGCCGCACAATTGCTCCTTCTCGTCGATTACCGGCAGCCGCCGGACTTGGGCCTCGCTCATCCGCACGGCGACTTCGTCGACGTCATCGTCGACGCGGGCCGCGACCACGTCATTGCTCATCAGTTCGCTGACCGGCGTGTCGGGGCCGTGGCCTTCGGCAACCCCGCGCACCGCGATGTCGCGGTCGGTGATCATGCCGATCAGCCGGCCTTCCCGAAGCACCGGGATCGAGCCCGCGTCGGCCTCCAGCATGAAACTGGCCGCTTCGCGCGCAGTCTGGTCGGGGCGGACCGTCGCCACGTCGGTGGTCATCACTTCGCTGACTTTCATTGCCGTTCCTCCTTGGTGAGTTGCGGCTGTAACGAACGCCTGCGCGCGCGGTGCCGCGTTAGGGCACGTTCTCCGTCAGCAGGTCATACGTGGCGACGAGCTCGTCCTTTTGGTTGAAGACCTCCACCGCCCAGCGGACCACGCCGGTGTCCTCGCTCTTGAGTGCCTTGGAGCGGACGCTGAGCTCGACCCGCATCATATCGCCGGGATAGAGCGGCGTCAGGAACCGCAAATTCTCCAGCCCCGTGTTGGCGAGCACCGGGCCGGGGTCGGGATCGACGAACAGGCCGGCGGCGAAGCTCAGGATCAGGTAGCCGTGGGCGACCCGGCCTTCGAAGATCGGCGACGCCTTGGCCGCTTCCTCGTCCATGTGGGCGTAGAAGGTGTCGCCGGTGAAGTGGGCGAAATGCTCG
>CADCVY010000071.1 GCA_902806275.1 uncultured Sphingomonas sp. | reverse complement strand
GGGGAGGTCCCGGGGTGTAGCGTGATTAAAGGACAACCGAGGCGTCGAGGCCCCCGGCAGCGCCCGCAGCGTCTCGGCCAATCCGGCGCGCCCGCCCACATCCGGGGGATCGACGACATCGCCGAAGGGCTCGAATGCCTTGGCAGTCAGCGGCTCAAGCCGCAGGCTGCAGGTCATGGTCCTACCCGCGCAATCTGTTCCAGGCCCGGCGCGTAGGGGAAGGTCGTGCGCCAATGCTCTGCGATCTCGATGCGGCGGGCGACCCAGACCTTCTCGTGCTTCTGAATGTAGTCCATGAATCGCGCCAGCCCAGCGGCCCTCGCCGGATGCCCCGTCAAGCGCATGTGCAGCCCGCAGGACATCATCTTCGGCTGTTTCGCACCCTCGGCATACAGCATGTCGAACTGGTCGCGGAGGAAGGTGAAGTAGTCGTCGGCGTTGCCAAAGACGCCGCGACCATACTTGCTGTCGTTGGTCACCAGCGAGTAGGGCACGCACAGCTGCGGCTTGCCGTCCTGCAGCACCCAATAGGGCAGCTCATCGTTGTAGCAATCGCTGTCGTAGAGGAAGCCGCCCTCCTCGACGAGCAACGCGCGGGTGTTCACGCTGGGTCCATAGCGGCAGTACCAGCCGAGCGGGCGGCTGCCAAGGGTTCGCTTCAAGCTCTCGACGGCCAGCCGGATGTGCTCGCGTTCCTGGTCCCGGGTCAGCTTGTAGTGTTCGATCCAGCGCCAACCGTGGCAGCAGACATCGTGCCCGGCCGTGCGGATCGCCGCCGCCGCCGGTGGGTGGCGTTCCAGCGCCAAGGCGCAGGCGAAAACCGTTATCGGCAGACCGCGTTCCGCGAACAGCCGCATGATCCGCCAGAAGCCGACCCGCGAGCCGAACTCGAACATGCCTTCGCCGGCCAGGTCGCGCTGGCCCTCCGGCACCGGGGAGACGGCGGCTTCCGTGAGGCTGGCCTCGGACCGGCCATCACCGTCTGCAAACGAGTACTCAGAGCCTTCCTCGTAATTCATCACGAAGTTGACCGCGATCCGGGCGCCGTTCGGCCATTGCGGATGGGGCGGGGTGGCGCCGTAGCCGATGAGGTCGCGCGGGTAGGCGGCGATGTCTGATGCCGTCATCATGTCTCTCCAATTTGCGGATCAACGCCCCGCCAACAGATTTTAGCCACGTCGCCAGGGACTGGTGCGGCCGCCTGCTGACCGTACAAGCGGTCGTCACCGACTGCGGCGCGGGTTTCGGCGCGCAACGAACGCGCATCTTTGGCCGTCAGGCGGTGCCACCTCCGATCTCGTGCTCTCGATCATGCCTTGGTAATCCTTTGCCTTGGCGCGTGATCACCGGCCGGCATATGCTCCAACCTTAGCGCCGATCCCCACCTGTCGCGGAGGCGACAATGCCGAGGCTGCTGCGACGGTCCTTCCTTCTGACGGCACTTCCGTTCGCAGCGGCCGCCCTGCCGCCCCCGGCCGCGGCGCAGGGCCAGGCCGCCCCGGGCGCGGACTGGCCGGCGCGGACGGTGCGGATCATCGCGCCCTTCCCGCCCGGGGGAGCCGCCGATCTGCTTTCGCGCGTGCTGGCCGAGGAGCTGACCGCGCCGCTCCGCCAATCCGTTGTGGTCGAAAATCGCACCGGCGCAGGCGGCTCGGTCGGCACCGAAGCCGCGGTGCGCAGCGCGCCAGATGGCTACACCCTGCTCATGGCGAGCACCGGCACGCACGCGATCAACCCTGCGCTCTACCAGCTTTCTTACGACCCGGTGCGCGATACGACCCCCGTGGCCCTCGTCGCAACTGTGCCCTCGGTCCTCGTGGTCCACCCAGCGGTGCCGGCGGCAAACCTGGCCGAGCTCGTCGCCCTGGCGCGCTCGCGGCCGGGCCAGATGAGCTACGGCTCGGGCGGTACCGGCAGCGCGCAGCACCTCTTCATGGAGCTGCTCAAGCAGATGGCTGGGGTGGACATCCAGCACATACCCTATCGCGGCACCGGCCCTTCGATGGTCGACACTGTGGGCGGCCGGCTGCAGATGATGTTCGATACCATCCCGACCGCGCTGCCTCACATCCGGGACGGCCGGGTGCGCGCCGTCGCCGTCACCACGGCACGGCGCCACTCCGCGCTGCCCGACGTGCCGCCGGCCGCCGAGTCCGGTGTGCCAGGCTACGAGGGGGTGGGCTGGTACGGCGTCGCGGTACCGACCGGCACGCCCCCGGCGGTCGTGGCGCGCCTGCACCGTGAGCTCGCGGCGCTGCTCGCTCGGCCGGAAGTCCGCGCGAAACTCACAGCCCAGGGTGTCGATCCTGAGCCTGGCACACCGGCCGAGTTCGCCGCGTTGATCGAGCGCGACCGGACGCGCTGGTCCCGCGTCGTTCGCGAGGGTGGGATCCGGGTGGAGTAGCACGCAAGACTATCGGCGCCAGCCGACCTGTGGCGGCCCGATGAAGTCCTGCCTCGGCCTGATCGGCCCCCACTGGGTGGTCCGCGGTGAATGTTATTGATCCGGCCTGGGCGAACTTGAGGCCAAGTAGGTTCGCCCCAAGTCGGTGGGATGAAGCATGTGGACATGCGCAAGCTGCCGGCAGC
>CADCVY010000070.1 GCA_902806275.1 uncultured Sphingomonas sp. | reverse complement strand
ACTAAAGTCCGCGACGTCCACCTGGGCGAGGCCCAGGACGGCGAGATGACGCCAGGCAACGATCGCCGCACCGTCACCACCTTCGCTGTGATCGCCGTCTTGATCCTCGGCATGGCGGTGGTGAACTTCACCAACCTAGCGACCGCCCGGGCCAGCCAGCGCGCCCGCGAGGTGGCGCTGCGTAAGGTGCTTGGGGCGACCCGCCGACAGCTTGTCGTGCAGTTCGTCAGCGAGTCGATCCTGATCGCGGCGGCATCCATGCTGGTCGCGCTGGCCTTGGTCGAGCTGCTCGTGAGGCCGTTCGCCGCATTCCTCGAAGCGGACCTTAACCTCAACTATCTCGGCTCCGGCGGCATTTTGCTCCCGGCCATCGGGCTGACGTTGCTGGTGGGGATCTTGAGCGGTCTGTATCCGGCCATGTTCCTGTCGCGGTTCCAACCGGCGCAAGTGCTGAAAGCCAACCGTTCCGCGGCCGAGACCCCCGGCTCAGGTCGACTGCGCGCCGGCCTCGTAGTCCTGCAGTTCGCAGTGTCCATCGGCCTCATCATCTGCACCGCTGTGGTTTACGGCCAGACCGTCTACGCACGTTCGGTCGACCCCGGGTACAAGCGCGAGAAAATCTTGCAGGTGGATGAGATCGCTCGCGCGCAGCTGATCCCGATGGGCGAGACCATCGTCGAGCGGATGAAGCGGGTGCCCGGCGTGACAGCGGTTGGGCGCACCGACATCGGCGTCGCTACCGAGAACAACAACAACACGTTCATCCAGCCGCCCGGCAGCACCAAGCAGCTGCTGATCGGTCAGTATAGTGTCGACGAGGGCTTCCTCGAAGCGATGGGCCTGAGCCTGAAAGCCGGGCGCTGGTTCGATGCTGACCGGCCAATGGACGACATGACCACGCCCTATCCGAACGATCCTGCGGTGGAGAAAGCGCTCGCGACGAGGGGCGTGAACGTGGTGCTCAACCAACATGCCGCCAAGCGCCTCGGCTTTAAATCGCCCGAGGATGCGGTGGGTAAGACGGTCAAGGGCCAGCTGTTCGGCGACGAGGCCGGGCAAACCAACATCACCATCATCGGAGTGGTTGGCGACACCCGCTTCCGCTCCATCCGCCAGCCGATCGACGCCATCATGTTCCGCAACAGCAACCAGGGGCAGAGCTACATGATCGTCCGCTACAACGGCGACCCCGCAACCGTTCGGGCGGCGGTCGAGCGCGAGTGGAAGAAGATCACCAGCGAAGTGCCGTTCAACGCCGAGTTCAGCGAGTCCATCATGGGCGAGCTGTACGAGGCCGAGGACGCGCGGGCGAAGATCTTCGCGGCTTTCTCGCTGCTGGCCGTGATCATCGGCTGTCTCGGCCTGTTCGGCCTGGCCGCCTTCACCGCCGAGCGGCGCACCAAGGAGATCGGCATCCGCAAGGTGCTGGGTGCGCGCACCCGCGACATCGTGCAGTTGCTGGTGTGGCAGTTCAGCCGCCCGGTGATCATTGCCAACGTGATCGCCTGGCCCGCCGCCTGGTGGCTGATGCGCGACTGGCTGAACGGCTTTGACGACCGCATCACGCTAGGGCCGGCGCCGTTCCTGCTCGCCGCCGCAGTCGCGCTCGGCATTGCGGTCGCGACGGTGGTCGGCCATGCGCTGAAGATCGCCCGGGCCAATCCGATCCACGCTCTGCGTTACGAGTAAGGGAGAGAAGCATGCGGTACTTGATCCCGATCGCCGGCATGCTGGCGCTGCCGGGCGCGGCGCCGGCCGCCGCCCAGCCGCTGGCGGTGACCTGGACGATCGAACGGCCGAACTCGCTGCGCGGCGGCGACCAGGTCCAGCTCGCCTTTGAACGGCGGTCGGGCAGCGATCGCTCGATGTGGTCCAACAGCTACCGCGTCAGCGAACTGCCGGGGTTGAGCGCCGCGCAGCTGGGCGGGGCGCGTCAGCCCGTGCGGTTTGCTTTAGTGCGCGACGCGGGACGGCTCGACTGCGCCGGCACGGCCGGCAGTTGGCGCGGAGAGGGCAGCTGCAGCTTCACCACCGATCCCGCGTTCGCCGATTACCTGCAGGCGCGCGGCATCGGCCGGCCAAGCACCGAACAGGCGTTCACGCTTGCCCTCAGCCGGGTCAATCGCGGGCTGATCGATGCGATGGCGTCGATCGGCTATGTCCGGCCGACCGTCAGCCAACTCGTCTCCATGGCCGTCCACGGCGTGTCCGGCGATTATGTGCGCGGGCTGGCCGCCACGGGCTACCGGCTGAAGTCGGCCGAGGACCTGGTGTCGTTCAAGATTCACGGCGTCGACGTTGATTACCTCCGCGAACTGGCCGCCATCGGCCCGCAGTTTCGCCAGCTCAGCGCGTCCGATGTGGTCAGCATGCGCATCCACGGGGTCCGCCCCGAGTATGTCCGCGAGATCGCAGCCATCGGCCCGCAGTTCGGAAGCATCCAGGCCAAGGACCTGGTCTCGTTCCGCATCCACGGCGTGCGCCCGGAAATGGTGCGCGCCTACGCCGCGCTGCGCGGCGGTGCATTCCGGGCGGACGACATTGTATCGATGGGCATTCACGGGGTTCGCGCCGAGCATATCAACGAGTTTGCCGCGCTTGGATACCGCGGCTTGACCGGCGAGCAGCTGGTCCAGTTGCGCATTCACGGCGTCAATCCCGATTATGTGCGCGACCTCCAGCAGAACGGCATGACCCGCTTGTCGGCTGACGAGCTGGTGCGGCTGCGGCAGGCGGGGTTCCGCCCCGACCGCCGCTGAGGCGTTCGGCACGCCGGCAAGAAACCGCTGGCTTTTCCGGTACAAAGCAATATGTACCGCTCGATATGAATAAGTTCGGGTCCATTTGTTCGCGCGGCCGCCCGCGGGAATTCTGCGTCGACGGCGCGCTCGCCGCGGCGCTCCGCGTGTTCTGGACCAAGGGCTACGACGCCGCCTCTCTGACCGATTTGACCGAGGCGATGGGGATCACCCGCCCAAGCCTCTACGCGGCGTTCGGCAACAAGGAAGCGCTCTTCCGCAAGGCGCTCGACCTCTACGAGCGCGAGAAGATGGATTACGTCGGCAAGGCGCTCGCCAAGCCGACCGCGCGCGAGGTGGCGGAAGCGATGCTGCGCGGCGCAGTCGAGAATATGAAAGGCTGCGGCGAACCCCACGGGTGTCTGCAAGTGATCGCATCGGTTGCAGGCGGCCCCGACTCGCAAATGATCCGCGACGAACTCGCGGAGCGCGGAAAGATGGTTCACCAGGCGATCGTCGACCGCTTGCAGCGGGCGCGGGACGAGGGCGATCTGCCAGACCACATCGACGTTGCCGGCTTGGCCGACTTCATGAAGGCGGTGTTCCAGGGCATCTCCATCCAGGCCACGAGCGGCGCCACCCGCGAGCAGCTCGACCGGCTCGTCGACACCAGCCTCGCCATGTGGCCAAGCAGCTGAGCTTATCGGCTCCCCAAACTTTTTTATCGCCCGGTACACAAATAACGCTTGACCGTCGGGTCACCGACTCTGTACTGGTCAGTATAGAAAGACGGCGCTGAGTAACTGCACCGGCTTTTCAAGTCATCGGTCCCCGCCGCTGACCTGACGTTGCCCGCGGGTTCAAACGCCCGCCTGTGAGTCAAAACAACATTGCAAGCTGACCCGGGCCGAATGCTCCCCTCTTCGGCGAAGGGACAGTTGTGCGCCTGCGGACCGTGTCGCCAACGCCGGGATTTCCCCCCTCTCCCGGCGAGCGTGGACACGTGTCCGCAGGACTTGGAGAAACTAGCATGGCCTATCTTGCGCGGATCGATCTTGAACATGCCACGCCGCTTGCCGGCGCCCCCGCGGCGTTGCCGATCGTGGCGCAGGCCAACTTCACGCCGTTGGAATGGTCGGTGATCCGCCTGGCGCGGGTCGACCGCTTGTGGACGGTTCGCAAGTCGGGAACACTGCGCCGGATGTGGAACGCGCTTGCGGGCCGCAGCAATCCGGCGCTTGCCAATGACCGGCTCGAATCGCTCCGCCGCATCGCCGTGCTGAGCTGGCACTATGGCTTCACCGTGCCTGGCTCCGACGTCGCCGACTTCCTCTCGGCCGGGTTCAGCAGCGACCAATACGAGCTGCTGGTCAACAGCATCCGCAAGGCGGTGCACGCGGATGTGGTCCGCACTTCAACGGAGGCGTTCGCGTGACCTTTCAAGCCAAGACCTTCAACGAAGCCGGCGACGGCACCAGCCGCGAGACGCTGATCGTTCGCGCCCGCCGCTGGCCGCCCGCAACCCGCGCGGCCGCGGCCCTGGTGGCGGTCCTGGCAGTGGCCGCCATCGCCTATCTGTTCGTGACCGGCGGCAAGCAGCCGGCGCAGGCGATGCCGGCCGCGGAAGTCGCCGTCGCCACCCCACTGCAGCGCACGATCGTCGAATATGACGAATATACCGGCCGCTTCGAGCCAAGCCGCTCGGTCGAGATCCGCCCGCGCGTTTCGGGTCAGTTGCAGGCGGTCCACTTCCGCGACGGCGATTACGTGCGGCCGGGACAATTGCTGTTCACCATCGACCAGCGCCCGTTCCAGGCCGAGCTGTCCGAAGCGCAGGCGCGGCTGAACGCCGCCCGCACCGCCGCGTCGCTGGCGAACATCCAGCTGCGCCGCGCCGAGCAACTGCTGGCCAAGGGTTTCGTGTCGCGCGACGATTACGACAGCCTCCAGGCGACTGCCCGTTCCGCAGGATCCGGCATCGCCGCGGCCGAAGCGGTCGTCCGCCAACGGGCCCTCGATCTCGAGTTCACGCGCGTCCGGGCGCCGATCGGCGGCAAGGTCTCGGATCGGCGGATCGACGCCGGCAGTCTGGTCACCGGCGGCAACAGCGGCACGGCAACGGTGCTGACGACCATCAACGCGATAGACCCGGTCTACTTCACCTTTGACGTTTCCGAGTCGCTGCAGCTCAAGCGCCAGCGTGACCGCGCCGCCGGCGCCACCGGACCGCAGGAAGTCGAGATCCGCCTTCAGGACGAGCCTGGCTACAGCTGGCGCGGCCGGGTCGACTTCACCGACAATGGCCTCGACCCGAACTCGGGCACCATCCGGGCGCGGGCCGTGATCCCGAACCGCGACGCCTTCCTCACGCCTGGCATGTTCGGCAGCATGCGCTCATCGAGCGGGCGGCCTGTTGCCGCTTTGCTCGTGCCCGACAGTGCGGTGCTGACCGACCAAGCCGGCAAGATGGTGATGACGCTCGACGCCAAGGGTCAGCCCCTGCCGGTCCCGGTTACCGTCGGGCCGGTGGTTGACGGCCTGCGTGTCATCAAGAGCGGCCTCGCGCCCAATGCGCGGGTGATCATCCGCGGTCACCAGCGGATGATGCCGGGGCTGCCGATCCAGGCCAAGCTGACCCGCATCGTGCCCGAGCCGGTCAAGACGCCAAGCGTCGCCGCGACCGCTCAGCCTGCGAGCAGCGCCAGCTTCGCTTCCTCTTCTTCGTCAAGGTAAGTCATGCGCCTGTCCCGCATCTTCATCGACCGTCCGATCTTCGCGGCGGTGATCGCCATCGTGATCACCCTCGTCGGGGCGATGTCGTACCTTGGCCTGCCGGTGTCGCAATATCCCGACGTGGTGCCGCCGACGATCACCGTCAGCGCCAACTATCCGGGCGCGTCGGCGGAAACGGTTGCCGATACCGTCGCGGCGCCGCTGGAGCAGCAGATCAACGGCGTCGACGACATGCTCTATTTGTCGAGCCAGTCGACCGGCGATGGCCGGCTCAACGTCACTGTTACGTTCAAGCTCGGCACCGATCTCGACCAGGCGCAGGTGCTGGTGCAGAACCGCGTCGCGCTGGCCGAGCCAAGCCTGCCCGAGGAGGTCCGGCGCTTCGGAGTCGTCACCCGCAAGTCGCTGCCGTCGTGGCTGATGGCGATCAACATCGTCTCCCCCGACCGCAGCCGCGACCGCGCCTACATGTCGAACTACATCCTCGGCCAGGTGCGCGACCGGCTGACCCGGGTCGAAGGCATCGGCGACGTGATGATCTTCGGCGGCCGCGACTATGCGATGCGGGTGTGGATCGACCCGGGCCGCGCTTCGGCCCGAGGCATCACCGCCGGCGAGATCGTCGCCGCCTTGCGCGGCCAGAACGTGCAGGTCGCCGCCGGCACGCTCGGTCAGCCGCCATACGCCAATGGCTCGGCCTACCAGCTCAATGTCGAAACGCAGGGCCGCTTCAACCAGCCGCAGGATTTCGCCGGCATGATCGTCAAGACGGCGCCCGACGGTGCGGTCACGCGGCTGTCGGACGTCGCCCGCGTGGAGCTCGGCGCCGACGATTACGGCGTCAACGGCTACCTTTCGGGCCAGGATTCGCTGATCCTCGGCATCACCCAGCGTCCCGGCACCAATGCGCTTGCCGCGGCCGAGGGGATCATCAGCGAAATGGAAGCGGCGTCCAAGGACTTCCCATCTGGCGTCGCCTATCGCGTCATCTGGAACCCGACCGAGTTCATCAGAAAGTCGATGGAAGCGGTGCAGGTCACACTGCTTGAGGCCATCGCGCTAGTCGTTCTGGTGATCCTGGTGTTCCTGCAGAGCTGGCGCGCCGCGATCATCCCGGTGATCGCAATTCCGGTGTCCCTCATCGGCAGCCTCGCCGTGCTTGCCGCGCTTGGCTATTCGCTCAACACCCTGTCGATGTTCGGCCTGGTGCTGGCGATCGGCATCGTCGTCGACGACGCCATCGTTGTGGTCGAGAATGTCGAGCGCAACCTGGAAAAGGGCCTGAGCCCGCTCGAGGCGGCGCGGCGATCGATGGATGAAGTATCCACCGCCCTGGTCGCCATCGTGCTGGTGCTGTGCGCGGTGTTCGTGCCGACCATGTTCCTGACCGGCCTGTCGGGCGAGTTCTACCGTCAGTTCGCGGTGACCATCTCCAGCGCCACAATCATCTCGCTGGTCCTGTCGCTGACCTTGTCGCCGGCGCTGGCCGCGCTGCTGCTGCGGCCCAAGGGTGCCGAGCCGAGCTCGGGGTGGAAGCGCCTGGTTCATTGCGCCGGCGAGCGCTTCAACCACGGCTTCGACCGCTTCTCCGCCTGGTACGGGCGGGCGACGCGCAAGCTGATCACCAACCCGCGCAAGGTGATGGCGACCTACGCCGCGCTGATCGCGGCCACGCTGACCCTGTTCTGGGCGACTCCGGCCGGCTTCGTCCCCGCGCAGGACCAGGGATACGCGCTCGCCGCAGTGCAGCTCCCCGCCGGCAGCTCGCTGGAACGCACCGATGCAGTGCTGAAGAAGGTTGCGAGCCGCCTGACCAAGATCGACGGCGTCGAGGAAGCCGTGATGTTCGCCGGCTTCGACGGCGCCTCGGGCACCCAGGCGTCGAACGCCGGTGCCGCTTACCTGACCTTCGCGCCCTATGAAGACCGCGCCGGTACCGGCCGCACCGAGGCAGCGATCGTCGGCGAAATGCGCGCGGCGCTGGCCGACATCGACGAAGCCATGGTGTTCGTCATCCCGCCACCCGTCATCCAGGGCATCGGCTCGGGCGGCTTCCGGATGATGATACAGGACCGCGGCAATGCCGGGTTCAAGGCCATGGAAGGCTCGGCGTTCGCGTTCATGGGCCAGGCGGCGCAGAACAAGCAGCTCGCCAACGTTTTCACGCTTTACAATGCGTCGACGCCGCGGGTGTTCGCCGATGTCGATCGCACCAAGGCCGACATGCTGGGCGTGCCGCCACAACGCGTGTTCGAAGCGCTGCAGGTTTACTTGGGCTCGGGCTACGTCAACGACTTCAACCTGCTCGGCCGCACCTACCGGGTCACTGCGCAGGCCGACTCGCGCTTCCGCGACGACAGCGCCGACATCGGCCAGCTGAAGACGCGTTCGGACAATGGCGCGATGGTCCCGCTGGGATCGGTGGCAACGCTCGAGGACCGCACCGGCCCATACCGCGTGACCCGCTTCAACCTGTTCCCGGCCGTGGAGATGGACGGCGAAGCGGCGCCGGGCGTGTCCACCGGCCAGGCGCTGGCGGCGATGGAGCAGATCGCCTCGACTCTGCCGCCCGGCTTCAAGACGGAATGGACCGACCTTGCCTACCAGCAGAAAGCAGCAGGCAGCACGGCGGGGATCGTCTTCGGCCTGGCGGTGGTGTTCGTGTTCCTGGTGCTCGCGGCCCAGTTCGAGAGCGTCGCCTTGCCGATCGCGGTGATCCTGATCGTGCCGATGACGCTACTTGCCGCGATGCTCGGCGTGAACCTGCGCGGCATGGACAACAACATCCTGACGCAGATCGGGCTCGTGGTCTTGGTGGCGCTGGCGGCCAAGAACGCGATCCTGATAGTGGAGTTCGCCAAGCAGGCCGAGGAACGCGGCGCGTCGATCGTCGAGGCCGCGGTCGAAGCGGCGCGGCTACGCCTGCGGCCGATCCTGATGACCAGCTTCGCGTTCATCCTGGGCACCTTGCCGCTGGTGATCTCCACCGGCGCCGGAGCGGAGCTTCGCCAGGCCCTCGGCACCGCGGTGTTCTTCGGGATGATCGGCGTCACCACCTTTGGATTGATCTACACGCCGACCTTCTACGTGGTCTGCCGCAATGCCGCCGAACAACTCCGCGCAAGGCGCCGGCGCGGCGGCGACCCGGCGCCAGCGCTCGTGCCGGCGGAATGAGCAGGCACCCCGCTCTCAGCCGCTGAGCGAGGACAACTCGCTGGCAAGCCCGGCGGACTAACCCTCCGATGCCCGGTGGGAACGGCATCACCCTTGCCAGGGGAGAACTCCCTCACCAGAGCAAGCGAGTGACGCCTGAGCTACTCGCCCGGACTGTACTTGGTTTGGAGGCGTTCGCGTGCCTGTGGCTGGCTGTCCTTGCGTGGCAGGAGGCCGACCCGCGGAACCGTGTTGCCCGAGCATCCGCGGCATTGCTGGGCTGTGGGGCTGCAGCGATCATCGTGTATGGACTGGTTCAGGCATAGCCGGGCCGTTGCTGGCCTCGCCGGGCTGATCTACACGCGTTACGCCACGGGGGAGCACTATCGCCTATGTTCGCTTGGTTTCAGCGATTGCTGCCCCACCGAGGCGACTTTTTCGGGATGTTCGAAGCTCATGCGAATACGCTGGTGGGAGCCGCCCAGGCCTTAAGCGAGCTGGCGAGCGATAGCGTTTCTCCCCAGGCACTGCTGCAGACGATCCAGGACCATGAGCACGATGCGGACGACGTCATCCGGCAGGTGCTTACGGCGGTCCGCAAGACTTTCCTCACGCCTTTCGACCGAGGCGCCATCACGTCGTTGATCGGCGCCATGGACGATGCGATCGACGAAATGCTCGCGGCGGCCCGGGCCATCGACTTGTACCAACTTCGTGAGCTTCGTCCGGAAATGAAGGAGATCGTCGGCCTGATCTCCGAGGCCGCGACGGTCACTGCCAAAGCCGTCCCGCTGCTGCGCAACGTGAGCGCCAACGGCGCCCGGCTTCACGAGCTGACCGGCCGACTTGTCAGCCTGGAGGGCGAAGCCGACGACATCCACGCCAGTGGCCTCAAGCGGGCATTCCAAACCGCCAAGGCCGATCCGCTGCAATTTGCGGTGGCCCGCGAGGTGTTCCGCAATCTTGAGCGCGTCACCGATGCTTTCGAGGACGTCGCGAACGAGATCGACGGCATCGTCATCGACCACGCATAGATGCACGAACTCGCGCTTCCATTGCTGGTCGGCCTGATCGCGCTGGCGCTGGCGTTCGACTTCCTCAACGGTCTGCACGACGCTGCCAACTCAATCGCGACGGTCGTTGCCACTCGGCTCCTCGGCCCGGCGAAGGCCGTGGCCTTCGCAGCCTTTTTCAACTTCTCGGCCTACTTCCTGTCGCTTGCCGTTCCGGAGCTGCACAGGGTCGCCGATACGATCGGCAAGGGGCTGATCGACAAGGACCTGGTCACGCCTGCGGTGGTGTTCGGGGCACTGGTTGGGGCGATGTTCTGGAACGTCGTGACGTGGCTCAAAGGCATCCCTTCTTCGTCGAGCCATGCGCTGGTCGGCGGCATCATCGGCGCGGGTGTTGCCCATGCCGGCCTCACCGGCGTCCAATGGTCCGGACTCAACAAGACCCTGATCGCGATCGTGCTTTCACCTACGCTGGGCATGCTTTTGGCCATGGTGGTCATGCTGGTGACGAGCTGGCTGGGAGTGCGTGCGAGTGCCGCGGGAGCTGAGCGCGTCTTTCGCGCACTGCACTTGATCTCGTCCGCGACCTACTCGGTTGGCCACGGCTTGAATGACGCGCAAAAGACGATGGGCATAATTGCAGTGCTCTTGTACTCCACGGGCTACCTGCAGGGCGATTTCCACGTCCCGCACTGGGTCGCGATCAGCTGCTACATCGCCATTGGTCTGGGCACCCTCACCGGCGGGTGGCGCATCATCGAAACGATGGGCACCCGCATCACCAAGCTGTCGCAGCATCAAGGCTTCAGCGCGTCCACGGGCGGGACGCTTATCCTGTTCACTGCCTCGTGGCTGGGAATACCGGTATCCACTACCCACACCATCACCGGCTGCATCATCGGCGCCGGAGCGGCGCGCCGCGCATCGGCGGTCCGGTGGCAAGTAGCGCAGAACGTCGTGAGCGCCTGGGTCATCACGATCCCAGCTTCGGCAACGGTTGCCGCACTATTCTACTGGCTTACGACGCTGTTCCCTTAAGAGTAGCGATAAGCACTAAAGCCTGATTGAAGGTGTGCGGGGCGGGGGAGCTGTACTCATGCTTGAAACGTTGTTCGGCGCTGACGAGTTCAATCCACTTCCGCATCTCGTTTCGCTCCTCGTCGCTTATGTGCTCGCCTTTCCGATCGGCTGGAACCGCGAGCACGAAGAACGCAGCGCAGGGTTGAGGACCTTCCCACTCGTGGCGGTCGCCACTTGCGGATTCATCGAAGCGGCCGAAGGCATTGTCGGCGTAGAGCCCGAAGCGATGGCACGGATCATCGAAGGGCTGATCACCGGCATGGGCTTCATCGGCGGCGGTGCGATCCTCAGGCGCGAAGACAGCGTCAAGGGAACCGCCACCGCCGCGAGTCTCTGGATCACCGGTGCCATCGGCGTTGCCGTGGGCGTTGGTAGCTACGACGTCGCCGGCCTGCTGTCGGTTGCAACCGTGGGCACATTGTGGGTGCTCCCGGTCTTGAAGTCGACCGAGAAGAAGTAGAGGTGAGCTGCGCCGGGGTCACCCTGATGCTTGAGAGTACAGGCAAGCGGAGCCGCCGTCAGCTTCTGATCACCTGCTCCAGCCGCTCGAGCGTGCGGTCGACTTCTTCGACCGTGTTGTAGTGCACCGGCCCGATGCGGACGCCGCCACCGGCTTCGAGCAGGCCCAGCTTGCGATAGATCTCGAGCGCGTAATTGTGCCCGTCCCACACCTGCATCCCCTCGCGCGACAAGGCCGATTCGATGTCCGGCGCAGCAATGGCCCCGGCAACAAAGCTGACCGTCGAGACCCGCTGGGAGAAATTGGCCGGATCGGTGATGCCGAGCACTCGGACGCCGCGGATCGTGAGTAGCCCCTCGATCAACCGTTGGGTAAGCCCATCCTCATAAGCTTTCGTTGTCGCGTATCCGGCCGCCAGCCGCGAACGCAGGTCGGTCCCAGCAGGATTGCCGTAGCCGTCCCCCAGCTCAGCCAGATAGTCGATCGCCGCGTGCACGCCGGCGAGTTGCTCCCGATTCGTGGTGCCCGTCGTGAAGCGTCCAGGCAGCTCGTCGGAGACGGCCCGGACCTTGTATGCCCGAAGAGCCTGCAGCCGCTCCCGGCGACCCCACAGCATGCCGTAGTGCGGTCCGAAGAACTTGTAGGCCGAGCAGACGAGATAGTCGCATCCCAGTGCTGCGACATCGACGAGGCCGTGCGGGGCGTATTGGACGGCGTCGACGAACAACTGCGCTCCGGCATCGTGCGCAATACGCGCGGCGCCTGCCACATCGTTGATCGTCCCGGTGACGTTGCTTGCGTAATTGAACGCGATCAGGCGCGTTCGATCGGTGACAAGGCGGCTGAGATCGCCGAGATCGAACTCGAACGTCTCGTCCGAGAAGTCGAGCCAGCGCACGAGCAGCCCGCGGTCTTCAGCCGCAAGCAGCCACGGCGCAACGTTGGCATCGTGATCCATACGGGTGAGAATGATTTCATCCCCGGGCGCGAAATCGGCGCAGATCGTGCGCGACATTCCGAAGGTCAGCGTCGTCATGCTCTGCCCGAAGAACACTTCGCCGGGGTGTTGAGCGTTCACGAACAGCTCGCCCGCGCGATGCGCCTCGTCGACCAGCCGCTGCGCATCCGCCGAAGTGGCAAACGACCCGCCAAGGTTGGCGTTCTTGTGAAACATGGCATCGTTCATCCTCTCGACCACCGCGCGCGGAACCTGCGTCCCGGCCGGGTTGTCGAAGAAGATGATCGGGCGGCCGTTAAACTCCCGCTGGAGCGCAGGAAAGTTCGTGCGGATGCGTTCGATATCGTAGCTCATCCACGCCGCCTTGGCTCGGGGTCGCCGGGCAGGCAAGCTCGGGCCGATCGGGCCGCCCGATCGCACTCTCAACGGGCCAGATTCTCTCGCGTCAGCCCTTGGTCGCGGTGAGATGGCTGCTCAAATGCTTGTTCATCTCGAACATGCTGACCGCCTTCTTGCCGAAAATCTTGGCGAGCTTGTCGTCGGCGTTGATCTGGCGGCGGTCCTTGGCGTCCTGAAGATCGTTCTTCTTGATGTAGGTCCACATCTTGCTGACGACCTCGCTGCGGGGCAGGTCCTTGCTGCCGACGATCTCGGCCAATTCCGGAGACGGTGTGACCGGGGCGGTGATCCCGCCGCGAGCGCCGCCGGCGCGCTTGCCGGTAGCCTTGACCTTCTTTTCCGCGGCCGCGGTTTCGTCCTTGCCACGCTTCTCGCGGGATCGTGCCATTCAAGCCTCCATGCTCACCTACCGACAGGGCATATACGTCTATGGCGTGCGTTCGTTGCGCGGCACGCCCGTCATCACCTGCAGTGCAGGAATGGCGCGGAACAGAACCGGCTCACGCCACTAGATTATTGGCTTGCCTCCGGTGACAGCCACAGTCGAACCCGAAATATAGCTTGCTTCATCGGACGCTAGCAGCACGTACACGGGTGCAAGCTCTCGTGGCTGACCGGGGCGCTTCAGCGGCACCTGCTCGCCGAAGCTGGTCACTTTCTCCTCGGGCATGGTGGCGGGGATCAGCGGCGTCCAGATCGGTCCGGGCGCGACGCAGTTCGCGCGAATTCCTTTGTCCGCCAGCATCTGGGCGAGGCCTCCCGTGAAGTTCTGGATCGCGCCCTTGGTGCTGGCGTACGCGAGCAGCTCCTGGCTGGGGTCATCCGCCTGAACCGAAGTGGTGTTGATGATCGATGCGCCCGGCTTCATGTGCGGCACGGCAGCCTTGGTCAGATAGAACATCGAGTGGATGTTGACTGCGAACGTAAGCTCCCACTCTTCGTCGGTAATCTCCTCGATCGCCTTGAAGGTGTCCTGATGCGCGGCGTTGTTCACCAGGACGTCGATGCGTCCGAACTCCTCCACTGCATGCGCAACAATTGCGCGGCAGTGGTCCGCGCTGGAGATGTCTCCCGGGGCCAGCAATGCGGTCCTGCCGGCGTCTTCGATCTCCTTGCGCACCTGCTGCGCATCGTCTTCTTCCTCGGGCAGGTAGCTGATGAGAACGTCGGCGCCTTCGCGTGCAAAGGCGATTGCGACCGCATGTCCGATGCCGCTGTCCCCGCCTGTGATGATCGCCTTTTTGTCCTGAAGCCGGCCGCTACCGCGATAATCGTGCTCGCCGTGGTCGGGCCGTGGATCCATCAGGTCGGTCATTCCGGGCATCGGCTGCGGTTGCGCCATAAAGGGCGGCTGCGGGTCTTTGCTGGTCACGATCGCTGCTCCAACGGTGAACCCGGCCAACCGCGGCCTGCCGCCTGAAGTTCCAACTGCTGGATCAGTTTGCGCGAAACGTCTGCGTGCCACCCAAGGTGTCTGTCGCCGGGTCAATCCAAATTGCGGGGTGCACGCAATGTTCTCAGGCGACCATCTTACCTGCGGCCTGGGCTGAACCCATAGACGTTCGATCGCTTCCGCTCCGCACAAGCCAGGTGCGCATATCGCTGCGCCGTCTCGAGGCACCTTATTCGCTCATCCAACGTGGCGGCGCGTTCGGCGGCCTGGAGCGCGTTGTGGCTCATTTGCTCGAAATGCTCAGCGGCGTGCAGCATGTCCCCCCGCTCTCACACCCAAGCGAGGTGC